>CAYMQN010000282.1:0-4161 GCA_964392545.1 uncultured Desulfobacteraceae bacterium
ACCACCCTCGGGCTGTGTGCGCAGCTGCCTGGATGCCCGCGTGCGCGGGCATGACAGCATTGCGTATGTATTTTACCATCGCCCCTGACCCATTACCGATTTATTGGTTGTCTGGGTAGCGCCAGCGGAACGGTTGTCGTTGTCGTAATCGGAGACTTTACCGATGGGGGTAAAAAGACACCGGACGTGGAATACTTTGAAACCGATTTTATGGATTCGTAACGGGTTGTTGCTGGGTGTTAAATGCCTCGCTTAGAATCTGTGAAAATCTGTGTTAATCTGTGTCCCGACTTGTGCCCCAATTTGAGGACGGGAGGATACCGGCATGCATCATGACACCATCCGCGTCGGCATCGTCGGCGCCGGCGGCAACACCAAAGCCAAGCATATTCCGGGCTTGCAGGCCTTGGAAAACGTCACTGTCGCAGCCGTCTGCAACCGCAGCCGGGCATCGTCGGAAGCCGCGGCCGACGCGTTCGGCATAGCCCAGGTGTTCGACGACTGGCGCCGGCTGGTGGAATCCCCGGACATCGACGCGGTGGTCATCGGGACCTGGCCCTACATGCACCACCCGGTCACCCTGGCGGCCCTGGAGGCCGGCAAGCATGTCCTCTGCGAAGCGCGCATGGCCATGAACGCCCGGGAAGCCCACGAGATGCTGCGGGCATCCCGCATGCGCCCCCACCTGGTGGCCCAGGTGGTCCCCTCCCCGTTTTCGCTCAAGGTCGACCGCACCATCCAACGTCTGTTGGCGGAGGGTTACATCGGCGATCTGCTGGCCCTCGACGTTCGCGACAACGGCGGGTTTCTGGACACGGACGGACCTCTTTCCTGGCGTCTGGACATCCAATTGAGCGGTTTGAACGTGATGATGCTGGGCATCTGGTATGAAGCCGTGGTGCGCTGGGTGGGGGAGGCGACCCGTGTCGCGGCCATGGGCCGCACCTTTGTCAAAACAAGGCCGGCAAGCGGGGGCGGGCCCGCAAAAGCGGTTTTGATCCCCGAGCATCTGGATGTCATCGCCGACATGGCCTGCGGCGCCCAGGCCCATTTCCGCTCGTCGCGCGTGGCCGGCCACGCCGGGCCCAGCGGTTGCCGGCTCTACGGCTCGGAGGGCACCCTGGCCTTCACGGAAGGCCGCCTTTGGGGCGGCCGCCGCGACGACGCCGGCCTCGAGGAAATCCCCATACCGGCGGATGAAGAAAGGCACTGGCGGGTGGAAGAAGAATTTATCAATGCCATTCGGGGTATTGAACCGGTGCGCCTGACCACCTTCGCGGACGGCGTGCGCTACATGGAATTCACCGAGGCGGTGTTCCGCAGCCGACAGACCGGGCAGGCGATCGCCCTCCCGCTGGCGGACCCCTGATATCCGGATTCAAACCGGCACGGGAAACGACAGCGATGCCGACCCAACACGAAGAAATCCTCCCCGGACTCTATTTCATCCAGCGGGGCTACCTCAATGCCAACCACTTTGCCTATCGCTCCGAAGCGCCCGTCCTGATCAAAAAAATCATCGTCTATACGATCATGAATGGCGGCGAATCGTTTTATCTTCGGATTGACAGTCCGCAGCCTGGCCGCATCCGGAACACCCGCAGCCGCAAGACCCCGATGCCTCGGAGCGCAATCCCCGCAGCAGATGCCTGACCAGGCCGACCACCGCCAAACCGACGATAAGACCGACAAGCAGCGTTTCCATGCGTCCCTCCTTCTAAAAGCCCAGGGCACGGCCCACCTGATAGACACCCACCGCAAGCCCGAACGCCAGAACCGTGTTGAAGACCACCGAAAACGCGCCCCATTTCCAGCTGCCCGCCTCACGGGCGATGCACACCACGGCGACGAAACAGGGCGCGTAAAACATGGTAAAGACGATCAGGCTGAGGGCCGTCAGGGGCCGCCAACCGGGGGCGGCCGAGAGCTGCCCGGCCAGGGAACCCGCTTCGTCCGGATCGACCTCCCCCAGGGAATAGGCCGTCCCGAGCGTTGAGACCACCACTTCCTTGGCGGCAAAACCGCCCACCAGGGCGATATTGGTGCGCCAGTCAAACCCGGCCAGCCGCGAGACGGATTCCAGGGCCGTGCCGATCCGTCCGGCCACGGAGTGCCTGAGCGCCGCCTCGGCTTCGCGGGCGTCGATGGCCTCGAGGTTTTCCCGCAGGGCCTGCGCCGGGGCGCTCAACCGGCCCTGTTCCTGAGCGGTTTCAATCTCCGCCGCTGCCGCCGGAGCCGCCGCCAATGCAGCCCGGCGCTGCGCTTCATAATGCTGCCGGACCGCTTCCGGGGCCCCCGGGAAGGTCATCAGGGCCCACAGGATCACCGAGATGCCCAGAATCACGGTGCCGGCCTTGCGCACATACTGCCAGGTGCGCTCCCAGGTATGGATCAGGATGCCCTTGAAGGTGGGCAGACGATAGGGGGGCAACTCCATCACGAAGGGGGTGGATTCCCCCCGCACCACCGTGCTGCGCAGCAATTTGGCCACCAGCAGGGCGCCCGCCCAGGAGAGCAGGGTGATCAGAAACATCACCAGCGCCTCGTGGGAGGCGAAAAAGGCCGCCACCAGAAGGGCGAACACCGGCAGCTTGGCCCCGCAGTTCATAAAGGGCACCGTCAAAAGGGTGGCCAAGCGCTCCCGCGGCGATTTCAAGGTGCGGGTGGCCATGACCCCGGGCACGGCGCATCCCCCGGCAATGCCGCCGGACACGATATAGGCCATGACCGAGCTGCCGTGCAGGCCGAACATGCGGAAGACGCGGTCGAGCATGAAGGCCACCCGCGCCATGTAGCCGGAATCCTCCAGGAAAGCGATGCCCAGGAACATGAACATGATCAGCGGCACGAACCCCAGCACGCCGCCCACACCGTCGATAATCCCGGAAACGATCAGCGATTGGAGCAGCCCGTCCGGGAGATGGGCCTCGACCAGGCCCCCGAGCCAGCCGAAAAAGGATGCCATCCCGGCCACCGGGATCTCGCTGTAGGTAAACGTGAACTGGTAAAGGCCCCAGATGACGGCCAGCATGATCAGCGGCCCTGCGAAGCGGTTGGTGAGCACCGCGTCGATGCGATCGGAGACGTAGCGCCGCCCGCGGTTGTCGGTGATGGACACCACCCCCTGCTTGAGGAGGGAGCGGATGTAGCCGTAGCGGTGATCGGCAATCACCGCTTCCGGGGTGAGGTCGAGGGTGGCTGCGAGGTGGCGGCCCACCTTGGCGACCCTGGCCTCCAAGGCCCCGGAGAGCACGGGATCGGTTTGGCGGCCGAGGGACACGACCTGTTCGTCGTCTTCCATGTATTTCAGCGCCACCCAGCGGGCCCGGTAGCTGTCCGACAGAAATCCGGCCGTGGCGATGGCCCTTTCCATCTCCTTCAATGGGAGATCGATGTCGGCACCATAGGAGATATCCAGCGATTGCGGCGCAATGCCATGGCCCACGAGGCGTTCGGCCACCGCCGCCAGTTCGGACTTGCCCTCGCCGCGGCGCGCCACGGTGGCCACCACCGGCACCCCGAGGAGCTTGCCCAGTTTCTCCGTGTCGATGGTCATGCCCCGTTGCGCCGCCACGTCCATCATGTTCAAGGCCAAAATGACGGGAATGCCCATTTCCATGAACTGCAGGGTCAGGTAGAGGTTGCGCTCCAGATTCGAGGCGTCGACAATGTCGATGACCGCCGACGGTTTCTCATCGACGAGGAAATCCCGGGCAACGACTTCCTCCAGCGAGTAGGCGCTGAGGGAATACGTCCCCGGCAGATCGACGATTTTCAAGCGACGCCCGGCGTGGACATAGACGCCTTCTTTTTTCTCGACCGTAACACCGGGGTAATTGCCCACATGCTGCCGGGCGCCGGTGAGCGCGTTGAACAAGGTGGTTTTCCCCGAGTTCGGGTTGCCCGCAAGGGCGAAGGTCGCCTCCGACATGGGATCTCCTTTAAAAATTTTCGGTTTTCTCTATGTTGTTGGGTTTGTTGGGGGAATGGAGCTGGAAGCTCAAAGCTCAAAGAGAAAACCTACCAAATTTATACTGTTCTCCGGTTTTCCTACAGCCTAATAGCCTACAGCCTAAACCCCTTTTCCTCAGCCCGACAAACCCAAACAACCTTTACCTTTCGCCTTCACCCGCAACGTCCACCTCGATATGATCGGCTTCG
>CAYMQN010000283.1:0-4124 GCA_964392545.1 uncultured Desulfobacteraceae bacterium
TGCGCAGTCATGTCAGGTCCTCTGCAATTCTGAGGTATCGGCACCACAGCCTGGCATGCACTGTGGTGCCGTTTATCCACGGCCTGTTAGGCCTGTTGGGCCTGTTAGTTGATGTCGAGCGCCTTCTTGGCGTTCTCGATATCTTGCAGCGCGGTATCGAGAACTTCCTGGGCGCCCGAGCCGCCGATGTCGACGAATTGCGGGTAGACAGTCTTGGCCTGGGCCTTGAAAGGTTCCAGGGCCTCGCCCTCGATGATGTTGAATTGCAGTTCGGGACGCGATTGTTTCATTTTTTCCATGTCGGCCTGATTTTTCTCCTCGATCCATTCGGCCGCCGGAAGGACGGCGCCTTTCCAAAAGGCGCGCATCTCATCCTGAACCTCTTTGGGCAGGCCGTCGAAGAATTCCTGGTTGACCGTGGGAATGCCGACAAAAGGTTCACTGTGGAGCTGGGTCAGGTAGTTTTCGACCTCGTAGAATTTCATGCTGTAGTGGGCGAACAGGGGCTGAATCTGGGCGTCGATGAGGCCCATCTGGAGACCGCTGTAGATCTCGCCGTAATCCATGGGCGTGGGGCTGGCCCCATAGGCGCGATAGTCTTCCACCAGCAGTTTGGAGGACATGACACGGATTTTGAGCCCTTTCATGTCGTCGATGGTCTCGATCGGCTTCTTGGAGCCGATCCACTGCCAGCCTTCGAACATGATGGCCAGCGGCACCAGGCCGTTGTTGCGGAAGTGCTTTTCGAGCAGCGGCATGAATTCGCCGTTTTGCATCATCCAGTCGAGAACCTCCGGCACGCGTTCGGTGGGGAAGATGTAGTTCAGCGCCAGCACCTGGGCCTGCGGCACGAAGGAGCTGATCCAGGCGTAGTCGGAAAAGACGAATTGCACCACGCCCAGTTGGGCCAGTTCGTTGATGTCGCCGGTGGCGCCCAGGGTGCCGTAGGGGTAGACCTCGATGTTGACCTTGCCGCCCGACCATTCCTTCATGTGGTCGGCGAAGTTGCGCGCCCAGACGGTCATGAAGTCGCCTTCGATCTCCTCGGAGGCGAGCTTGGCATTGATCACGGGGCCGTCGTAGGCGGCCATGGCCGTGCCGAACAGGGTGAGTACGAAAAGGGCCGTAAACAACAGGATGCATTTCTTCATGGTGGTACTCCTTTCTCATGCAGCGCAACCGGCAAGCTGTGGGCTGCGGAATTTACGTTTAAGGTATGGGGTGTGTCTGGTTTTCACCTCCTTTGGGGTCTGTACACAGGGTCAGATAGTTCAAGGCGCCATGCACGTGCATGGCGACCCCGTTCAACAGCACGTCTTCATCGATGTTGAAGTTCGGATTGTGATGGGAGACCGTGGTCCCCTTTTCAGCGTTGCCGGCCCCCAGAAACATGAACACGCCGGGAACCCGGGCGCTGAACTCGGAGAAATCCTCGCTGGCCATGGTCCAATTGTCGATGACGGCGCAACGGTCCTGGAATACCTCGGCGGCGGTGCGGCGGGCCAGGGTCACCATGCCGGAATCGTTGATCAGCGGGATGTTTTCGTGAACGATCTCGATCTCGCAGGTGCAGCGATGGGTCCGGCAGACCTGTTCGGCGATGCGCTGGAAGCGCTCCGTGGGCTGCTCCTCGCTCTCGGGCCCCCCTTTGTAAAGGAAGCGGATGGATCCCTCCAGCGCGACCTTGTCGGGGATGATGTTGCTCTTGGTGCCGCCCGCAATCTTGCCGAACATGAGGATCGTGGCCTTGAGGTTGCTGATCTCGCGGGTCTGGATGATCTGCGCCGTCTGGATCAGGTTGGCCGCCGCGATCACCGGGTCCACGGCATCTTCGGGCACGCCGGTGTGGCCCCCTTTGCCGAAGATCGTCATCTTGAACACATCCAGCCCGCCCATGACCGGCCCGGGGGTAATACCGATCTTGCCGGAAGGCACCGGGGTCCAGACATGTACGCCCATCACCGCATCGACCTGGGGGTTTTCGAGCACCCCCTCCTCGATCATCTGCAGTGCTCCGGCGATTTCTTCGTTGGGCTGGAAGACGAATTTGATGGTGCCCGGAAAAGCCTGCCGGTTCCGGGAGAGCACCTTGGCAGCCACCAGCAGCATGGCCATGTGGGCATCGTGCCCACAGGCGTGCATTACGCCGGGGGTCTGGGATTTATAGGGCACGTCGTTGGCTTCGGTGACGGGCAGGGCGTCCATGTCGGCCCGCAGCATCACGACCGGGCCGGGTCCGGCCCCTTCCAGACAGGCCACCACGCCTGTCCCGGCCATGCGCTGGGGCGCGAGGCCCAGATCCCTGAGATAGGCCTCGATCACACCGGCCGTACGGTGCTCTTCGAAGCCCAGCTCGGGGTGCTGGTGAAAATCCCGCCGGAGGGCGATCAATTCGTCCTGATGTCGGGCGATCTGTTCGACAATTGCTTTATCCATAAGCTTTCCGACTTCAATTTTGTTTGTAAGGGCCCAAAGGTAAAATCAGGATAAAGGGTCGACACGCACCGTCATCCCGGCGAAAGCCGGGATCTCTCGCAATGGCATGCCGTTGGCCCAATGAGATGCCACCTTCCGCCGGCATGACGGGCAAAACCGGATTACGTCGTCGAATGGCGACACAGCCTCTTGGGCGGGGATCCAGTATAGCAAAACCCCTGGACTCCCGCTTGCGCGGGAGTGACAGCATTGAAGCGCTTTTATGCGTTGTGTCTCTCAGCCTTGTTGGCGCTTGATTCTTCGTTCCGTCTTCCCCTGCAGTCATTGGCCAAACCGATCCTTGATCGTCTTTTATTTTCTGCCCTTTCGCCTTGAGCCTTTCACCTTTCCCCTTGATCCTTCAGACAAACCCCTCATAAGACCGCTGCACAACGGCCGCAAAAACGTGGTTGATCATGGTGATGTAATCGAACACCGGCAGGTGGACCGCGGCCTGCAGGGCCGCGGCATAGGGCGGCAGCAGGCTGCACTCCAGCAGCAAGGCCTGCACGGCATGGTCTCCGGCCACGATCCGACGGCCGGCCTCGATGACTTCGGCCTCCACGGCCTCGGTGTCCAGGGTGCCGGTTTCCCCGATGGCGAAGCTGTAGAAGGCTTCCTTGTTCTGAAGCCCCTTGATCACCAGGCGCTCGCGTTCGGCGACACCCACTGCCGCGAGAAGGTCGCCATCCAGGCTGCGGCTGTCCGCCGTTATAACGCCCACCTTGGCCGTCTTGCCCAGAACGGCGAGCATGAAGGGGATCTGCATCAGGCTCGAAAGAAAGACAGGCACGTCCAACGCCTCGGCCAGGCGCTCCTGGTGCAGGGCCATGAAGCCGCAGTCGCCGGTTACGGCGCGCACCCCCTGGGCCACAAGATCCTCGGCCGCGGCCTTGAGCGCCGCGTAGGCCGTGGGGTCTTTGCCGATCGCCCGGGCCACGGTGAAGCCTTCCACCTTTTGGAAGCGCACCGGGAAGTCATAGGTCGTGGCGTTGGCCACATCCCCGGGGATGAACGGCACCGAGGTGTCCAACAGGAGAATGCCGATGGCCTCTCCGCTGCTGACCTGTCCTTTTCGGGTCCTGTAGATCACTTGCGGATGCCTTTCTTGACAGCAGGTACGAGGTTCGAGGACCGAGGTTCGAAGACCGAGGCGAAAAACAAAAGGTTAAAGGGAAAAGGGAAGGTCAAGATCCTTTCCCTTTTGACCTCTATCCTTCTCCTGTTCGTCATTCCCGGGCTTGACCCGGGAATCCAGGCAACAACAACGTCAACTTCCTGGATGCCCGCCTCCGCGGGCATGACGTCCAAAGCCCTGTTCTTCTCCCGTCATTCCCGGGCCTGGCCCGGGAATCCAGTGTCGTTTCTCTATCTAAACCATATCTGTGTTCATCTGCGTTCATCTGCGTCCAAAAAAGCTTTTCTACTTTACAAACAACTTCCGCGGAAAATCCGCAAACGTCTCGCAGCCGGTTTCCGTCACCCTGAGCGACTCGCTGCACTCGAAGCCGTAGTTGTCCATCCACATGCCGAGAATCATGTGGAAGGTCATGTTGGGCGCCAGGACGGTCTGATCGCCCGGCCGCAGGCTGGCCGTGCGTTCACCCCAGTCCGGCGGGTAGTTGAGGCCCATGGCGTAGCCGATGCGC
>CAYMQN010000284.1:0-4089 GCA_964392545.1 uncultured Desulfobacteraceae bacterium
AACAGCGACATCAGCCTGCGCATCCTCCGCAAGGAGGACATCCTGCTCACGGCCAAGACCCTGATCGAGCTGCGGGACACGCAAGGGGTCGTGGATGATATCGACCACTTGGGCAACCGTCGGGTGCGTGCCGTGGGAGAGCTGCTTGAAAACCAGTACCGCATCGGTCTTGTGCGCATGGAACGGGCGATCAAGGAGCGCATGAGCCTTCAGGAAGTCGACGCCCTGATGCCGCACGATCTCGTCAATCCCAAACCGGTATCCGCCGTGGTCAAGGAATTTTTCGGGACCAGCCAGCTGTCCCAGTTCATGGACCAGACCAACCCGCTTTCCGAGACGACCCATAAACGCCGCTTGAGCGCCTTGGGCCCCGGCGGCCTTACACGCGAGCGGGCCGGGTTCGAGGTGCGCGACGTACATCCCTCCCATTACGGCCGGATTTGTCCGATTGAAACCCCGGAAGGTCCCAACATCGGGTTGATCGTTTCCCTTGGTACCTACGCGCGTGTCAACGCATATGGATTCATCGAGACCCCTTACAGCGTTGTCAAGGAGACCCAACGAACGGATGAGGTCCGTTTCCTGAGCGCTTTCGAGGAAAGGGAGCATCCCATCGCCCAGGCCAATGCACCCATGGACGACGACCATCGCTACGTCAATCCCCTGGTGACCTCACGGGTGGCCGGGGAGTTCATGATGGTCGAGCGGGAGAAGATCGAGCTGATGGATATCTCGCCCAACCAGTTGGTGAGCGTCTCGGCTTCGTTGATTCCGTTTCTTGAAAACGATGATGCCAACCGCGCCTTGATGGGGTCCAACATGCAGCGCCAGGCGGTCCCCCTGTTGATGAACGAAGCGCCGCTGGTGGGCACCGGTATCGAGGGGGTCGTGGCGCGGGACTCCGGTGTCGCCATCGTTGCCAAAAGAGACGGTATCGTCGTCGACGTCGATGCGGCCCGCATTGTCATCCGCCACGATCTGGTCGAGAACGGCGGCAGCCACGACCATCCGGTGACGATTTACAACCTGTCGAAATTCGTACGCAGCAACCAGAACACCTGCTTCAATCACCGGCCGATCGTTGCCACGGGCGAGCGGGTCACCAAGGGGCAGGTCATCGCCGACGGACCGGCAACCGATAAGGGTGAATTGGCGCTGGGCAAAAACGTAACGGTCGCGTTTATGCCCTGGGGCGGTTACAATTTTGAGGATTCCATTCTCGTCAGCGAGCGCCTGGTGCGCGACGGGGTCTATACTTCGATCCATATCGAAGAGTTCGAGGTAGTGGCCCGGGACACCAAACTCGGCAAAGAGGATATCACGCGGGACATTCCCAATGTCGGCGACGAAGCGCTCAAAGATCTGGACGAGAGCGGTATCATTCGCCTGGGGGCCGAGGTCGAACCGGGCGATATCCTGGTGGGAAAAATCACCCCCAAGGGCGAAACCCAACTCTCGCCCGAAGAAAAGCTGCTGCGCGCCATTTTTGGCGAAAAGGCGGGCGATGTGAAGGATACTTCCCTGCGCGTCCCGCCGGGTGTCCAGGGGATCGTCATCGATGCCAAGGTTTTCTCGCGGCGCGGCGCCAGCAAGGATGATCGCACACGCACCATCGAGGACGAGGAAATCGCCCGCCGCGAAAAAGACCGTGACGATGAAATCGCCATCATCGAACGTGCGGCCCGTGACCGTTTGATGACCATGCTGGTCGGACAGAAAGCCTATTCCTCGATTAAGAAGGGCAAGAAAGTGATCGTGGCCAAGAACGCCACGATTACCGCGGAAGCCCTGCAGGATATCCCCCTGTCGCAAATCGAGGGCATTGTCCTCAAGGATCCCCAGCAGACCGAGGAGATCCACGAGATTATCGAAAAATATCAAGACATGCGCGAAGCCGTCCGGGCCCGGTTCGAGCAGCAGGTCTCCCGATTTGAAAAAGGCGATGATCTGCCCCCCGGCGTGATCAAGATGGTCAAAGTCTACGTCGCCATGAAGCGCAAGCTTTCCGTGGGCGATAAGATGGCCGGTCGCCACGGCAACAAGGGGGTGGTCTCGCGGATCCTGCCCATCGAGGATTTGCCGTATTTTGAAAGCGGCAATCCGGTGGACATGGTGCTCAACCCGCTGGGAGTTCCGTCGCGCATGAACGTTGGCCAGATTCTCGAAATCCATTTGGGATTGGCCGCCAAAGGCCTTGGCGATCAGATCAACACGCTCCTCGAGGAGAACAAGACCAACGCGCTGCGCGACAAGCTTGAGAAGGTTTTCGTGGGCCAGAAAGACCTCCCGGCCCTCAAGAAGTTGAACGAGGCGGAACTCAAAGGGTTGGCGGCAAACTACACGGGGGGCGTCCACATGGCCACGCCGGTCTTCGATGGCGCCAAAGAGGAAGAGATCAAGGCTCTTCTCGAAGAAGCCGGCTATGACCGGCTGGCGCAGGCCAAACTGTTCGACGGGCGCACCGGAAAGCCGTTCGATGAGAAGATCACCGTGGGCACCATGTACATGCTGAAGCTGCATCACCTGGTGGATGATAAGATTCATGCCCGCTCCATCGGCCCTTACTCCCTGGTGACCCAGCAGCCTTTGGGCGGCAAGGCCCAATTCGGGGGGCAGCGGCTCGGCGAAATGGAAGTCTGGGCCATGGAAGCCTACGGTGCCGCCTATGCCTTGCAGGAGTTTCTGACAGTCAAGTCGGACGATATGGCCGGTCGAACCCGCATGTATGAGAAGATCGTCAAGGGACAGAACGTCCTCGAGCCAGGTTTGCCTGAATCCTTCCGGGTCATGACCAAAGAGCTTCAGGCGCTGGGACTGGATATCCAGTTACTGGAAGGTGAATAGATAGTGCCCATCCATAAATGGCATCTTTCGGCCCCGGCCGGCGTTCTCGCTCTGTGGAAATCCTCGCCGTAGCCCAGCTACGCCTGCGGTTTCCACATCGCTGCGGCCTTGGCCGGAACCAAAATCTACCATCTCTGGATGGACACCAGTTAAGGAGAGTACTTTGGAAACTCTATACGATTTCTTCGCAAAGCCCACCGACCCAAGACGCTATGACGGCATCCGTCTGGCCTTGGCCTCGTCGGAGCAAATCCGGAAATGGTCCTTCGGGGAGATCAAAAAGCCCGAGACCATCAACTACCGGACCTTCAAGCCCGAGCGGGACGGATTGTTCTGCGCCAAAATCTTCGGGCCCACCAAGGATTACGAGTGCAACTGCGGCAAATACAAGCGCATGAAGCACCGCGGAGTGATCTGCGAAAAATGCGGGGTCGAGGTCATTCAGTCCAAAGTCCGCCGCGAGCGGATGGCCCACATCGAATTGGCCACACCGGTGTCCCATATCTGGTTTCTCAAAAGCCTTCCCAGTAAAATCGGCAATTTGCTCGATCTAACGCTCAAAAACATGGAGAAGGTGCTCTATTTCGACAACTATATCGTAATCGACCCCAAGGATACCCCCCTCACCAAGGGACAGCTGCTGACCGACGAAAAATATCACGAAGCGCTGGAGCTCTACGGGAACAAGTTTGATGCGGGTATCGGTGCCGAAGCGGTCAAGGTCATGCTGGAGGATATCGACCTGGATACCCTCTACAACGAACTGCGGACCGAGGTGCGCGAAACCGGCTCCATCGCCAAACGCCAGAAGTTGGCCAAGCGGTTGAAAATTGTCGACGCTTTTCGCAAATCGGGGGTCGATCCGGCCTGGATGGTCATGGATGCCATCCCGGTCCTGCCGCCGGATCTGCGGCCGCTGGTTCCCCTGGAGGGCGGACGCTTCGCCACCTCGGATTTGAACGACCTCTATCGGCGGGTGATCAACCGCAACAACCGGCTGAAGCGCCTGATCGATCTCAAGGCTCCGGATATCATCGTGCGCAACGAAAAGCGCATGCTGCAGGAAGCCGTCGACGTTCTTTTCGACAATGGACGCCACGGCCGGGTGATTACGGGGACCAACAAACGGCCGCTGAAATCCCTGAGCGATACCCTGAAGGGTAAACAGGGACGCTTCCGCCAGAACCTGCTGGGCAAGCGCGTGGATTATTCGGGGCGCACCGTCATCACGGTGGGGCCGGATCT
>CAYMQN010000285.1:0-4079 GCA_964392545.1 uncultured Desulfobacteraceae bacterium
CATGGACATCGTCGTCTTCGATTCTGTCTCGAAAACCTACCGCATGGGCGAGGTGGATGTGGTGGCCCTGGACCAGGTCAGCCTGCGCATCCCCCAGGGCGCCTTTGCGGCCCTGGTGGGGCCTTCCGGCAGCGGCAAGACCACGGCGCTCAACATGATCGGGTGTCTGGACCGGCCCAGTGCGGGCCGGGTGACGGTGGCCGGAAAGGCCATCGACCGCATGGGCCGCCGCGCGAGTGCCGCCTTCAGGGGCCAGAAACTCGGCTTCGTGTTCCAGGATTTCAATTTGCTGCCGGTGCTCACCGTGTATGAAAACGTGGCCTACCCGCTGCTGATGATTCGCGACATGGCACCCAAGGGCATCCGCCCGGCGGTGGAGCGGGTGCTGGCGGCGGTCGGCATGGCGGACCAGGCCGGCAAGTATCCGGCCCAGCTTTCCGGCGGGCAAAAACAGCGTGTGGCCATCGCCCGGGCCCTGGTGGGCAATCCCGACCTGGTGCTGGCCGACGAGCCCACCGCCAACCTGGATGGGGCCACCGCCCAGCGGGTGGTGGACATGATGAAGCGCATGCGCGACCAGTTCGGCACCACCTTCGTCTTTTCGACCCACGACCCGCGGATCATGGATCAGGCCGAGGTGAGCTTCCATCTGGAGGACGGCCGCCTGCTGACGGAAGCGGCAGCCGGAAGGGAGGTGCCGCATGCTTAAGGTCCTGCGCCTGGCGTTGAAGAACCTGCTGCGCTACAAGCGCCGCACCCTTCTGACGGGGCTCCTGATCACCGTGGGCGTGGTGGCGGTGATCGTGTTCGTGGGCTTGAGCAGCGCCTTCAAGGGGGCCATCGTGGGCCAGATCACGGATGCCGTCCTAAGCCATCTGCAGGTGCACCGCAAGGGGTATCTGGCCAGCATCGACAACCTGCCCCTGGACCGCATGCTGCCTCCCAAGGCCTTCGATAAACTCTCCGAAGTGCTTTCCCAAACCGAGGGCGTGGCGGCCTTCTCGCCGCGCATCAAGTTCGGGGCCATGCTGAGCAATTACGCCCAGACCACCAACGTGCGCCTCAACGGCGTCGATCCGGCCAGGGAGCAGGCCGTGGTGCCGCTGCTGGCATCCCGCATCAAGGACGCCGCCCAGCCTGAGGCGCTCCTGAAAGAAGGGCAGGTTCTGCTGCCCGAAGTGGTCGCCCGGGGCATGGAAATCAAGACCGGCGACACCGTGGTGCTGGTGGCCAACAACAAGGACGGCTCGGTAAACGGCATGACCTTCCAGGTGGTTGGCGTAGTGGAAAGCCTGATGGGCCCCGGCGGCCGCGACGGCTATCTGCATATCGCGGACGCCGCCGCCCTGCTGCGCATGGAACAGCGCGAAATCAGCGAAGTCGCCGTGCGCACCCGTGATTTCGACGACCTTGCCGCGGTGGCCGAGCGCCTGCGCGCGGCCCTGGAGCCCATGACCAACAAGCAGGGCAAGCCCATGTTCGAGCTGCATACCTGGGACGAGCTCACGCCGTTCTACAACGTGGTCCGGATGATCGACGTGATGACCCTGGGCATCAAGATCATCCTGATCGCCGTGGTCCTGATCAGCGTGCTCAACGTCATGATGATGAGCGTCTACGAGCGGGTTCGCGAGATCGGCACCCTGGCCGCCATGGGCACCCAGCCCCGGCGGATCCTGGCGCTCTTCGTGGCCGAAGGCTTCTGCCTGGGGCTGGTCAGCGCGCTGGCCGGCGCGGTGCTGGGCACGGGGATCCTCTGGGGGTTGACCCTCACGGGGGTGGAAGTGGCCTTCGGGCGCGGCAACCAGATCTTCGTCCTGGCCCCGTCGGCATCCCCCCTGGAGGTGCTATCGGCTTGTTTGATCGTGCTGGTGGTATCGGTCCTGGCCAGTTTGCAGCCGGCGGCCAAGGCGGCGCGGCTGGACCCGGTGGAGGCCCTGCGCCACGTCTAGCAGGACGACTAGCTGGAATGCTGAAGTTAGTTTTAAGCATAAAAGCGTTCACCACGAAGATCACGAAGGACACGAAGGGATTCATCTGCTACGGCTGGTTTTTCTTCGTGCCCTTCGTGGTAAATGCTTGTTGACGGAAGCTTTCCAGAGGATAGATCAAACATCGGCCAGCGGCGATACGTGGCATTGTCTTCCTCGATTGAGGTGGTTTCCGTAATAACGGCTATGAGGAATGATATCAAAGGGGGCGTTTCCCATGCATCGATGCGTTCTACTGGTCTGCGGCCTGGCGGTAATCCTTGTGATGGCGCCGGGCATTGCGGCCGCCCAATCCCTGACTGGCGCCCAGATTCTGGAAGCGGTGGACCGCAATCTGCAGCCAGGCGACCTGGAGATGTACCGCAAGATCATCAACATCGAGCCGGACGGGCGCCGGAAGGAGTTCGTGCTCTGGTTTCTTAAAAAGGACATCGACAAGGTGGTGACCTTATTTGTTTCCCCGGCCAGTGAGGCGGGCCGCGCCACCCTGCGCCTGGGGGACAACATGTGGCTCTACATCCCCAACGTGGGCAAGCCCATCCGCATCACCAGCATGCAGTCGGTGGTGGGCGGGGTTTTCAACAATGCCGACATCATGCGCCTGGATTACGGGGTCGAATACGACGTGGCCGCCCTGTCCGAGGACCAGGGGCAGCACCTGCTCGACCTCAAGGCCAAGAGCGGTGCCGTGGCCTACGACCGGCTCAAGATGTGGGTCGTCAAGGAAGCGCTCGTGCCCTCCCGCATCGACTGCTACGCCGCCACGGGCATGCTCATCAAGACCCTGCATTTTTCGGACATCAAGGACATCGGCGACGGGGTCGTACGGCCGGCGGTGATGGAGACCGACAGCCCGCTCTACAAGGGCTATCAATCCATCATGATCTCGGCGAACCTCAAAAAACGCGAACTGCCCGACGAAGTCTTCACCCTGAACTATCTGCCCCGGGTCAAGGACCTGCGCTGAACATGCGGGCCTGGATCCTTCTGCTGGTGCTGCTGCTGCTGCCGTGGGGTGCATGGGCGGGCGCCGGCGAATACGACTTCGCCATCCCTGAGGCGGAAATAAAACCCTACGAAATAGGGGGGCGGCTGGAGCTGCGCACCATCCACCACCGTCTGGACGACGATTCGGCGCGCTACAAGTTGGACTACTACCGGGACGACCCCGGCGCCGACACGTGGGAATGGCGGGCCCTGGTGGAACTCGCCGGCACCTACCGGCAGGGGATCTGGCAGGCCCACCTGCTCACCCACCACGAATATGCCGATACCTATCTCGAGGACGATTGGGAAAACGCCATTTACGAAGGCTACCTCAGCCTGGCGCCGACGGCCCACATCACCGTGGACGCCGGCAAGAAAAGCATTCTGTGGGGCACGGGCTATGCCTGGAACCCGGCCGGTTTCCTCAACCGGCCCAAGGATCCGGACGACCCGGCCCTCAACCTCGAAGGCCGCACGCTGCTGGGGGTCGACCTGATCAAAAGCTTCACCGGGGGATCCCTGGGCAACATGGGGCTCACGGCCCTGCTGCTGCCCGTCGTCGAGGACTGGGCCAACGACGAACTGGGGGAGGAGGGGGACCTTCTCGCCGCCGTCAAGCTCTACCTGCTCTGGCACGACACGGACCTCGATTTGATCTATTTCGACGGACCGGACCAGCCCCTGAGCCTGGGCTTCGATTTCGCCAAGAACCTGGCCGAGAACATCGCGATCCACGGGGAACTGGCCTATCGACAGGATGCGCGCCGCGCCGTCCTGGATTCCCGGGGGCGCGCCCGCCAGACCCGCGAAGACCAGCTCAGCTATCTCCTGGGAATCCGCTATCTCAACGCCTATGACACCACGTTCATTGCGGAATACTACCACAACGGCGCGGGCTACGATCGGAGCGAGCTGGAAGACTTCTTCGCCTATCAGGAAAACGCTTTCCGCCAGTGGCAATCGAGCGGCGACGCGTCCCTGATACAGCGTACCGACCGGGCCACCCGGCCGTACTACGGGCAGCGCAACTTTGGCGAGGAGTATGGCTACCTCAAGATTTCCCAGAAGGAACCCTTCGACATTCTCTATTTCACCCCCTGG
>CAYMQN010000286.1:0-4065 GCA_964392545.1 uncultured Desulfobacteraceae bacterium
CCCTGGCGGCAAACTTGATGGAAGCGTAAAAGGCTATGCGCCGTCACTCCCGCGGAAGCGGGCCTGCCCGCCAGAGCTCTTGCGCAGGCGGGAGTCCAGGACCCATTGGAAGGCCTGGATCCCCGCATGCGAGGCTGTGTCACAATTTGCACGAAAGGGATTTGTCCTAGGTCGTCATCCCGGCGGAAGAGGCTGTGTTGCAATGCCCTAAAACCTCCCGCTTTTGTCCGTCATCCCGGCGGAAGCCGGGATCTCTCACAATTTCATGCCGTTATCCTAATAAGATGCCGGCTTCCGCCGGCATGACGGGCAAAAACAGACTTTCTGCGGGTTCATCAAGCCTTCCGGGACAGGCCCTCGGCGATCTCCTCGGCCACCCGCCGGGCGGCCCGGGCCGGATCGGAGGCCTCGCGGATCGGCCGTCCGATGACGATGTAGTCCGCGCCCTTGCGCACCGCCTCCGCAGGCGTCATGACCCGCCGCTGGTCATCCGCCCCCACCCCCTCCCAGGCCGGCCGGATACCCGGCGTGACCACCAGGAAATCGGCTCCCAGGGCCTGCTTGATGACGGGGGCCTCCCATCCCGAACACACCACGCCGACACAGCCGGCATCCCGGGCGGCCCGGGCGCGGCGCCCCACGAGCGCATCCATGTCGGCGGCCAGTTCCGGGGCCATGCCGGCCCGCAGCAGATCGTCGCTGTCCACGCTGGTCAGCACCGTCACGCCGAGGACGCCCGTCCGGCCCCGGCTGGCCTTGACCGCGGCTTCCAGCATGCGCGGGCTCTCCCCGCAATGCACCGTGGTCAGGGCGACGCCGAGGTCGGCGATGCCTTCCATGGCCCGGCCCACGGTTGCGGGGATGTCGTGCAACTTGAGGTCCAGAAAGATGCCGGCCGCCCCTTCGGCCTGAATCCAGCGAAGCAGATCCGGCCCCGAGCGGATGAAAAGCTCCAGCCCGACCTTGAAAAGGCCCACCTGGCCGGCCAGCCGCCGCACCAGATCCTCCGCCGCGCTGCGGGTGGCCACATCGAGGGGGAAAATGATGTACTCCCGTGGATGCCGCATAGCCGTTCCTCCCGTGCCGGCCCAGGCCGGCGCACCTCTCTTGGGTGTGAATAAATTGATTGAAATAGTTAGCTTTTCGATGCTAAAAAGTAAAGTTTAAGAAACATTTTCGTGCCGAGCGGCCGTCCACGATCCCGGGACGGGCCGGGAGCAAGCGATGGACGATCCGACCCAAAACCTGCTGCAGCGCCTGCCGGGCGTCGACCGATTGCTGGAAAGCGCCCGCCAGTCCGAAGCCCTGCGCGAAGCCCCCCACGGGGTTCTGCGCCAGGCGGCCCGCACCGCCCTCGAAGCCCTGCGCCACCAGTTGCTGCAGGGCGAGCACCCTCCGAGCGCCCCGGAGGTCAGCGAAGCGGCGGTCCTGGAGCGCATGGAAGCCCTGGTGACCGCCGCCATGCAGCCCAACCTGCGCCGCACCATCAACGCTACGGGCATCGTCATCCATACCAATCTGGGGCGATCCCTGCTGTGCCGGGAGGCCATCGAGAATCTCGGGGTCATCGCCGGCGGCTATTCCAATCTTGAATTCGATCTGGCGGGCGGCCGGCGCGGATCCCGCTACAGCGCGGTGGAAAGCCTGCTGTGCGAAATCACCGGCGCCGAGGCCGGCCTGGTGGTCAACAACAACGCCGGCGCCGTTTTGATCGCCCTGGAAACCCTGGCCAAGGGACGCGAGGTGATCGTCTCCCGGGGCGAATTGGTTGAAATCGGAGGCGCCTTTCGGATCCCCGACGTCATGAGCAAAAGCGGGGCCCTGCTCCGGGAGGTGGGCACCACCAACCGCACCCATCCCAAGGACTACACCGAAGCCATCGGCGAAACGACCGCCCTGCTCCTCAAGGTCCACCAGAGCAATTTCGCCATCGAGGGCTTCACCAAGGCCGTGACGCTCAAGGAACTGGTGGCGCTGGGCCGGCAGCACCGCCTGCCCGTTATGGAAGACCTGGGCAGCGGCACTTTCGTGGATTTCCGGCGCTACGGGCTGCCATGGGAGCCCACCGTCCAGGAGGCGGTGGCCAGCGGAGCGGACGTGGTCTCCTTCAGCGGCGACAAGCTGCTGGGCGGCCCCCAGGCGGGCATCATCGTCGGCAAACGGGCCTACCTGGACGCCATCAAGAAAAATCCCATCAACCGGGCCCTGCGCATCGACAAGCTGACCCTGGCCGCCCTGGAAAGCACCCTGCGGCTCTATCGCGAAGAATCCCGGGCCATGGCCGCCATCCCCACCCTGCAGATGATGGTGGTGCCCGAAACGGTACTGGCCGAACGGGCCGAACGGCTCTGTGCCCGCTTGCAGGGCCTCGACGACCCCCGCCTGACCTTTGCCACCGAAATCGTCCAATCGCGCATCGGCGGAGGCTCCCTGCCGCGTCTGACCCTACCCAGTCACGGGGTCACCGTCCGTTTCCGGGAGGGATCCCCCCAGCGCACCGAAGCCTTCATGCGGCACCATCATCCCCCTATCGTCGGCCGCATCGAGAAAGACCGCTTCATCATGGACGTCCGCACCCTGAAGGAAGAGGATCTGCCCCACATCGTAATGGCCTTCCGGCGCATGCTTACAAAGGAGACCGCATGAGTTCAGACCCCCGTGGCTTGCAGCACGACCGCGCGGCAAGCCAACCCTTTCTCTATTCCAAGACCGCCGGGCCCGATGCGCCCACCGCGGCCGACGCCGCGACGCCGCCCCTCCCTTCAGGATCACGGGACCCGCTTCAGCAACACTATCCGGGACTGCGCACCGGCCGGGACTTCCTCGACTGGGCTGGCGCCAAGGCCGCCGCCGAGACGCATTTCGCCGCCCTGGCTTTGCGCATCGACACCACCGCCCGCCGCCGGACGGACGATCTCGAGCGTCTGCAGCAGCAGCGGCTGGCCGCCGCGGCGGCCCTGGAGCAAGAGGGCGCACGGGACAACGGCCTGTGGGGCCTCATGACGCCGGAGGTCTTCGGTTGGGTCCTCCCCGGCAAGGACGTCGCCTCGGCCCTGGCTTTGGCCAAAAAAATCCAGGAACACCTCAACGCCGCGGCCGGTCTTACCCTGACCATCGGTCTGGCCGGCTACCCCTGCCTGCGGTATACCCCCGGCGACGTTCTCGCCAACGCCCGCAAAGCCCTGGATCATGCCCTGTTCCTGGGCCCCGGGGGACGGGCCTGCTTCGATGCCGTAAGCCTCAACATCAGCGGCGACCGCCATTACGACACCGGTGAAATCGATTTGGCCGTCCGGGAATTCCGCAATGCCCTGCGCCTGGATCCCAAAAACGTCAATGTCCTCAACAGCCTGGGGGTCTGCTTCGGGGTGCAGCAAAACTACCCCAAGGCCCTGACCGCGTTTCAGGCGGCCCTGAAGATCAACCCGGACGAAATCCTGGCCCTCTACAACGCCGGGCTGGTCAACCTGCTCATGGATCAGCGCGACAAGGCCCTCCAATTCTGGCTCAAGGCGGCCCCCCTGGGCCGGGACGTATTCGAACTCCACTTCCAGGCCGGCAAACTGCTGCTGGAGGCGGACCGCCCGGAAAAGGCCCAGAAGCTGCTCCAGCAGGCCGCCGAGCTGAAGCCCGAGTCCGCCCTGGTTCAGCGCTTGCTGGGCGACGCCTTCCGGGTCCAGCGCCTTCTTGACGACGCCGTGGGGCCTTACCAAAAAGCCTTGCGGCTGCACCCCAACGATGCCCACGCCCTGTCGGGCCTGGGACGCTGCTACGAATTAAAGAACGAAAATCTCGACATCGCGCTTGCCTTCTGCCGGCAGAGTGTCGAGATTATGCCCGACAACGGCCGCTTTCACCTGCGCCTGGCACGCCTGCTGAAAAAAACCGGGCAACCCGACGAGGCGCTGAAAGCCTACCGGAAAGCAGCGTCCCTGGGAGAGGAGGTCCAGGCCGCCATCCAGGACCTCGAGGAACGCTGCGTGGAAAAGGCTTCGTAACAGGCCGGGGACAAACAAGCATCGGGTCGCAAGGCAAGGCGCCGTCCGATGCGAAATGCGCAGCAAC
>CAYMQN010000287.1:0-4058 GCA_964392545.1 uncultured Desulfobacteraceae bacterium
GTGGGGGGAGGATTTGAACCTCCGAAGGCATCGCCGACAGATTTACAGTCTGTTCCCTTTGACCACTCGGGAACCCCACCCTGGGATCAAACTGGAGCCAGCGAAGGGACTCGAACCCCCGACCCACTGATTACAAATCAGTAGCTCTACCAACTGAGCTACGCTGGCTCGAAACCGCCTTCACTCTGTAATCAACGCGCACTGGCACCAGCCGCCGATGATCGACCAAAATAAAACATTGTCTTTTACCGGCCTTTTTCAAAATATTCAAGAGAAAAATAGCCTTTTGGTCATTTTTTTACAATAAGACCCTTTTTCAGATCGGTAAAGCCGCCTCTGGCGTTTTCCTTTCCCCCTAAAGCCGCTTTCATATGAACCGATAAACACGCCATGCGGCCATGGCCGGCGTACCGTTTGGCGAAACCGGGGGCAGGATTGCATGGGGCTGTATCTGTCCATCCCGGACAGGCACCGTTTATAGCGGGGCGCTGTCCCGATATCGCGGCTTTATTCGGTCAACAGCCATCGCAAAATTGCGGCAATTCCTTGACAAATGGACGCTTAGCGGTATAACGGTTCAAAGATTAGCCGTTTTCCTGCACAACATTCACTTAGACAAAGCGAGAAGATTGTGAGACAAAAAAAATTGCGAGCCCTTTTTGTGGGCTTCTGTATCCTGCTCAGCGGCTGCACGACGACCATGATGACGCCCTCCCCCGCCGAGAGTCCCTCCAAGGCCGACATCGCGCCGATCCCCGAGACACCACCGCCTTCCTATGCCGACCTTGACGAGAATGTCTATCAGGAAAACCAGCCCCGCCAATCCGGGCCAGCGCCGGCGGCCGATGCCATCTCGGATGGCGCCGCGCCCACGGCCGAGGCAACCACCAAATCCCCCCAGGCCAAACTGGACGAAGCCCTGGATCTCTGCCGCGATTCGCAGGACCACTGGCAGCGCGGCGAGCTGGAAAGAGCGTTGGACGCCCTGGATCAGGCCTACCTGCTAATCCTTGAGGTCGAGCCGCAGGATGATTTCAAGCTCATCCAGCAAAAGGAAGATCTGCGCTTCATGATTTCCAAGCGCATCCTGGAAATCTATGCCTCCCGCCACATCGTGGTCAACGGCCAGCACAATGCGATTCCGTTGGACCTGAACCGTCATGTGGAGGCCGAGATCAAGCGCTTCACAGTGGGGGTCGAAAAGAATTTCTTTTTGCGTTCGTTCCAACGCTCAGGACGCTACCGGGCCAAAATCGTTGCCGAACTGAAGGAGGCCGGCCTTCCCGAAGAGCTGTCCTGGCTCCCTTTGATCGAAAGCGGGTTCAATGTCAAGGCCCTGTCCTGGGCGCGCGCCCTTGGCCTTTGGCAATTCATCCCCTCCACGGGCTATAAGTTCGGCCTCAAGCGCGACCGTTTCATCGACGAGCGCATGGATCCCGACAAATCCACCCAAGCCGCCATCGCCTACCTCAAGGAGCTGCACAATATCTTCGGCGACTGGGCCACCGTGCTGGCCGCCTACAACTGCGGCGAAGGCCGCGTCCTGAGGGTTATCAAAAGCCAGAATGTCAATTATCTGGACAACTTCTGGGACCTGTATGAACGGCTGCCGCGCGAGACCGCCCGCTATGTGCCGCGCTTCCTGGCCACCCTGCATATTCTCAACGACCCGCAAAAATATGGCCTGGACATGCCTCAACCCGATCCTCCCTTGACCTATGAGACGGCGACCGTCAACCGCCAGATCCGGCTCAAGGACGCCGCCCGGGTGCTCGGCGTATCGGAATCCACCCTGCGTGAATTGAATCCCGAGTTGCGTTATAAAATTCTGCCCCCGTCGACCTATGCCATCAAAATTCCGGAGGGAACCCGCGACCAGTTTCTGGCCCGCGTCGATCAAATCCGGACGGCGTCGCCACCGCAGCCGGCGTTCGTCTACCATCGCGTCCGTTCTGGCGAAACCTTGTCCACCATTGCCCGGCGCTACCGCACCAGCGTCGCCAGCATCAAGCGGGCCAACAACCTGCGCAGCTCACTCATTCGCGCCGGCAAGCCACTGAAAATCCCCGGTAAAGGGTATACCCCCAGCCAGGCCACGGCCCGGGCCAAGACCCCAGCGGGGAAAATTCCGGCTTACCATATGGTGCGCCATGGTGACTCCCTGTGGAACATCGCCCGCGAATACGGCACCACCGTCAAAGAAATCCAGCGCCTCAACGGACTGTCCGGGACGCGGCTCTACAAAGGCCAGAAACTCAAGCTGGCCGCTCAGCCGGCCGCACCGGTCAAGACGGCAGGGATGAAAACCTATCAGGTCCGCTCCGGCGACAGTCCGTTTAAAATCGCTCAGACCCACCAAATGCCCCTCGACCGGTTTTTACGGATCAATCGCCTGTCGAGCCGCAGCACCATCTATCCGGGGCAGCAGGTCTATGTCGAATAGGGAAAGGCGGCCCCGCGGTGAGGGCCTGTGGTGGATAGGGGAGGATCACGATGACCGGTCTACTGCGCTACTTGCGCCAGAAAACCATCCCCATAATGATGAACAGCAATCCCACCACGAAAAGCAGAATGTAGAGGGGCATGGTGAAAACATAGGCCAGCCATTCATAATCCGTGGCCCAATAGAGCCGTTCGCCACCCACTAGATCGACGATGGCCAGTTCGGTCCAACCGCCTGGAGGGGCTCCCCAATCACCACCGCTGCCCCCTTCCATCATCAGGCTGGTAATGGCTTGAAATCCCACTATGATCAGGCTGATCAGCCACCCGCCCAAACCGATCATCGTAAATTTGTTCATCGTATCCTCTCTTTGAAAGCGAATCCCCCCCCGGTATGGCCGCCCGAGGCATCTCACCGCCTCGCTCTCAGCCGGGCGCCTATCACGCGGAAGCCAGCCTTACAACGGTTCGCCCCCGATGAGCGCCTTCCAGCAGGAGATCCATGGTGCGATCGACCTCTGCCAAACCGATCTCATGACTCAAGGCATCCAATTTTTTCGGGCGCCACTCCCCCGCCAATTTATCCCACAGCAGAAGGCGCAGTTCCCGACCGCATTCCGCGGAATCGATGCCATACAGCGCCACGCTGCGCAGGATGAAGGGGAATACGGTCAAAGACAGATTGGGCGAGGCCACCAGGCCGCAACAGGTTACCGCGCCGCCATAGCGGGTCGACTTGATGGCCTGGGAGAGAATGGGGCCGCCCACCGTATCGACAACACCGGCCCAGCGGGCCTTCAGAATCGGCTTGGCCGCCTGCCCTTCGGCTTCCTCGCGGCTCAATACCGATCGCGCGCCGAACGATTGCAGATAGGCCAGGGCATCACGCTTGCCACTCACCGCCACGAGCGAATAACCGAGACCGTCGAGCAGGGCGAGGGCCATGGACCCGACCCCACCGGTGGCACCTGTTACGAGAATCTCGCCGTCGCCGGGTGTTACCCCATGGGTTGTCAGGCGGTGGACGCACATGGCGGCCGTAAACCCTGCCGTCCCATAGATCATGCTCTCCTTGAGGGAGATTCCGGACGGCAGCGGGATGACCCACTCCGGCGGGACCCGGATGTACTCGGCCAGACCTCCGGGGGTGTTCATGCCGAGATCAAAACCGGTCACCAACACGCGATCGCCTTCCCGGCATTGTGCTGCGCGACTTTCCGCAACCACCCCGGCGGCATCGATTCCCGGGGTGTGCGGATAGTGACGGGTGACGCCGCGGTTGCCGTGTGCGGAAAGGGCGTCTTTATAGTTGAGCGATGAGTAGTGCACCCGGATAAGCACCTCATGATCCGGCAGGTCGTCCCGGGAACACGCGGTGATTTCCCTGCGGAATTTGCCGTCCTCGGTTTCACTGACCCGAAAGGCCTTGAATTTGCCAGCATCGGACACGCGCACCTCCTTTCCTCAAAAGGGCCCATCCATAAAGGGCATCTTTCTGGACGGACACATCATACCCAAACCTATCGGAATCTGGTGAAGATATCAAGGCGGGAATGGCGCAGCGCATCCCTCCACATGGGCATGCACCTGCCAGCGGCGGCCCCGGGTCCTCAGGC
>CAYMQN010000288.1:0-4051 GCA_964392545.1 uncultured Desulfobacteraceae bacterium
GGGTCGCCGCGATCAGCGAGGCCATCGGGCGGTTGGCCGTGCTCACCGACCAGGCGAGAGCCTTGCGGCTGCGGCGCATCAATCGCGTCCGCACCATTCACGGATCGCTGGCCATCGAAGGCAACACCCTGAGCGAGGCGCGAATCATCGCGATTCTGGATAGCAAGAGAGTCATCGCCCCACACCGCGAGGTGCAGGAGGTCAAGAACGCCCTGGCCGCCTACGACCGCTTCGACACCTGGAAGCACGAGGCGGAAAGGGACTTGTTGCAGGTGCACCGGATTCTGATGTCCGGCCTGATTGAGGTGACCGTGCCCGACAAGCCCAACAGCCGCTTGCAGAAATACCGCTTGACCGACAAGGGCCGCCAGTGGCGGACACAGCATGGCGATGGGTAACCTGCGACAAACTTGCGACACCGAGCGGGGCGGTGACAACGTTATGGTAAGGGCTGTGACACCTTGGTGGATCAGAGTGAGGTAACCAGAAAGGCATCCTATGAAGCAGATGAAACCGTTTGCCGGAAGATGGCGCATCGTCGAGATGGAGGTCTGGGATCAGGATTACGTCGACATGGAGGTGCCGGGATTTATCCGCATCGGTTCGGATGGCACTGGACAGTTTCAGTTCGGGCTGGTCTCCGGGGACATCGATGGCCGGGTGGAGCAATGCGGTAATGCGCTACGTTTTGATTTTTCCTGGTCCGGGCAGGAAGAGAACGATCCGGTCTGCGGTCGGGGCTGGGCGGTTATTGAAAATGGCGAGCTGAGCGGTCGCATCTATCTGCATCTGGCTGACGACTCCGCCTTTCGGGCCATCAGGAGCAAATAATGGGTTTATGAACGAATCAAACAAGAAAAAACCGACCTGGTTCGATCTCAAACGCCAGCTGGCCAACCTCGACCGTCCGGCGTTGCTGGGCTTGATTCAGGACCTGTACGCCGCCAGCAAGAACAATCAGGCTTTTCTCCATGCCCGATTCGCCCTGGGTGAGGATGTGCTCGCACCGTACAAGTCGACCATCGACCGCTGGGTTTGCCCGGATGTCGTGCGCAATCAGGATATCTCGGTCGCCAAGGCCAAAAAGGCAATTTCCGATTACAAGAAAGCCATGGGACGGCCGGAAGGTTTGGCGGAACTGACGGTGTTCTATAGCGAATCCTGCATGAACCTGCTCGGCTACTGCGGGATGAATGACGAGGGCTATTTCAACGCCTTGGTGCGCATGTTCGAGCAAGCGCTGAAGGCGATTGCGGGACTTGAGCCAAGCGAGCAGAAAGACTTCGTTGAACGGCTTGAACGTGTCCGGAACCAAGGCCACAACTGGGGATGGGGCGTTGGCGATGACATGGACGATCTGATGGCGGAGTATGGATTTGCAGAAGAGTGACAAGAGCCGGAATGAACAAGATGAACTACGGCGTCTACGTGAGGAGAATGCCCGCCTCAAGGATCTGCTGATCCAGCACGATATCGCCTGGGAAGAACCGGCCATCCCTGTACTAGTTCCCGCCCCAACCGAATCCGAACCAGTTCCTACGCATTTCACCACCGAAGATAAGATTACCCTGTTTCGCCGTCTTTTTCGTGGGCGGCAGGATGTCTACCCGCAGCGCTGGGAGTCAGCCAAGGGTACATCCGGCTATTCACCGGCCTGCGGTAACGAGTGGAAACCCGGCGTCTGCCACAAGCCTCGGGTGAAATGCGGCGACTGCAACCAACGCCAATTGCTGCATGTGACCGATCAAGTGGTCTATGACCATTTGGCCGGAAAACAGACCATCGGCGTCTATCCGCTCCTGAGAGACGATAGCTGCTACTTTCTGGCGGCCGATTTCGATGAGGCCGACTGGCGGGAGGATGCCAAGGCTTTCCTGCAATCCTGTCGGGAACTCGGTATTCCGGCGGCACTGGAGATTTCCCGCTCCGGCAATGGCGCTCACGCCTGGATCTTTTTTGCCGAGCCGGCTCCTGCCCGCGAGGCCCGGCAACTCGGGGCCGCACTGATCAGCCACACCTGCGACCGCATCCGGTCTGTGTCCCTGGCCAGCTACGATCGGCTGTTTCCCAATCAGGACACCATGCCCAAGGGCGGCTTCGGCAATCTGATCGCGCTGCCCCTGCAGAAACAGCCGAGGGAATCGGGGCGCAGTGTGTTCGTCGATGAATACCTGCAACCTTATCCCGATCAATGGGCTTTTCTGGCATCCATCCGTCCCATGACCCGGAGGGACTTGGAAGACGCCATTTTGCGGGCCAGCGGCGGCCGCCATCCCCTGGATGTGGCCTTTGCCACCGAGGAGGAAGACAGCAAACCATGGCAGCGACCATCACCCATAGCCGCCCGGATTATCGGTCCTCAACCGGAATCACTGAGTCTGGTGCTGGCCAACCAGATTTTCATCGCCAAAGCCGATCTGCCACAGCCGCTGGCCAACCGCCTGATCCGTCTTGCCGCCTTCCAGAATCCTGAGTTTTACAGGGCCCAGGCCATGCGCCTGCCGGTATGGAACAAGCCGCGCATCATCGGCTGTGCCGAGAATTTCCCCCAGCATATCGGCCTGCCGCGTGGCTGCCTCGATGCGGTGCTCGACCTGTTGCAGGAGAACGATATCCGTCCGGTGCTGCAGGACGAACGCTTGGCCGGACGCAAGGTGGCGGCCAAATTCACCGGCACCTTGCGCAAGGACCAGAAAGCGGCGGTACGGGAAATGCTCAAGCACGAGGCCGGCGTACTCTGCGCCCCGACGGCCTTCGGCAAAACTGTTACCGCAGCCGCGCTGATCGCCCGGCGCAAGGTCAGCACACTGGTTCTGGTACATCGCACCGAGCTGCTGCGCCAGTGGCAGGAGCGGTTAACTGAATTTCTTGAGTTTCCGAAAGGAAGCTTGGGTGTCATCGGCGGCGGCAAGAAGAAACCGTCCGGCATGATCGACATCGCCGTCATGCAGTCACTGTCCCGGCGGGAAGACCTGGACGAACTGCTCGACCAGTACGGCCAGATCGTCACCGACGAATGCCACCACCTTTCGGCCCTTTCCTTCGAGGCAATCCTTAAACAGGCCAAGGCGAAATTCGTGGTGGGCCTGACCGCAACGCCGATTCGCCGCGACGGTCATCAGCCGATCATCTTCATGCAGTGCGGGCCGATCCGGCACCGCGCAACCAGACCGGAAACCGCCCCGGCGCGACTGGAGGTATGGCCGAAGGGCCTGCCCGCACCGGAAATTCCGCCAGATTCACCAATCCAGGATGTGCTCGGCATCCTCGCCAACGATGCGGCCCGCAACCGACGTATCGCCGGGGATGTGCTGGCCGCCTACCGGGAAGGGCGAAAGGTGTTGGTGCTTACCGAGCGAACGGATCATCTGCCGCTGTTGCAGGAGGCGCTGGGGGATGAGGTGGGGCACTGCTTTGTCCTGCATGGCCGTTTGTCGAAGAACCAGCGAACGGCGGTGTTCGCGGAGCTGTATGCGTTGGATGAGTCGGCACCGAGAGTGCTACTCGCCACCGGCCGCCTGATCGGCGAAGGCTTCGACCATCCGCCGCTCGACACCCTGGTGCTAACCATGCCTATTTCCTGGAAGGGAACCTTGCAGCAATACGCCGGACGCCTGCACCGGGAACATGTCGACAAGCAGGATGTGCGCATCTACGACTATGCCGAGACCGATCAGCCCCCGCTCAACCGCATGTGGGAAAAACGTCAGCGCGGCTACCGAGCCATGGGGTACGAGATCAAACCGATGGAGACCGTAATTTTAGGAAACAGCACGAACCTAAAATAAGACGAGCCGCCATTCTAACCTGGCGATTCCATATCCAGCAGAAACCGCCAGACCGGCGCCACCTGGATGGTGCCGAAGCCCACGGGGATAGTCTCATCGGTGCGCCATGTACGACTTGATCGGGGACATCCACGGGCATGCCGCACCCCTGAAGCAGTTGCTGAAGCAGCTCGGATACAGCCAGCAGACTGGCACCTGGCGCCATCCCCCTGGCGTTCCTGAAGGCCGTCCACGCGCACGAACCGGATGTCGTGACTGCCGAG
>CAYMQN010000289.1:0-4041 GCA_964392545.1 uncultured Desulfobacteraceae bacterium
TCTCTCAGTCCGCGTATGGCGTTAGCTTCGTTGTCGTAATCGTCGTCGTAATCGGTAATCCCCGGAGTTCGACCGCGGTAGCCTGCTTGAGAAGACCGTATGGCGCTGGTCGGGCCTCGGGTCCATTTAACTTCTCTCCAATGGATTGGCCGGGGGTCATCGAACAGCACCATTTATAGATTCAGTAGCATCGTTTCCGGATCTTCGAGGGTTTCCACCAGGTACTGCATGAAGCGCACGGCCTCGGCACCGTCCGCGATGCGATGGTCGAAGCTCAGCACCAGGGGCATCATCAGGCGGGGCACCACCTCGGGCGCGCCCCCGGCGTCGAGGCGCACCACCGGCTTGAGCGCGGCGCGGCCCATGCCCAGAATGGCCACTTGAGGGAAATGGATGATCGGGGCGAAATGTCCGCCCCCCACGGCGCCCGCGTTGGTGATGGTAATGGTGCCCCCCTGGAGTTCTTCCAGGCGGGTCTTGCCGGCCCGGGCCCGTTCCACCAGGGCCTGGAATTCCTTGGCCAGCTCGCGGATGCTCTTGCGGTCCACGTCGCGCAGCACCGGAACGATCAGCCCCCGCGGGGCGTCCACGGCAATTCCCACGTGGTAGTAGTTTTTGTAGACGATTTGTTCATGGGCCATGTCCAGGCTGGCGTTGAAGCGCGGAAACCGCTTGAGGGCCGCCACCACGGCCTTGGCCGCCAGGACGGTGGGGGTCAGCCGGCCGCCCGCCTGGGCTACTTTGGCCGCGTGGCGCTTGCGCAACGCCTCCAGCGCGGTGACATCCGCTTCGCCCTGGTTGGCCACGTGGGGGATCTGGGACCAGGCCAGGGCCGTCTGCCGGGCCGTGGCCCTGCGCACCGAGCGCAGGGGCTCGGTCGACACTGGGCCCCACCGGGAAAAATCGGGCAGCTCCGGCGCTGCCGCGGGCATGGCCATACCCTCCGGGGCCGGGGCCGTTCCAACCTCGGCCTCGGAAGCGGCCCGGCCGCCATCGGCATGCCGGCGCACGTCCCCGGCCGTCACCAGGCCTTCGGGGCCGGTGGGCCGCACCGCGTAAAGGTCCACGCCCAGCTCCCGGGCCAGGCGCCGGGTGGCCGGCGAGGCGGGCACGGGCGGACGCCGGCCTCCGGATTTTTCGACCGCCGGGCCCGCATTGGCGGCTTCCCGGGGCTTTGCGGCAGGCGCGGGGGCTTCCCCCGGCGACGGCGAGGACTTCCCCGGGGCGGAAGACGGTGACGCGGCGGCCGCCTGGTTTTCGACCTCGTCGAAGACGATCAGGACATCGCCGACATGGACGGTTTCGCCCGGCGCGATGCGCACTTCGGCCACCTTTCCCGTGAAGGGCGACGGAATGGCGGTCACGGCCTTGTCGGTTTCCACCTCGAAGAGCGGATCCCCTTCGTTCACCGCATCCCCGGGCGCGACAAAAACCGCCACGATCTCGCCCTCGTGAATGCCTTCGCCCAGGTCGGGCAGCTTGAATTCAAACGCCATGGGACGCCTCCTGGCCGCGGGCGAGCAGCTTGCGGGCGGCCGTCACGATGCGGTCCACATGGGGCAGGTAATGCGCCTCACGGCTGAAAAGCGGCATCACCACATCAAAGCCCGTGACCCGCGCAATGGGGACTTCAAGGAAGTAAAAGGATTTTTCCACCAGACGGGCCACGATTTCGGCCCCCGGGCCGAAGCTGCGCGGGGCCTCGTGGACCACCATGACTCTCCCGGTCTTGCGGGCCGAGGCGGTGAAAAGGGTGTCGTCGAGGGGCGCGACGGTCATCAGATCGATCACCTCGGCCTGGATGCCGTCTTTTTCTTGCAAGCGGTCGGCCGCCGTGAGCACCGGCCGCAGCATGGCGCCGTAGGTGACGACGGTCAGATCGCGGCCTTCGCGGGCCAGGTGCGATTTCCCGATGGGCAGGGTTTCTTCTTCTTCGGGCACCTCTTCCCGATACGCCCGGTAGACGGCCTTGGGCTCGAAGAAAATGACCGGGTCCGGGTCCCGGATGGCGCTCACCAGCAGGGCGCGCGCGTTGCGGGGGCCGGAGGGGATCACCATCTTGAGTCCCGGCGTGTGGGCGTAGTAGGCCTCGCGGCTCTCCGAGTGATGCTCCAAAGCACGAACACCGCCGCCATACGGGGCACGCAGCACCATGGGCACCGACAGCCGCCCCTGGGTGCGCCAGCGCAGGCGGGCCGCATGGCCCTCGATCTGGTGAAAGGCCTGGTAGGAGAACCCGGAGAACTGCATCTCGCACACCGGCCGCAGCCCATAGACCCCCATGCCGATGGACATGCCCACGATGCCCGCCTCGGCCAGGGGGGTATCCAGCACGCGCTGCTCCCCGAACTGCCCGATCAGGCCGTCGGTAACCCGAAAGACCCCGCCGTCCACGCCCACGTCCTCCCCCAGCACGATCACCCCATCGTCCCGGGTCATCTCCTGCTTGAGCGCCAGGTTCAGGGCCTGGACCATGGTCATTTTAGCCATCGGGCCCCTCCTTGCCGGCGGCAAGCTCCGCCGCCAGCTCCTCCCGCTGGGCTTCGAGATGGGCCGGCGGTTCCGCATAGGCGTGGGCGAACATGTCCAGCGGATCGCCCGGGGTTTGCATGAGCGTCTCGGCATGCGCCACCGCCGCCTGGATCTGGTCCGTTACCGCTTCGGCGACGGCGTCGATCTTCTTCCGGGTGAGCAGTTTCCGGCGTTTCAGGTAGGTTTCGAAGCGGGTGATGGGATCCCTGGCCTTCCAGCTTTCCAGCTCTTCATCGGTCCGGTAGCGGCGGGGGTCGTCGGCCGTGGTGTGCATCATCATGCGATAGGTGACGCACTCCACCAGGGTCGGCCCGCCGCCGGAGCGGGCCCGTTCGACCGCCTCGGCCACGGCGGCATAGACCCCCAGCAGATCGTTGCCGTCCACCTGGAGGCCCGGCATGCCGTAGGCCACCGCCTTCTGGGCGATGGTCGCAGAACGGGTCTGCTTGATGCGGGGGATGGAGATGGCCCACTGGTTGTTCTGGCAGACGAAGATCACCGGCGCCTGGTAGACGCCGGCAAAATTCATGGCCTCGTGGAAATCCCCCTCGGAGGTGGCCCCATCGCCGAAAAAGGTGAGGACCACGGTGTCTTCCTGCCGGTACCGCGCGGCCCAGGCAAGGCCCACGGCGTGCAGCATCTGGGAGCCCACCGGCACGGAAACCGGCAGGGTCTTGCCCGGGGGATCGATGGTGGCCGCCTCGCTGAAACCGTTGTTGCCCATGATGACGCTCTCCAGGCTGCGGCCGCGCCAGATTTCAGCCGCGGTTTCCCGGAAGGAGGGCACCAGCCAGTCGTCGTCCCGCAGGACGGCCACGGCCCCGAGCTGGGCGGCCTCCTGGCCGGAGATGGGCGGGAAGGTGCCGATGCGCCCCTGGCGCTGGAGGGCCAGCAGGCGCTCGTCGAAACGGCGGCCCAGCACCATGGCCCGGTAGAGATCGAGGAGCAGGTCGTCGGGGATCGAAGGCGCCAGGCGTTGGTCCACGTTTCCCTCGGGATCGAGAATCGCGAGCGTTTCGACGGGATCGTCGATGGGTATTTTCTTGCGCGGCATGGCAAGCCTCCTTGTTGCTTGGCATGGCGGACCGTCAAACAGGGGCACGGCCGACAGTACGCGTAAATCACCCCTGCGCTTGCCGAATTCCCTCTGCGCGCTGTCGGGCATGCCGGAGAAGAGCGACGATACCATGAAGAATATTGGGCGATAATACGCGACCGTCAAGACGGAAGGATAAAAGAGCGCGGGCAGCCCCTGTAAGGAGGCTTCTTTCATGTTTTTGCGCTTTTGTTTTGATTGGCCTTTGTCCCGAAGCCGAGCATCGGCAATGGACTGGGAGAAGTGAGGATGGAACTGTAAAAAGTTCTTAAGCCGTCACTCCCGCGGATGCGGGCCTGTCCGCCATAGCCCCTGCGCAGGCGGGAGTCCAGAACCCATTGAAATGCCTGGATCCCCGCATACGCGGGGATGACAAATGCTTTACTTTGTGACTTTCTTCGATTTCATCATTT
>CAYMQN010000290.1:0-4030 GCA_964392545.1 uncultured Desulfobacteraceae bacterium
CACCGCCCGACCGTCTTCGATGATGGTCAAGCTGGAACGAAATTCCTTGGGGGCGCCGTTTTCATAAAAGGACACCTCGAAATCATCGCAACGCACGGCAAACGGCAGCGGGTGGGGGCGACCGGACTGGCGCAGGAAAATCCTTTCGACCGTCTCGTTTTCGGGAATGTTGACGAAGCCTTCGAAACCGAAAATCGAGCCGACGAGACTGCCCAGGAGCAGAACCACGATGCTGAAATGGACCACGTAGACCCCAATCCGGGTCCAGCGCCATTTTTCGGCGAACAGACAAACACCGTGGTCGGTCTCCTCACGCTGGGTATGGCCGAATTTGCGTTCGAGGACCGGCATGTAGACGTTTTCCAGGACCTCGGGCGGGCGGCCGTCATCGAAGGTCGCGGCATCTTTCACTTTCAGGAAGCGCGACCGCCTGAATTTGGGTCTTTTGACAAAAAGGATTTTACGAAGGGAGGCCAGGCGCTCGATGGAGCACACGATGATATTCAACACGAGCAGCAGGATCAGCAGCCGAAACCACCAGGAGCGGTACATGTCGAAAAAATCGAGGGCCGCAAGCAGCCGGAAGCCGAACTCGCCGAAGGCCTGCAGATACTCCGTGGGCTGTTTGTTCTGGGGAATGAAGGTGCCGATGATCGAGGTCGCCGCCAGGGACAGCAACAGGATGACGGTCAGCCGCACCGATGCAAAAAAGCCCCAGAGGGTATCCCAGATCCCCCCTGAGGTGTCTTCGTCACGCATGGTATTTCCTTTCCGATGTTCCGATCCGGGCTCTCATACCATGTCATTTCACCCCAGGCAATATCGGATAGGCCCGAACAACCCCCAGCTTGGCGGGATCGATATAGCGGCGTGCCACCGCATTGATCGCTTGCTTGTCGATGCCGGCATAATCCTCCAGGATGGTCCGGCTCCATTCGAGCTGCACCGGGTGTCGGGAGGCATCGGCCAGCACGGTGTCCAGCCAGTAGCCGTTGTCGCGATAACGGTCCTTGATGCCGGTCAAGATCGGCTCCAGGGCCCGTTGCAGTTCGTCCTGGGAGACGCCCTGGTCGCGGATATCCAGCAGAATGCGCCGGACTTCGGCCTGCACCCGATCGAGGGTGTCCCCGGACAGCGGGATGTGGATGACCAGGATCCCGTAGCCCGGATAGGCACGGCTGGGCCAGTTGAAGGCCGCTGTGGAATAGGCCGCCCCCAGCTTTTCGCGGATCCCCACCCGCAGGCGTTCGGAAACGATCTCGCCCAGAACGTTCAGCCGCCGGGTGCGTTGGATGTCCCAGATATCGTCGGTGGGAAGGGCCATGACCAGCAGGCGCTTGTCGATTTGGGTGTGGACCGGCACCGCCATCTGGCGTGCCTCGGGGAAATCCGGCCCGGAACGGCTGCCAGGGATGGGAGACGCCCGGCCCCGGTCGGGCAGTGTCCCCAGATAGCGGCCTGCCAGGCGGAGGAGGGCATCCGGGTCCACGTCCCCTGCGACGGCCAATTCCAGCTGGCCCCGGCGCAGGGCCGGGGCGATCCAGTTTTCGACATGGGCCGCGGACAATTCCTCCAGCGCTTCCGGAGCGGGAAGCCCGAAGCGCGGATCGCCCCCGCTTAAAAACCGCCAGCCGTGCAAGTTCATGACGCCGTCCACCGAGCGGCGCATGGCGCGATAGCCCTGCCGATAGCGGTTGAACGCCAGACGCCAGGCGTCCTCGCGAAAGGCGGGATCCACGAGATAGGCGTGCAGGAGTTGAAAAACGAGCTCCATTTCTTCGGGGGTCGAGCGCCCTTCAAAGGCGAAACGGTCGTCCTTCAGGGTGAACCGGACCTGGGTATTCGTGCCGGCCAGAGCCTGGCCTAGCGTCTCCTGGTCCATACCCCCCAGTCCGCTTTCGTTGACCACATCCTCGGCCAGTGCCGCCAGGGCCGGCATCTGCGGTGGAACACCGGCGCGTCCGTGACCAAAGGAAAGCACGAATTGGAACGCGTTATCCGTAAAATCGGTGGGTTTGAGATTGAGCCGAACCCCGTTGGCCCAGCGGATCATGGTGACACCGATCGCCTCATGGGTCTGCCGCGCGGCGATGCGTCCTTGGCCGACGGGTTGGGCCAGGTAGGGGAAGGCCACCTGTGCCCGCTGCGCGGGGCGGACGACGGCCATGCTTTGGGATCGCTCGAAAACGTCGGCAATGAAGGCTTCCGGCGTGCCGGAAGGCGGTTCGATGCGGGCATTGCCGGTCACCAGCACCAGACGATGGTCCCGGTCCCAAACCTCCCGCAGACGTTCATGCAAGTCCGCGGCCGTCAATGCCGCGACAACCGGCTCGGCCAAGGCTTTTTCCTGCTCGGGGGAGCGGAAAATTCTGTCGTGGGTTACACTGTAGATCACGTCGCGGGCCAGGTCCGCGCTCTCCCGCGTGCCGGCCTGGGCGACCGCCATCTCCAGGCCGGCAAGATACTCCTTTTTGACCCGCGCAACTTCGTCTTCAGTGAAACCATGGCGCAGGGCCTGCCTGAGCTGCTGTTCGATGATGGTCAGGGTTTCTTGCCAATCATCGGGCTGACAGTCGGCACTGATATACCCATAGCGCAGCTGCCGCAGAAAGATGCCGCTGCCGGCGCCGGCATCGGTTAACACCGATCCGGCCTGCTTGATCTTGCGGTTCAGGCGATTCTGAAGCATTGCGTTGGTCAGATATGCCGCGATCTGCCGCTGCTGAAAGGCACGGTCGTCCCTGGGCGGCGGCACGCTCTCCACCACCTGGATCGTAACCGACGTCGCGCCAAGTTCGGCTTCGTGATGATGGAAGATCTTGAGTCCCTTGTGAGCCACCTCCCCCACGGCCGGCACATCCTGCGCGGGAGCACGTGCGGTCATGGGTGCGAACTGCTGCTCGATCAGCTCACGGGCAAGGCCGGGATCAAAGTCGCCGACCATGACCAGAATCATGTTGTCCGGCCGGTACCAGGTGTCGTAAAACGTCTTGAACACGGATCGATCCGCCGAACGGATCACCGCTTCCGTGCCAATGGGGAGACGTTCCGGAAAACGCGTTTCCGCCAACTCGAAGGCTAGCGAGGACACATAGGTTCGGTAATCGGCTGAGTCGCGGGTGCGCTTTTCGGCCAGAATGACGCCGCGTTCGCGCTCGATTTCCGATGGCAGCAGGAGCGCCCCTTCGGCATAGTCGCCCAGCACCAGCAAGGCTTCTTCCAGGCTCGCCCGGTCGCTTCGGGGCAGGTTGATATCGTAAACCGTATCGTAAAATCCGGTGCGGGCATTGGCGTCCGGGCCGAACTGCATGCCGATTTCCTGAAAATAGCGGATGAGTTCGCCGGGTGCAAAATGCGTCGACCCGTTGAACAGCATGTGTTCCAGAAAATGGGCGATGCCCCGCTGGGCGTCCGTCTCGTGCAGGGAACCGGCTTCGACGATAAGGTGCAGGCGCGTGCGGTCGGCGGGTTTGGCGTTGGGACGGAGAACATAGCGCAACCCGTTGGCCAACCGGCCGAAAGTGGTTTGCGGATCCGGTGCCAGGTCCGATTGTTCATGGGGCCACCCCTCGCGGGAATCTGCCGCAAACGCATCCCCATCCGAAGCCGACGCCAGCGCGACGTCGAGCCGGCCGGCCGGCCCCACGGGAATTGCCGCAGACAGCCCCCCGGCAATACATATTACCAGCGCCACACCGTAGAGAATGAGGCTGTGCCAGTTCATTGGACTCCTTTCATCCTGTGCCGCCATGGGTCAGTGACATTCGTTATCGCCGCTTGCGGCGAATGGAAATTATATCATAAGGACGATGCCCCTCATGACAACCGATCGACTTCGGGGTTGCCGCGGAAGCCCTTTTTCGCACGGCCCGTAAACCCCAACGTTGCAAAAGTCGGAGGGCTTCAGAGTCAAGGCGCCAAGGGTGACGCCGTAGTCGACCTACTGCGAACCCTTGGCAACGCGGGATCTGGAGCCCTCCGGCTTTCCCGAAGGGTAAAAAAGATGGCGCAAAACCGAACGGTTCCTCGA
>CAYMQN010000291.1:0-3998 GCA_964392545.1 uncultured Desulfobacteraceae bacterium
TTCAAGGAGGTGCGAGCGACAATGCCCAGATCCCTTTCCAGGCGTTCTTTCCTGAAATCAGGTCTTCTGGCGGCCGGGACCCTGGCGGCCGGCCAGAGTGCGGCGCAGGCGGCGCCTGCAGCGCGTGATCAGCACCTGGCAACCATGATCGACATTACCCGCTGCATCGGCTGCGGGGCCTGTGTCGAAGCCTGCCGGGACGCCAATTTCCACAAGTTCCCCGAGCCCCGGAAACCCTTCCCCCCCATGTACCCCGAGCGGGTGAAGGTGTCGGACTGGTCCGACAAGCAGGACGTGGACGACCGCCTGACGCCCTACAACTGGCTGTTCATTCAGACGGTGTGGGTCACGGTGGACGGGGAGGAGCGCGAGCTGACGATCCCCCGGCGGTGTATGCACTGCACGAATCCCCCCTGTGTGAAACTCTGCCCGTGGGGGGCCTCGCGCCAGTACCGGAACGGCATTTCGCGCATCGATACGGAGATGTGCCTGGGGGGCAGCAAATGCAAGAGCGTCTGCCCGTGGGACATCCCCCAGCGCCAGACCGGCGACGGGCTCTATCTCAAACTTCTGCCCTCGCTGGCCGGCAACGGAATCATGAACAAATGCGACCGCTGCTACGACCGCGTGGCCGCCGGCGATGTGCCGGCCTGTATCGAAGCCTGCCCCGAGGGGGTCCAGACCATCGGCCCCCGGCCCGCGATCGTGGCCCAGGCCCATGCCCGGGCCAAGGAAATCGGCGGGTATGTCTACGGCGAGCATGAAAACGGCGGGACCAACACCCTTTACGTTTCACCGGTGCCCTTTGAAACCCTCGATGCGGCCATCGAAAAGGGCCCCGGACGGCCCCACCTGGGCCCGGCCGAGGACCGCATGGCGGATGCCAACAACATCGGCACGGCGCTGCTCGTGGCACCGCTGGCCGGGGCGGCCCTGGCCGTGGGGCGGGTTCTCAAGGTGGCCCGGCGGGCCGATGTATCCCGATCCGACGACACGCCGTCCAACGCGCGCTGAACCAGAGGACTGACCCGACCAAGGAGTTGCCATGTCGAATACAACCAACGCGCCTACCGCCGACGGGATGATGAGCGGCCCCGTACGCGCGGTCTATATGCTTCTTCTGGCCTCCATGGCCCTGACCGGATTCGGACAGATGCCGATCTTCAAACGCTACTACATTGCGGACGTCCCCGGCCTGGGGTGGCTGGCCGCGTATTACGTGACCCATTACATGCATTACCTGGGGGCGGCTTTGCTCCTGGGGATCGGTGCCTATTTCCTGGTGCGCTATGGGCTTGTCGATCGCCTGTATCGTCGCATCAGCGCCTACGGCCTGCTTCAGGGGGGCATCATGCTGACCATCGTGGTCACGGGTGTGCTGCGGGTGATCAAAAACTATGAAGGATATTATCTTTCCTCCGGGCTGATCGTCTTCCTGGACATCCTCCATCTGGCCGCCGTCATGGCGCTGCTGGCGGTGGGCGTCTGGGGGGTGGCCACTAAAAAACGGTGGACAAGGGTGCGCTAAATCTCTATTAGGGAGGCACGCAATGAAAGAGCTTCTTTTGCCGCTGATCATCTTGGGCGTTTGGTTGCTGCTGCAAATCTACATCCTGCCCAAGTTCGGCGTATCCACATGAATGCGCAACGCTTGTCAGGTGACAAGCAAAAACGAGCCCGCGGAAGAGCATGAACCAGAAGAGCCCGGTACGCGATGAGGATTTCGAGCTGGTCCAGGCCATCAACAGCGGCCGCAACGAGTTGTTCCCCCGACTGGTGGCGAAATACCAGCAGAGGCTGTACAACTTCGGCATGCGTATGTGCGGGGACGTCCATGATGCCGAAGATCTGGTGCAGGAGACATTTTTGAATGTTTTTCGCTACCTGGAGGGTTTCCGCTATGAGACCCGCTTCAAAAATTGGATGTTCCGGGTGGCGACGACAACCTGCCTCAAGGCCAAACGCCGGCCCAAGCATGCGCCGAACCGCGAGCTTTCCCTGGAGGAATTCCTGCCCGGGGAAGGGGAAGCACTTCCCGACCAGGCTCCCGCTTGGGCCCACCGTCCGCTGGAACAGCTTCTCAACGAAGAGTTGGCCAACCACATCCAACAGGCCATTTTGGAACTGCCCAAAAAATACCGCATGGTGGTGGTGCTGCGGGACCAGGAGGGCTTTTCAACCGAAGAAACCGCTCAGATCCTCGACATTTCCGTATCCAACGCGAAAGTCCGCCTCCATCGCGCCCGCCTGTTTCTGCGGGAGAAACTAAAAGGATATTTCGATCATGAGCCCTGACGCGCACGATCACGACTGCCGGGCACTGTTCGAGAAAATGTCGGCGTATATCGATCGCGAACTGAGCGACGAGGACCGGGCCGATGTGGAGGCGCATATCCGGGCCTGCTGCCATTGTCACGTTTGCTACGAAACCCTTCAGCGCACCGTTGAGCTGTGCCAATCCAGCGCCGCAGACTTTCCCCTGCCCGACGGACTTAACGAGAAGCTGCGCGCCCTCATCGAAAGCGCCGGCCGCTGAGGCGGTGACCCCTCACGAATAGCGTTTGCGCTTCCAGGCCCCACTGCTAGTGTCTCTCCCGAAAGGGTGTCTTTCGGCTTCGATCCGGCATCATGTTGAGTTAACGGTATGAATATGCAAGAGATTCCGGCTTCCGAGGCTGGGTCGCAATTCAATAGAGCGTTCAATTTAGACCTGTCATCCCGGCGAAAGCCGGGATCTCATACAATTTCATGCCGTATCCCAAGGAGATGCCGGCTTTCGCCGGCATGACGGGCAAAAACGGATTACTTCGCCGAATTGCGACACAGCCTCTTCCGCCGGAATGACAATTGCTGGGAGGGCTAGGATTGCGGGGGGCGCAAAGCCGTTCCATCCGGCAACGCTCGGCATGGCGCCTTGAAAAAGGCGCCCGGCGGCAACTACCCGGTCAACCGCCGGAGCACTCCACCAGGATTTTGGCGGCTTCTTCGGTGGACAGGGACAGGCGATAGCCGCGAACCTTGATGGCGAGGGCGCCGGTTTCGTCATCGGTCTGGATGACTTCCACGATGCCGCCGGGGGTGATGCCCAGATCGGCCAGCTTCTTGCTGATGCCCCCCTTCCCCCGAATCTTGACGATCTTGCCGCGTTGCCGGTCGTGCAGATCGTTGAGGGGGAGCGTCGGGAGCGAATCGCCGGCGATATCCTTCTGGCGCTGCTTGAGGTCTTCCAGGCAGCGCGCCAGCGAATCCTGGCAGGTCACGAAGTTGCCCTCCTGGCGGCAGTGGTTGTTGAAGCCTTGAATCAAGGATTCGCCGCCGCGCGGGCAGATTTCGATAAATTCGACGAAACGGATGAGGCGATCCAGAATCGTGCGGGATATGGCATGCTCCATCTTGCAGGCGGCGTCCGAGGCTTCGGTCTTGTCGACGCAGAGCACCTTGGTGAAGAAGTCCATCAGGGCCTCGTGCCGGCGGACCACGTCTTCGGCGTGTTTATGCCCCTTGGGGGTCAGGGTGATGACATCGTAGGGGGCGTAATTGATGTAGCCCTTTTCGGAAAGCGTGCGCAGCGCGCCGGTAACCGAGGAGTTGTTGACCTTCAGCCGTTTGGCGATGTCTTTGGCGCGCGCGGCATGCTTGGCCGAGACAATGTGATAGATGGCTTCCAGGTAATCTTCCATGCTGGCGCTGAGTTCGTCGACGGGATGCATTTGTCTGCCTCTATAGAGGTTAAAAAATTTTGGAATAACGAAGTTTATCGGATAGCCAACCGCACTGTCAAACTTTTTCTGGCATTGCAGTGCGGGCTGCGTTCATAATAACTGCCCGAGAGAACTCATGAAATCTATTCCAAGGCGGGTGGTTTCCGTTGACCTCGCCATTTGGCGCCGGCCGGCTATCCCTTGGCAGAGATGGCGTTTGGTGTTAGTGTCCGTCCAGAAACGGCATCTTTCGGCCCCTGGCGGCGTTCTCGCCTCCGGTCGGTCCTCGGCGTAGCC
>CAYMQN010000292.1:0-3983 GCA_964392545.1 uncultured Desulfobacteraceae bacterium
CCCGTCGGCTGCGGCCTTGCCAGGAACCGAAAGCTACCCTTTCTGGACGGACACGCTTCAGGTTCTATGCCGGAGGGCATCTTTCGGCCCCTGACAGCAGGCCTCCAAGGTGGGGGTCCGGGAGAGGTCATGCCTCGCCGTCGCACGAACTCACGCCTTAGGGATCGTAGCAACAGCGCCGGCCCGTCGATAGGCAGACATCTCAGGATACACTACCGCATGCCACAACCCTAAACTTGTTTCGGCGCTGTTGCAACGATCCCTAAGGCGTTCAAACAGCGTCCGACGGCGAGGGATGACCTCTCCCGGACCGCAACGTGCGGGGCCTGGAAATTTTTATAAAGGGTTTAGCGCTATAATTTTTTCTTCCGGAAGGAAGAAAAAATTATTCGAACAGACTGGTATCGCCGGCCCCCCGTCGGATGACGGCGGGTTTGTCGTCGATCAGCGAAATCACGCTGGAGGGCTGCCCCGGCACGGGTCCGCTGTCGATGACGACGTCGATCCGGGCGCCGAAGTGGTCGTGGATGAGGGAGGCATCGTCGAAGACCGTGCCGTCGCCCATGGTGGCGCTGGTGGTCAGGATGGGGTTGCCCAGTCCGCGCACCAAGGCCAGGCACAGGGCGTGATCGGGCACGCGGATGCCGGCGGTCTTGCGGCGCGTCAGCATCATCTTGGGGACCTCGCGGGATCCCTCCAGCACGAAGGTGTAAGGACCCGGCAGCAGGCGCCGCATGGTCTTGTAGGCGTAATTGGAGACCTTGGCATAACGGCTGATGGTTTTGAGATCCGAACACATGAAGCTGAAAGGCTTCTTTTTGTCGCGCTGTTTGAGCAGATATATTTTTTCGATGGCCTTCTTGTTCATGATGTCGCAGCCAATTCCATAGTAGGTGTCCGTGGCGTAGGCCACGATGCCGCCCTCACGGAGGATGGCCACCACCTTGTCCACGAGGCGCTGCTGGGGGTTGAGGGGGTTGATTTCGAGGAGCATCGATCGTCTCCCGTGGGACGGCCAGAGGGTGGATAAACGGCGCTTCAGGCCCGGAGGCCCCGCCCTGCAAGGGTTCGGCCACTAAAAAAAAGCAATGATTCAAGATGCTTTGAAGAAGACACGTCATATATCGGCTGGTTCCTCAAGTCAAGCGGCCAAATAAAGGATTGCGCAAGAACGGTCCTTCTGGTAAGGGAGCAGGTCAACATTCCGGTCCCTATACCGGGCCCTTCCCCATGCCGCGGAAGGCAACCGGGCAGGCGGCGTCATAGGTCACAGCGCATCCAACGAAAGTGCCTCTTTAGCATCTGCCGGGCACTTTTTGCATTTGACGTAACAGCAACCATCCCCGGAGGAACCATGATCAAGATGCCCCCCGAAGAGGCTTTCTCATTCGACGATGTTCTGCTGCTTCCCAACTATTCGGACATTGTCCCCAAAGACGTGCAGGTGGCCACCCGTCTGACGCGCAACCTCAAGCTCAACATTCCGCTGGTCAGCGCCGCCATGGACACCGTGACCGAAGCGGAGGCCGCCATCTGCATGGCCCGCGAGGGGGGCATCGGCATTGTTCATCGCAACATGAGCATCGAGAACGAGGCCCGAGAGGTGGACAAGGTCAAAAAGTCGGAAAGCGGCATGATCGTGGATCCCGTCACCATCGGACCGGACCGGCCGGTGGAGGATGTGCTGGCGGTCATGGAACGCTACCGCATTTCCGGCGTTCCGGTCACCGAAGGGGATCGACTGGTGGGTATCGTGACCAACCGGGATCTGCGGTTTGAATCCAACCTGACCCGGCCCGTCTCGGAGGTGATGACCAAAGACCACCTCGTGACGGTGCCCGAGGGCATCAGCCTGGAGGCGTCCAAGAAGCTGCTGCACGAACACCGCATCGAAAAGCTGCTGGTGGTGGACAAGGACGGCCGGCTGGCCGGCATGATCACCATCAAGGATATCGAAAAGATCAAAAAATACCCCAACGCCTGCAAGGACAGTTTGGGTCGACTGCGGGTGGGGGCGGCCGTCGGGGTGGGGCCCGACATGGAAGCCCGCACCGAAGCCTTGCTGCGAGCCGGGGCCGACGTGATCGTCATCGACACCTCCCACGGCCACTCCCAGAACGTGATCGACGCGGTGATCAAGCTGAAGGGAACTTACAGCGACATCGAATTGATCGCCGGCAACGTGGGGACGGCCAAGGGGGCCGAAGACCTGATCAAGGCCGGTGTGGACGGCGTCAAAGTCGGCATCGGGCCCGGCTCCATCTGCACCACCCGCATCGTGGCCGGCATCGGCGTGCCCCAGGTCACGGCGATTCTCAACTGCCGCCCGGTGGCCAGCAAGACCGGCGTACCGCTGATCGCCGACGGCGGCATCAAGTACTCGGGCGACATCCCCAAAGCGCTTGCGGCCGGAGCCCATTCCGTCATGATCGGCGGGCTGTTCGCCGGCACCGAGGAAAGCCCGGGGGAAACGATCCTTTTTCAAGGCCGCAGCTACAAGGTCTACCGTGGCATGGGGTCCCTGGAGGCCATGAAAAAGGGCAGCAAGGACCGCTATTATCAGACGGACGACGAGGCGGCGGACAAATTGGTGCCGGAAGGCATCGTCGGCCGCGTCCCCTACCGCGGGGCCCTCTCGGGCAATATCCACCAGTTGATGGGCGGCCTCAAAGCGGGCATGGGGTACGTGGGCTGCCGGACCCTGGAAGAACTGCGCGAGAAGGCCCGTTTCATCCGCATCACCGCCGCCGGTCTGCGGGAAAGCCATGTGCACGACGTCATCATCACCAAGGAAGCGCCGAACTATCGTGTTGAATAGGGATCGTCAATGACTGACATCCAAACCAGTCCGTTTGTCCATCTCCACGTCCACACGCAGTACAGCCTGCTCGACGGGGCGATCCGCATCGATCCGCTCCTGGCCCAGGCCAAGGCGTTCGGCATGGAAGCGGTCTCCATCACCGATCACGGCACCATGTTCGGGGCCCTGGAGTTCTATACCAAAGCCCAAAAGGCGGAGCTGCGGCCCATTATCGGCTGCGAAATCTATGTCGCCCCCCGCACCATCGATGACAAAACGCCCCTCGATGCCAAGGGCCTGACGCACCTTGTTCTGATCGCCGAAAACCAGACCGGCTACCGCAACCTGTGCCGCTTGGCCTCCATTGCCCAGATGGAGGGGTTTTACTACAAACCCCGTATCGACAAGCGCCTGCTGGAAGCGCATCACGAGGGCCTGATCGCGCTTTCCGCCTGTCTGCACGGCGAGATTCCCATGCACATCAAAAACGGGCGCATGGAAGAGGCCGCGAATGCGGCGCGCTGGTACCAGGCCCTGTTCGGGGAAGACAACTTCTTTCTCGAAGTCCAGAACAACGGCATCGCCATCCAAGAGACGGTCAACCGCGCACTGCAGGACATGAGCCGACGGCTTTCGATCCCGCTGGTGGCCAGCAACGACTGCCATTATCTCAAAAAGGAAGATGTCCGGGCCCATGACGTCCTCCTGTGCATTCAGACCGGCAAGACGGTCAACGAGGCCAACCGCTTCCGGTTCAGCACGGACCAGCTCTACTTCAAGTCCCCGGAGGAGATGACGGCGGATTTCAAGGACTATCCCGGGGCCATTGCCAACACCCTCGCGATTGCCCGGCGCTGTGCCTACGAATTCGACTTCTCCTACCATTTTCCCCGGTTTCCCGCCCCGGAAGAAATCTCGACCGAAGTGTTGTTCGAGCGCACGGTGCGCGAGGGTTTCCAGCGGCGCATGGAAAAGATCCTGGAAAAGCAGCCCGATCTCGACCAGGCGGCCTACAACGCGCGGCTGGACTACGAGATAGCGGTCATCAAGGAAATGGGGTTCACCGGCTACTTCCTGATCGTGGCCGACTTCATTCGCTATGCCAAGGAAAACGGCATTCCGGTTGGGCCGGGGCGCGGTTCGGCCGCCGGCAGCATGGTGGCCTATGCCATGGGCATCACGG
>CAYMQN010000293.1:0-3934 GCA_964392545.1 uncultured Desulfobacteraceae bacterium
CGATTGCTTATCGAAAACGACCTGGCCGAACGGAATGCCCTGATCTACATCCAGGTGACCCGGGGCGCTGCCCCTTTGCGGCGCCATAATTTCCCATCCCAAGAAACGCCCCTGACCGTCTACGCCGCGGCCCAGCCCTTCGAGCCGGATCATGACTTGCTGCGGCAGGGGGTTACGCTCACCCTGGTGCCCGACATCCGCTGGGCCCGCTGCGACATTAAAACCGTGGGGCTGACCGCCAATGTGCTGGCCTCCCAGCAGGCCCTCGAAGCCGGTGCCCACGAAGCGATCTTCGTGCGGGACGGCTGCCTCATGGAAGGGGCCAAAAGCAGCTTCCTGGTCGTTGTCCAAGGCGAAGTCGTGGCACCGCCGCTCACCAACTACCTTCTGGGCAGCATCACCCGCCAGGTGGTGGAAACGCTTTGCCGTCAGGAAGGCATCCCCTTCGCCGCCCGGCCCATCTTCCAGGACCGCCTGCCGGAGGCCGACGAACTCTTGCTGGCCGGCACGACCACCGAAGTTGTACCCGTGGTCGCAGTACGGGGGATCGATCGCCCCTGGCCCCCGGGGCCTGTCACCCGCCGATTGCAGCAAGCCTTTCACGGGATGGTCCAGACGATCGGATCCCGCCCCACCCTCTGAGCACGGGGCCCGGTCCGAAAGCGTATTGCCCCTATGCATCGGCCCGGGATACCCCAGATGGCCAATCTGGTCTGCCGCACATTCACTGCCGAACCTGACCTAAAGCCACTTAATCCTGCTTGACAGGCATAACATGGTTCGAATACAAACATTATCGCTTTTGGGGGCAGACCTGTGGGGTAAACAGCTCCGGAACGGCCGCTCGATGTCCCAGCCCTTTGATACCTAAGGCACGCTCGCCACCATCCACCGATAACCGAGAGGGAGGGGTATTCATGGAGTTTACCGATTTTCAAAACGTGCACGCCATGCTCGCGACAACCGTCCAGCAGCACCGCGACCGGCCGGCCTACCGCTGGATCACGGCCCCCGGCCAGACCGAATCGGTCACCTGGGGCGAGTTCGACGCGCAGGTCCGCCAGGTGGGCAAGGGCCTCATGGCGCTCGACGTGCAATTGGGCGACAAGGTCAACATCGTCAGCTATTCCTGCTACCGCTGGGTCCTCACGGACATGGCCGTCATGAGCATCGGGGCCGTCACGGTGGGGATCTACCAGTCGAACCTGCCCAAGGACTGCCGCTATATCATCGACCACTCGGACGCGGTGGTGGTCTTCGTCCAGGACAACGAGCAGCTGGACAAGCTGTTCGAGATCCGCGCCGAGATCCCCGACGTGCGCAAGGTCATTCTGTTTTCGGGCGAGGCGCCGGCGGACGACTGGGTCATGAGCTACGAAGCCTTCCTGGCGCTGGGGGAATCCGTCTCCGACCAGGCCTTCGACGAGCGCTGCCGGGCCGCGAAGCCCCAGGACCCGGCCGGCATCGTCTACACCTCGGGCACCACGGGCGTTCCCAAGGGGGCCGTGCTGACCCACGACAACATCACCTTTACGGCCCAGTCGGTGAAGGGCAGCACGCGCATCGAGGACGGGGACGAGGTATTTCTCTTTCTGCCCCTGGCCCATGTCTTCGCCCGCACCTGTGTCTACGCCACCCTCCTGGTGGGCTGCCCCACCACATTCACCCGCAGCATGGACACCGTGGTGGAGGACCTCCAGGCCACCCAACCCCACTGGTTTGCCAGCGTGCCGCGCATCTACGAAAAGATCTATTCCAAGGTCATCAGCGGGGCCGAGGCCAAGGGCGGCGCCGCACTCAAGATCTTCCAGTGGTCCCGCGCCGTGGGGGAACAGGTCGGTGATCGCAAGCTGGCCAAACAACCGATTCCGTTCGCCCTGGGGCTGAAGTACGCCCTGGCCGACAAGCTGGTCTTCTCCAAGATCCGGGCCGCCCTGGGCGGGCGGGTGCGCTGGTGCATCAGCGGCGCCGCACCCCTCAACCCCGACATCGGGAAGTTCTTCCATGCCGCCGGCGTGCTCATCGTGGAGGGCATCGGCATGACCGAGGACACCTCCTTTTCCAACCTCAACCGCTTCGACAACTACCGCTTCGGCTGGGTCGGCCAGCCCGGTCCCGGCGTCGAGCAGAAGGTCGGCGAAGACGGCGAGGTCATGTTCCGCGGCCGCAACGTCATGAAGGAGTATTACAAGATGCCGGAAGAGACCGCCGCCACCATCACCGCGGACGGCTGGCTGCTCTCCGGGGATCTGGGCGAAATCGACGGCGAGGATTTCCTGCGCATCACCGGCCGCAAGAAGGAGCTGATCATCACGGCCGGCGGGAAGAACATCGCCCCCTCCGCCATCGAGGGCGCCGTGGCCACCTCCAAGTACATCAACCAGGTGTTCGTGATCGGCGACCGGCGCAAATATCTCTCGGCCCTGGTGACCGTGGACGAAGAAAACGTCAGGGCCTGGGCCGATGCCGAGGGCATCGCCTACCGCGGCATGGACGATCTGATCCTCGACGAACGCCTCCAGCAACTGATCGAGGCGGAGGTGGCCGCCAAGAACAGTCAGTTCGCCAGCTTCGAGACCATCAAAAAGGTGACCATCGTCCCCGAATTCACCATTGACAACGGTCTCATCACCCCGACCCTCAAGGTGAAGAAAAACCTGGTGGCCGAGCACTACGCCGGTGAAATCGATCGGATGTATCCCACGAATTAGAAACCATCCCCGGCCTTTGAGGGCGGCGCCCGCGGCTGGCGGGCGCCGCCCTCCCTTTGCGCTTGGCCCGCCGAACGCTGGCCCTCGATCATTCCCGCAATAATTCGCAACAATTCAGCACATTACAGGACTTTTAGCCGTCTCAGCCGCCCCCATAGTTTACGCTAACGTTAACGTTATTTATTGACATCCCGTCCATTTCGGGCTAATCTGCTACAATCTTATTGAAATCACGTTATTATCCCGATACTTGAAGCCCGTTTGTTGCATGCGGGATCCACGGAGGAAGCCCATCTCATGGCAGAGCGGATCGGATTGATTTGCGACAGCACGGCGGACTTTCCGGCCGGGCTCGAAAAAGAGCTCGGCCTGCACATTTTGCCTGTCCACATCAAGGTCGACGGCCAGGATTTTCTGCACGGCCAAACCATCAGCAACCGTGAAGTCATCGAGGCCCTCAAACAAAAGCGCGACGTCTACACCGAACCGTTCTATCCCCACGAGTGTGCCGACGTCTTCGAAAATCTGCTGGACCGATACGACCGCCTGGTATCCTTTCACCTTTCCACCGAACTTTCGGGCAACTACAACAGTGCGCTGGCCGCCCTGAACCTGATGTTCGAGGACGAAGCCCGCCGCATCAAGGTCATGGACCTGCGCGGGGTCAGCGTCAGCCTGGGACTGGTGGTCAAAAAAGCGGTGGAACTGCTGCGCGCGGATCCCAGCCTGGACACACTGGAAGCGCGTCTGCAGCCCTACCTGCGGGATCTCTTCATGGGCTTTACGGTGGAGGATCTGGTTTGGCTGAAAAAAGGCGGCCGGGTGAGCGCCTTCGCCGCCTTTGTGGGCGGCATGCTGGACATCAAGCCGATCATCCGGCTCGAAAACGCCAAACTGATCCCCAAGGATCGCCTGCGCGGCAAAAAGCCGGCCCTCAAGCGCCTGGTGGACATGGCCGAAAACCAGTACCGGCGCTTGGACGGCAACTGCGACATCTGGGTGGCCTACGCGGACAATCTGGAGGAGGCCATGACGACCCGCGAGCATCTGGCCAACCGTTTGTCCCAGCCGGCCAACGGCATTCCGCTGGCCGAGGTGGGCGCTACCATTTCAGTCCACACGGGACCGGGCGCGGTCTGCATCGCCATGTCGCCAAAATAGCAAACCCTTTTTTTTTACCCTATTTTTGTTTTCTGCTGAAGTAGAGATTGGCCACCGCCGCA
>CAYMQN010000294.1:0-3931 GCA_964392545.1 uncultured Desulfobacteraceae bacterium
CGCACCACGCGGTCGCCGCCGCGCACCTGGGCGGAATCGTAGTTGCTGCCCTTGACCAGCACGTCGGGCTTGACCGCGTCGATCAGGGCCTCGAGCTCGTCGGAGGCGAACACCACCACCGCGTCCACACTGTCCAGGGCGCTCAGGATGCGGATGCGTTCCTCGGCGCGGATCACGGGGCGGCCGTTGCCCTTGACCTTGCGCACTGAAGCGTCGTCGTCGATGGCCACGATCAGGTATTCGCCCAGCTCGCGGGCCGCTGCGAAGAGCTGCACGTGGCCGGCGTGCAGCAGGTCGAAGCAGCCGTTGGTGAGCACGATCCGGCGGCCGCTGCGCTTGAGGTCCCGCACCAGGTCGGGAAGTTCGGCCAGGTCGCGGTGTTTGGAGGGGAAGCGCCGGCCGGTATTGGTGACCGCCGAGAGCAGTTCCTCGGTGCGGATGGGGGCCGTGCCGACCTTGCCGACCACGACGCCGGCCGCGGCATTGGCCATTTTGATGCTTTCTTCGAAAGCGGTGCCCAGCCCCAAGGCCAGGCCCAGGACCGAAAGCACCGTGTCGCCGGCGCCCGAGACGTCATAGACCTGCCGGGCCCGCGTGGCGATGCGATAGACCGGCTTGCCGGCGGTGAAGAGCGCCATGCCTTCCTGGCCCAGGGTGATCAGAAGGCGGTCCAGGCGCGCCGCCGCCATGATACGCCGGGCGGCCGCCGCCAGGGATGCATCGCCCGTGATCTCCACCCCGGAGGCCAGGGAAGCTTCCTTGCGGTTGGGGGTCAGGAGGGTGGCCCCGCGGTATTTGGTGTAATCCACGCCCTTGGGGTCCACGATGACGGGTTTGCCCTCCCGGCGGGCGGCGGCGGTGATGCGGGCCATCAGCTCCCGGGTTACGAGCCCCTTGTTGTAGTCGGAAACGAGCACCACGTCGATGTCCGGCATCATCGCCTCGACGAAGCCGATCAGTCGCTCGAAGGAGGCGGAGGAGATGTCGCGCTTGGTTTCGCGGTCCACGCGCAGCACGTGCTGGCTGGAGGCGATGATGCGGGTTTTGCGGGTGGTGGGGCGTTCGGCCTCCTGCACCACACCGCGGCAGTCCACCGCCAGCCGCTCGAAGAGCTCGATCATGCGGTTGCCGTCCGCGGCCGTGCCCACCACGCCGGCCACCGCGACCCGGCCTCCCAGGGCCCGCAGGTTGTTGACCACGTTGCCCGCGCCCCCCAGGGTCAGGTCTTCGCGCAGCACCGAGACCACCTGCACCGGGGCTTCCGGCGAGATGCGGTCCACCGCTCCCCAGACATATTCGTCGATCATCAGGTCGCCCACCACCAGCAGGCGGCATTGGGCGAAGCGTTGAATGATATCGTGCATCAGTCTTCGAGTTCCGGCAGGGCTGCCACGAGAATGTTTTTCAGTTCATCGAAGTCTTCGGTCACCGGGAACTGGGGAAATTCCGCCACCACGTTCTCCGGGGGCCGGAAGAGGATCCCCTTTTGGGCCTGCTGGAGCATGGTGATGTCGTTGTAGGAATCCCCCATGGCGATGACCTTGAAATTCATGCGCTGCAATCCCTCGACCACCTTGCGCTTGCCGTCCTGCTGGCGCAATCGGTAGTCGGCGATCCGGCCGTCGTGGGCCACCGCGAGGGAGTTGCAGAAGAGGGTGGGGCGCTTCAACTTGGCGATCAGCGGGTCGGCGAATTCCACGAAGGTATCCGAGACGATGATCAATCGCGTGCGGGCCCGCAGCCAGTCCAAAAATTCGACGGCGCCCCTGAGCGGCTCCATGCTGGCGATGACCCGCTGGATGTCCGGCAGGGTCAGGCCGTTGGCGTCCAGAATGCCGAGGCGCTTGCGCATCAGCACATTGTAGTCGGCGATGTCGCGGGTGGTCAGGCGCAGTTCGTCGATGCCGGTGATCCGGGCCACATTGATCCAGATTTCCGGCACGAAGACGCCTTCCAAATCAGAGCAGACGATATGCATGGAACCTCTCAAACGGTGTGCGGCGGCCGGGGGTGCGGGGCGCGCCCCAGGGCCTTGCAGATCGGGCCCGTCCCCGGCTTGTCCGTTCAGCTTGAGGCTGGACGCTCAGTCAAGCCCGTTGGCTTCCTCCAGCCGGATCAGCATAGGCTTTTCTTCGATTACGTCAAGAGCCTGGATGCGGCCGAAGGCGTCCTGAACATCGGCCTCCCGGGCCTGGTGGGTCAGCATGACCACCGGTACTTCCCCGTCCGACTTGCGGCCTTTCTGCTGCACGGACTGGATGCTGATGCCGTATTCGCCGAGGATGCCGGAGATGGTGGAAAGGACCCCCGGCTGGTCCTTGGCCATGAAGCGGAAATAATAATGGCTGACCAGCTCGTCCATGGGCACGATGGCAATCTTGCCGATGCGGTCCGGCTGGAAGGCGCGCAGGGGCACCCGGGTCGGCGCCCCGAAGGCCAGATTGCGGGCGATATCCACCACGTCCCCGATCACGGCGCTGGCCGTGGGCATCATGCCGGCCCCGTGGCCGTAGAGCATGATGTCGTCCACCGCGTCGCCGGAAATCTTGAGGGCGTTCAGGGAACCGCGGATGGTGGACAACAGGTTGTCTTCCGGGATCATGGTGGGGTGGACCCGGGCTTCGAGGCGGTCGCCGTGGTTCTTGCTGATGGCCAGCAGCTTGATCCGATAGCCGAACTGGCGGGCGAAGTCGATATCCAGGGGCGTGATCTGGGTGATGCCCTCGATGTAGATGTCCTCGAAGTTCACTTCGGTGCCGTAGGCCAGGGAGGTCAGGATGGCCAGCTTGTGGGCCGTGTCGAAGCCCTCCACGTCCAGGGTGGGGTCGGCTTCGGCATAGCCGGCTTCGGTGGCCTTGGCCAGGGCGTCGCGGAATTCGAGGCCCTCGTCCGTGATGCGGCTCAGGATGTAGTTGCAGGTTCCGTTCAGGATCCCGCCCATGCCGTTGATGCGGTTGCCCACCAGGGATTCGCGCAGGGTCTTGATCACCGGCATGCAGCCGCCCACGCTGGCCTCGTAGGCCAGGTCCACGTGGTGGCGCTCGGCGGTCTGAAAAATTTCGCGCCCATGCTTGGCCAGCAGGGCCTTGTTGGCGGTGACCACGGGCTTGCCGTTTTCGATGGCTTTGAGCATGAGGGTCTTGGCAATGCCTTCGCCGCCGATCATCTCGATGACGATATCCACTGCGGGGTCCTCGACCACCTTGTGGGCGTCGTCGATCAGCACGCCCTCGGGCAGGTTGACGCCCCGGTCGGTATCAAGGTCGATGTCGGCCACGTATTTCAGCCTGAGCTCCATTCCCAGTCGGGCCTGGATGCAATCGGCGCTCTCGATCAGCAGCCGCGCGACACCGGCCCCCACCGTGCCGAATCCCAGCAGTCCCACTTGCAGCGTCGTCATTGCGTGTTGCTCCCTAAATCGTGTCCATTCAGAAAGGGCATCTTTTGACCCCGGCCGGCGTTCTCGCTCTTTGTAAATCCTCGCCGTAGCCCAGCTACGCCTCCGGTTTCCAAATCGCTGCGGCCTTGGCCGGAATCAAAACCTACCCTTTCTGGACGGACACTGTTTTCATTGCGGTTGACCGGCCCACAATCCGGCAGTCTGATCCCGGCAGCCTGAAGGTTCGCCGGGCGCACCGGTAAAGTGGATCCCCTTTACCAAATTTCCGCCCCCGAGAAAACCCGCAGATGGATTCCTCAAAACAAAACCGCTCCAATTTTTTCGCGGCCAACGACGAGGAAAGAAGAACCGGCATCAATCTGTTTGACCGATGTTCTTGACCCAGGCACCGTCCAGAAACGGTAGATTTCGGTTCAGGCCAAGGCCGCAGTGATTCTGAAACCGGAGGCGTAGCTTTGGCTACGGTGAGGATTTCACCAGAAGCGGCAGGGCGTTTTCGGGCCCCTGCATCGCTGCGCTGATGGCAATTAT
>CAYMQN010000295.1:0-3859 GCA_964392545.1 uncultured Desulfobacteraceae bacterium
TCCACCACCACCTTCCAGGACCAGAACGGCTATCCGGCCGGCTCCCTGCGCAGCGTTTCGGTGGACGAGGCCGGGGTGGTCACCGGCTCCTATTCCAACGGGCAGTTGGTGCCCCTCTTCCAGGTGGCCCTGGTGGATTTTCCGTCCTACTACGGGTTGAGCAAGATGGGCAACAACCTCTATGCGGCTTCGCTGGAATCCGGCGATCCCCTGCCGGGCATTCCGGGCAGCGGCCGCCTGGGGAGTGTCACGCCCAGCGCCATTGAAATGTCCAACGTGGACCTGGCCCAGGAGTTCGTCAAAATGATCACGACCCAGCGCGCGTTCCAGGCCAATTCGCGTGTGATCACGACCAGCGACGAGATTCTCAACGAATTGATCAATATCAAACGATAAATCGAGCGCTGGCGCGCTCGATTTATAATTAGAAGCCATCTCAGAATTGAGATGGCTTCTTGTGTCCTTCCAGAAAGATGCCATTTATGGAGGGGTACCGAGGGCGGCCGGGGTCTTCGGCTCTTCCATGGAAGGCGGGCCTTGGCCGCCTTTTCACATTCCCACCACTGTCCCCGTCAAGGGGTTGACGGGTGTCAATCACGATGCTCCGGCGAACGCGCCGATCCTGCGGCGCCTTGCAAAGCATCGCCTCCGGTCATCCCTTCGGAATAGCGAGAAGTTCAACAATAAGAAGCAGATGAGCCGATCTTCGGTGCTTTCCTGCGGCCAGACCGACCGGGCTGGATAGGGCATGGCATAGTCCTTGCTGAGTACCCTTTCACGAACCATAGCCAAAAACGACAGATTGCCGGTCTTTGCCGAAAAGGAAGATGTGACATGAACAAAAAGGTCGTAGCCGTCATGACCGCTGTCATGGTGCTTTTCATGGTCCTCGTGGGCGGCGGTTTTTATATGATGTGGATGAAAATCACCGCCCTGGCGCCTCCGGAAGAAATCGTCGAGGAAGACATGGAGGATGCGGAGGAAGTGATGGAGGTCGGCGAAATGTTTCCCCTCGACACCTTCGTGGTCAACCTGGCCGATGCCGGCGGCAAGCGCTACCTGCGGGCCACCCTGCAGTTGGAACTGGCGCCCGAGCAGGCGGCGGAAACCTTCGAGCAGCGGCTGCCCCAGATCCGGGACGAGATTTTGACCGTCCTCCCCACCAAGACCTTCGAGGATATCCGCACGGTGGCCGGCAAGTCGGCCCTGCGGGAGGAAATCCTGCAGCGTCTGAACACGCTGCTGAATGTGGAAGGGGTGGCCAACATCTACTTTACCGAGTTTGTCATCCAGTAGCGGGACCCAAGCCATGGCCGACAATGTACTCTCACAGGATGAAATCGATGCCCTGTTGTCCGCGATGGACAGCGGCGAAGTCGATCTGTCCAAGAAGGACGAACCGCCCGAAGCCAAGGCCGAGGCGTATGACATCACCTCGCAGAACATCATGCTGCGGGACCAGTTTTCAGCGCTGGAGGAAGTCTACGACAAGTTCACCGGGCTGCTCCGGAACTCCCTTTCCGGCCTCGTGCAGCAGCCCTTCGAGGTCGAGTTCGTATCCACGGAAATGGTCAAATACGGCGATTTCATCCAGGCCTTCTCCAACCCCACCAGTTTTACCATCTTCGGGATGGAACCCTTGATCGGCTCCGCTTTGCTGGCCATCGAATCGGGACTCGTGTTTTCCCTGATCGACTGCATGTTCGGCGGCAAAGGGACCCCCTTAAAGCAGCGGCGCGAATTCACCCAGATCGAGCGCGGCATGATCGGCCGTTTCACCCGGGAGCTGCTCACCGATCTGGAGCATGCCTGGCAGACGGTTTTCACCATTCAAATCGCCCCCAAGAAGGCCGAGACCAAACCGGAATTCGTCCACCTGGTCAGCCCGGACGAGTTGATGATCGTCATCGTGTTCGCCATCAAGGGGGAGGAATTCGCGGGCAATTTTCATCTGTGCCTCTCCTACCGGATGCTCGAACCGATCAAGGACAAGCTGTCGTCGCGGTACCTGCGGGCCAAGGATTCCGAAGCGGCATACAGCGACCGCATCCAGCAAACCCTCGAAGCAACCGAGGTCAACGTCATCGCGGAGCTGGGCCACACCTCCCATACCTTCGGTGATCTGCTGGCCCTGCAGGAGGACGACATCTTCACCCTGAACACCGGCCCCCACGACCCCATTACCCTCAGCATCGAGCAGGTGCCCAAGTATCGCGGATTTCCCGGCATCGTCAACGGCAATCGGGCGGTTGAAATCACCGCCATTATTTCAGTAGAGGAGGCCGCCGAGGCATCATGATCAACGCATCGCGAGACCCCAAGAAAAACGCCACGCTCAAGGACGTCTCGGCAGAGGGTTCGAACCCTGCCGGCGCCGCCGGCAACGATGGCGGGTATCAGTTTTCCGCGCTTCAGGGCAAGGACGCCGCCGCCCGGGCCAAGAACCTGAGCTTTATCCTCGACATCCCGCTGGAAGTCACGGTGCAGTTGGGGCGCACCCATATGCTGGTCAACGATTTGCTCAAACTGGGGCAGGGCTCGGTGATCGAGCTCGAGAAAATGGCTGGCGAGACCCTGGAAATCCTGGCCAACCAGAAGCTGGTGGCCCGCGGGGAGGTGGTCGTGATCAACGAAAAATTCGGCATCCGCGTCACGGAAATCATCAGCCCCATGGAACGCGTGGAGAAGTTGAAATGATGTCCCCCGAGTTGCTGGCCGCGGCGGCCAAGCTGATCGGCGTGCTGGTGCTCATCGTGGGCGGTCTGCTGGCCTTCAATCTTTACGTGCGCCGCCACGTTAAGAGCGGTCTGGGGGGCGGCGCCCGCAACCTGCGGGTTCTGGAAAGCACGCCGCTGGGCTTGAAAAAGGCCGTGACCCTGGTCAAAGTGCCCGGGGCGGTGCTCGTGGTGGGGGTCACCAACGACCGGATCACCCTTCTGGACCGGATGGACGAAGCCGATTACAAGGCCCTGGCGCCGATCGCGCCGTCCCGCACGGCCACCTCTTTTCAGGACCACCTGCGCCGGTTTACAGGCGCAGCGCCGCACAAGGCGCTCGATGCGGACAGCGCCCCCGCGGCCGATGGAACCCCATGCTGAGACGATCCCGGATAGCCTTGGGCCGGGCCGCGCTCCCGGCGCTGGCCCTCCTGCTGATCGCCGCCGCGGCCGGCCATGCCGCCGAGGGTCCGGGCGCCTCCCTGTTCAGCATCCAGATGCCCGACGGCGGGGAAACCGGCCAAACCTCGGTGGTGCTGCAGATTTTCCTCCTGCTGACGGTCCTTTCCCTGGCGCCGGCCATTCTGATCATGCTGACCTCCTTCACCCGCATGGCCATCGTGCTGTCGGTGCTGCGCCAGGCCATCGGCACCCAGTCCATGCCGCCCAACCAGATTATCATCGGACTGGCGCTGTTCTTGACCTTTTTCGTCATGACGCCGGTCTGGCAGAAGGTGCACCAGGAGGCCCTGACCCCGTATCTCGACCAGCAGATCAGCCAGCAGGAGGCCCTGACCCGCGCCATGGCGCCGGTCCGGGACTTCATGTTCAAGCAGACCCGTGAAAAGGACCTGGCCCTGCTGATGGAGATTTCCAAGGCCCCGCGACCGCAAAGCATGGCCGACGTGCCCACCAGCGCCCTGATTCCCGCGTTTATCATCAGTGAGCTGAAGACCGCCTTCCAGATGGCCTTCATGCTCTACGTGCCCTTTTTGATCATCGATATGGTGGTGGCCTCGGTGCTCTTGTCCATGGGGATGATGATGCTGCCGCCGGTGATGATATCGCTGCCCTTCAAATTGATGCTCTTCGTTCTGGCCGACGGCTGGCATCTGATCGTGGGGTCGCTGGTCAAAGGTTTT
>CAYMQN010000296.1:0-3802 GCA_964392545.1 uncultured Desulfobacteraceae bacterium
CGACATATCCTTTGGCTTGAAGACCTTGGAGACCGGGGAGCGCATGGAATCCCTGGCCCAGAAGTACGCCGCGGTGTTGGCCACCACCAGCGACGCCGTGATTTCCATCGATCCGGACGGGACCATCCGGCTCTTCAACCCCGGGGCCGAGAGGCTTTTGGCGTGTTCCGAGGAAGAGGCCCTCGCCACGCCGATCGGTCGGTTCTTCCCACCGGAGCGGGAGAACGAACCGGACGCCCTGCTGCGCCGGCTTTATGAAAAGGGGACGGTCGTAAACCACGCCACCCAGCTGCTGACCTTTGACGGCCGGCGGGTGCCCGTGGAAATGACGCTGGATTTGCGTACCGACGGTCAGGGCCGCGTCTTCGGGATCAACGCCATTGTACGCGACGTGAGCGAGCGCCGTCAGGCGGAAGCCGCCCTTGCCGCGAGTGAAGCGAAATATCGGGCCCTTTATGACAACGCCCCCCTGTCCTACCAGTCCCTGGACGATGAGGGCCGTTTTCTGGACGTCAACCCCACCTGGCTGAAGACCCTCGGCTACAGCCGGGAGGAGGTTATCGGCAAATCCTACGCAGAGTTCCTGCACCCGGACGGGAAAGCGCATTTTGCGAAGAACTTTCCCGCGTTTAAACGCCAGGGCGTCATTCACGACGTCCAATTCAAGCTGCGGCACAAAGCGGGCCATTACCTCGATGTGTCCTTCGAGGGCTGCGTGGACTATAGACCGGACGGCAGTTTTCAGCAGACCTACTGTGTTTTCAAGGACATCACCGAGCAAAAGCGGGCCGAGGAGGCCCTGCGCGCGCACCAGCGGCAACTTGCCACATTGATGAGCAACCTGCCGGGTATGGCCTATCGCTGCCGCAACGAACCCAACTGGCCGATGGTTTTTGTCAGCGACGGGTGCCTGGCCCTGACCGGCTATACTTCCAATGAATTGTCGGAAGACGGTAACCTTGGCTATGGCGATTTAGTCCATTCTGAAGATCGGCAGGAGGTGTGGGAAAAGGTACAGAAAGCGCTGGCAAATGAGAAACCCTTTGTTCTCGAGTACCGGATTCGTGACAAGACGGGTGCCGAACGCTGGGTATGGGAACGCGGCCGGGCTGTGGATGAAGATTTTGACGGAACGGCGATCATCGAAGGCTTCATTTCCGAAATCACCGACCGCAAGCAGGCGGAAATGAATATCAAGCGGCGCGAGGAGTTCCAGCGCGCCATGCTGGCGGCCTCCCCTCTGGCGCTTTACAGCGTGGACCTGGAGAGCAGGGTCACGACCTGGAACGAATCCGCTGAGAGAGTGTTTGGCTGGAGCGCCGAAGAAGTGATTGGCAGACCGCTGCCCATCGTGCCCCAGGAAAAACTGGCGGAGTTTCAGCGATTGCGACAACACGTCCTGTCGGGCGAGAGGCTGATAGACGTGGAGCTTGTGCGGCAGAAGAAGAACGGGCAATTGTTCGACTGTAGCCTCTCCACGGCCCTCATCATGAACGACACGGGCGAGATTTTCGGCATTGTGGCGGCCATGCAGGACATCACCGAGCGCAAAAGGGCGGAGAAGAGACTCAACCGTCTGATGTCCGCCATCGAGCAAACCACCGACAGCATCGTCATCACGGACCCCGAGGGGACGATTCAATACGTCAACCCGGCTTTCGAGCGCATCACGGGCTATTCGGTCGCCGATGCCATGGGCCAGAACCCCCGCATTCTCAAAAGCGGCGAACACGATGCGGCCTTCTACCGAAAGCTCTGGCAGACGCTTACATCCGGGGAAACCTGGGAGGGCCGTCTCACCAACAGGAAAAAGGACGGCGCCTTGTATGTCGAGGAGGCCTCGATTTCTCCCGTGTTCGACGACGGGGGGCGGATCGTCAACTACGTGGCCGTCAAACGCGACATCACCGAAGATATCAAGATTGCCGAAAAGCTCAACCAGGCCCAGAAAATGGAAGCCATCGGCAGCCTGGCCGGGGGCATCGCCCACGACTTCAACAACATCCTTTTCCCCATTGTCGGGCTTTCGGAAATGCTCATGGAGGACCTTCCCGAGGGTAGCCTCGAATGGGGCAATGCGCGCGAAATCCTTGCCGCCGGCCAGCGCGGCAGCGAGTTGGTCCAACAGATCCTGGCGTTCAGCCGCCAGGCCGAAGAGCGGACGATGCCGGTCCCTCTCCAGAAAATCCTGAAAGAAGTACTCAAGCTTTGCCGGGCCACCCTCCCGTCGGACATCGAGCTCAAACTGCAGATTCAGCAGGACTGCGGCGCGGTCATGGCCAATCCCACCCAGATGCACCAGATCGCCATGAACCTGATCACCAACGCCCTGCACGCCATCGAGCCCGACCACGGCGAGATCGTGGTGGGACTCAAGGAAGCGGTTTTTGAGGAAGCCCCCTGGCCGGGCAGCCGCCTGGAGGCCGGCGGCTACGCCGAGTTGAGCATCGCGGACACCGGCTGCGGCATGGCCCCGGACATCCTGGGGAAGATCTTCGAGCCCTATTTCACCACCAAGGCGCAGGGGAAAGGCACCGGCCTGGGGCTGGCCGTGGTCTACGGCATCGTCAAGGAGCACGGCGGGGACATCCGACTGTCCAGCCAAGTGGGGCAGGGGACCACCTTCCAGGTCTTCCTCCCATTACTGGAAAAGGTTTCTCGGGAGAAGGCCGATCCGCAGCCCGTGGTGTATTCAACGGGCAGCGAACACATCTTGGTAGTGGACGACGAGGATGCGATTACCCGCCTCGAAACACGCATGCTCGCATCCCTGGGCTACCGCATTGCCCCTTTCAACAGCAGCCTGGAGGCGCTCGAAGCCTTCCGGGCCCAGCCGGAGCGTTTCGATCTGGTGATCACGGATATGACCATGCCCAAGATGACCGGGGATCAGCTTGCCCGGGAGATGATCGCCGTCCGGCCGGACATTCCCATCGTGCTGTGCACCGGGTTCAGCGAACGTGTGAACCGCGAGAGGGCCGAAGCCGCGGGCATCAAGGGCTTCCTGTTGAAGCCGGTGATCAAAGCGGATCTGGCCGGCATGGTGCGCCGGGTGCTGGACGAAAATTCGGGAACTTCCTCTCCGGGGTACTGAGACCTTCCAAGGGCCATCGCACCTTTCTGTTTTCCTTCCCCACAACCCCCGCCTCTAAATTGCATAGACAGTTTCTGGGGTAAATTTTCCCGTCAAGTTTTTCACGCACGGACCGAAATTGCTCTTTCGGATTTGGATGGCTGTTCAAGCTCCTTTTTCATGCGGCTTGGAAAGGGGCCAAGCCACATCCGTCATTCCCACGGAGGAGCCTGTGTCTCAATAGACACGAAAGGGGGTTGCCATAGATGGTCATTCCGGCCGAAGAGGCTGTGTCACAATTTGTACACAAAAGGGTCGGCATAGGCCGTCATCCCGGCGGAAGCCGGGATCTCTCACAATTGCATGCCGTTAGCCCAATGAGATGCCGGCTTTCGCCGGCATGACGGGCAAAAATGGATTTCTTCATCGGATTTCAACACAGCCTCGGAAGCCGCAATCTTAGTCGACAAATCGGGTTCACCATCACATCGGGAGGAAAATACGGGATGAGCAAGTTTTCTCTTAAGGTCCGCATGGTTCTATCGATCGGCGTGGTCGCGTTGGTCGCGTTTGTGACCACCATCGCATTCGTCACCGTCAAGGCCCGCAACCTGGCCCAGCAGGAGGCGTTTGCCCGGGCCCGTGAAATTTCAGCACACTATGCCGCCAAGGTTGAGGAAGAAATGCTCGTGCCCATGGTGAGCGCCAGATCCCTCGCATTGACCCTGG
>CAYMQN010000297.1:0-3770 GCA_964392545.1 uncultured Desulfobacteraceae bacterium
GGACCGTAGGTTCGTTCCAGTTGTCAGAGCCGATTTTGCCTTAACGTCAAAACACCTAGCCTTTAGTGAAGTTTTCTCCATCTTTTTTATGCAACGTTGGGGTTCAGTGTCCGTCCAGAAGGGGTAGATTGCGGTTCCTGGCAAGGCCGCAGCCGACTGGGAACCGCAGACGTAGCCCCGCTAAGCCGAGGACGCACAGGAGGCGAGAATGCCGCTTGTCCGCCAAAGGTGGGTTTTTATCACCGGCGGCGGGCCAGGGGCCGAAAGATGCCCCTTCTGGATGGGACACTACCTATAGATAGGGAGGGCGCCCGCCGTTGTAGAGCAGGCGATGATAGGTGTTGTTGTGCGGCGGTCGGTGCTGACGAAGATAGGCGCTCACATACGGCGGGACTTCGTCCGTCAAGAGATAGCGCCGGAAATCCGTGTCGATCTTGTGCTCGGAGAAATTCCATTGGGCCGCGGCCCGACGGAACAGGTCGAAGACACTGCAACCGCAGGCAAAGGCCAGGTCCGCCAGATGCCGTTCGTCGCCCACGTCGTCGAGGGGGGCCAGGCGCTTTTCAAAATATATCTTGAGAAGCGCATAGATCAGGGCCAGAGCGAATATGATGAGGGCATTGATCATTGCGGGCACCGCCGGTCCGAATTGGAAAATCCGGCATTTTCCCAAAATTCAGGCCGGTGCAAGGCGCTGTCAATACCTGCATGAAAACCAGCATGTGAAAGGGTCACCCGGTGTGGGTGCGGCCCAGGCGCTCGACGATCGCATCCCCCAGGGCGGCGGTACTTACCGCCCGGGTTCGATCCCGAGCGATATCGGCGGTTGCGATACCGGCCGCCAGGGTGTCGGCCACCGCACCTTCGAGGGCCTGGGCGGCATCCGGCCGTTGGAAGGTGTAGTTCAGCATCATGGCCGCCGACAGGATCTGAGCCACCGGATTGGCCACCCCAAGGCCCGCCAGATCGGGAGCCGAGCCACCGGCCGGTTCATACAGACCGAAGCCCTTCGCATTGATGCTGGCGGAGGGCAGCAGGCCCATGGATCCGGTGAGCATGGCGCATTCGTCGGAGATGATGTCGCCGAACATGTTGCCGCAAAGCAGAACGTCGAAACGGTGGGGATCGACCAGCAGTTGCATGGTGGCATTGTCGATGTAGAGATGGTCGAGCGTCACGTCCGGGTAATCCCGGGCTACGTCGTTGACCACCTCCCGCCAGAGCACCATCACCGTCAGCACGTTGGCCTTGTCGATGGAGGTCACCTTTTTGCGTCGCAGCCGGGCGATGTCGAACGCCCGCCGGGCTATCCGCTCGATTTCCGCGCGGGTGTAGACCATGGTATCGTAGGCCTTTTCGTCGGGCCCCTGCCCTTCCCTGCCCTTGGGCGCGCCAAAATAGATCCCGCCGGTCAGTTCGCGAACGCAGAGAATGTCGAAGCCGTCCCGGACGATTTCCGGTTTGAGGGGGCTGGTGGCGGCCAGGGCCGGGAACACGCGCGCCGGGCGCAAGTTGCAAAAGAGGCCGAAATGCTTGCGCAGCGGCAGCAGCGCGGCACGCTCCGGCTGAGCTTCCGGCGGCAGGGCTTCCCAGCGGGGGCCCCCCACCGAACCGAAGAGAATGGCGTCGCTTTCCCGGCAGAGCGCCAGGGTTTGCGGCGGCAGGGCTTCACCGTGGCGATCGATGGCGCACCCGCCCACATCCCCTTCGCGCCACTGCACATCGAGCCCGTGGGATTTTCGCAACGCTTCAAGGACTTTGAGCGCTTCCTGCATCACTTCCGGACCAATGCCGTCACCCGGCAAAACGGCGATTTTCTTCATGGCGTCATCCCCTGCGAATATCGCAAGTCCTCACCCGGCGATAGCCGCAATCTATTATCGCTATCGGCGTTGGGATCGGGAACGATTCCTCCGATAGCGATAGCTCCCCATGCATGCGTTCCCGATCGAGGTTGTCAATCCCTTCCACAAGACGTGGGACGTACTACAGACGCCCTGGTAAATCAAAACGTTTTCCCCTCATCGTGACGGCTTTCCCCCGGGATCAGACCGCAGCAGGCAAGGCATGCCAGGGCCGCGATCAAAACGGTCCAAAAGACCGCGGTCACCCCTTGGCTGACGCTGGCCTGCACCGTCAACCGTAAGGACTCCGGCAGTGTGGCCATCACCTCGGGGCGCAGCAGCCCCTCTACCTGATCCAATCCGCTTTCCGTCAACCGGGAAGGCAGATGTTCCAAGATCCCTGCTTCCCGGATGCTGCGCGTCAACTCGGCGAACCGCAGCGCGATGAAGCTCCCGCCGATGCCCACGCCAACCGTCCCCCCCAGGGTTCGCGCAAATTGGTTGGAGGCTGTCGCCACGCCGAGGTCGGTTGGGGACACCGCGGACTGTACCACCAGCAGGGTGGCCAGCGCCACGAACCCCATGCCGACCCCAATGACGAAAAAGCAGGTGAAACTGTAATATCCGCTGGTTTGCGGTCCGAAAGCCAGCGTCATGGCAGCCCCGGCAACGAGGCAGGCGGCACCGCCCACTGCGGCCGACTTGCGGCCCGTGCGGTGGATCACCTGCCCCAGGGCCAGGGACCCCACGGACCATCCCAGACTCAAACTCAGCATGGCCATACCCACCTGCAGGGGAGATCTGCCCTGGACCCCCTGGATAAAGAGAGGCGCATAGGCAAACATGGAAAAAATGGCGAAACTGCTTAAAAAGACCGCCGCGTTGCCGGCACTGAAACCACGGATGCGAAACATACCGATGGGCAGAATGGGATCCCGGGCACGCTGCTCGACACGCACGAATAGAAGCGTCCCCACGAGGAAGGCCGCCAGGAGGCCCATGATGGGCAGCGACCGCCAGGGATAGGTGCGCCCCCCTAAAAGGAAGGCGAACAGGAACGCCAGAATGGCTGTCGATAAGGTCGCCACGCCCAATAAATCCAGCGCGACGGCGGGCTTTGGGGGCCGCAGCTCCACCAGGTAGGTGCCAATCCCCCACAGGCAGAAAGCCCCCAGCGGGAGGTTCATAAAGAAGATCCAACGCCAGGAAAAATAGGTGACGATCACACCCCCCAGGGTGGGGCCCAGGACACTGGCGATGCCCCAGACGGAGCTTGCCAGAGAAAGGGTCCGCCCCCGGTCTTCGAGCTTGGAAACATCCGCCAGTACGATATAGACGAGAGCGAAAATACCGCCGGCACCGACCCCCTGGAAGACCCGCGCCGCGATCAGCGTCAGCATATTCGGGGCGCAACCGGCCGCCGCGGAGGCCAGCATGAAAAGCAGAATGGCCAGTAGAAATAAGCTGCGGTTCTTGAAAAGATCGGCCAGCTTGCCGAATATGGGCAGCGAGACCGCCCGGGCCAGAAAATAGGCCGAATAGACCCAGCTATAGAGCGGCAGTCCCCCCAGGTCGGCCACGATGGTGGGCATGGCGGCCGACATGACCAGGGCGTCCAGGGCGCCGAGGAAGAGGGCCAGAAGGGCCGCACCGATCACGGTGATGCGCTGGGTCGGTGATAGGGGGATGGGGTCGAAATCTTTTTTGTCCGTCACGATCGCCTGCTTTGTTCTTCATGAGAAATACCGGCTCCCGCTTCTATCAGAACCCGCCCCACTTGCCAATCCATGCCGCCCTGGTTTGCCGGTTATTCGATCCACGGCCTCTTCCCCTCGCGCAGCGGCGATGCTATGTAGTGCCCATCCATAAATGGCATCTTTCGGCCCCTGGCGGCGTTCTCGCCTCCGGCCGGTCCTCGGCGTAGCC
>CAYMQN010000298.1:0-3706 GCA_964392545.1 uncultured Desulfobacteraceae bacterium
GCCATTTCGGCATGGGTGGCGGCCGTGGCATGGGCGGTGGTCGCGGCATGGGCGGTGGTCGCGGCATGGGCGGTGGCGGCGGCATGGGCGGCGGTCGCGGTATGGGCGGCGGGGGCGGTATGGGCGGCGGGGGCGGCGGCCGACGCTGATCCGCTGGAGACCTCCGGTTCCCTTGTCAGCCGGATCCGATCCCGAAACGGGTCGGATGCGGCTCCGTTAATACCATCGTCACAACACGTCAGGAAAAGGTCAAACACAATGGAAGATCAGCAAGCCCGGGAAAAGGCACACAAAGCCGAGTACGATGCCCAATCGCGTGAAATTTATGCCCGTCTCCAAGGTATGACCCATAAGATCCTCGTCATGAGCGGCAAGGGCGGGGTGGGCAAAAGCAGCGTGGCCGCCCATCTGGCCATAGCCCTGGCGGCCCGGGGAAAGCGGGTCGGGCTCATGGACGTGGACCTGCACGGTCCCAGCATTCCCCGCATGCTGGGCTTGCAGGGGTCGATCAGGCCCGGCCGCCAGGCGGGCAAGATGCGCCCGGTGAGTCACTCCCCCAATCTGGAGGTGATGTCCATCGAAGTTCTGATGGGGGATAAGGACGCCGCCACCATCTGGCGCGGCCCCCTCAAGGGCGGCGTGATCCGCCAGTTTATCGCCGATATCGAGTGGTCGGCGCTCGACTACCTGGTAATCGATTCCCCTCCGGGCACGGGGGACGAACCCCTTTCCGTGGCACAGAACGTCCCCCAGGCCAAGGCGTTGATTGTGACAACGCCCCAGGAGGTCTCCCTGGCCGATGTGCGCAAATCCATCAATTTCTGCCGGCAGGTCAAGATGGAAATCCTGGGCCTGGTGGAAAACATGAGCGGCTATACCTGCCCCCACTGCGGCGAGGTGGCCGATCTTTTTCGAACCGGCGGCGGCGAGCGCACCGCGCGAAAGGAAAACCTGCGCTTGCTGGGCACGCTGCCCTTCGAGCCGCAGGTGGTGAAGAATGCCGACCGGGGGGCTTTGGCCTTGAACGGTGAATTGCCGTTCAACCGGGCCTTTGCGGGCATCGTGGATGCGGTCGAGGAAAGTATGGCCGAGAGTGCCCGGGCGGCGGCGGAAGCAGCAGCCCAGGCGGCCGCCGCACGCAAATCGCCCAACGGCAAACGGATGGTGGCCATCCCCGTATCCGGGGGGAAACTGGACCCGCACTTCGGCCATTGCGAACAGTTTGCGTTCATCGAAACCCATGACGGGCAGATCGGATCCACCCGGTTGCTGGCACCACCGGCCCACGAACCCGGCGTGCTGCCCCGGTGGCTCCATGAACAGGGCGCGGATGTGGCCATCGTCGGCGGCATGGGGGATCAGGCCCGCGACCTGCTGACCCGCAATGGGGTCGAGGTGATCATCGGTGCGCCGATCGACGCCCCCGAAACGCTGGTCCGGCAATTCCTGGACAACCGCCTGGTCGCAGGCGAAAACCTTTGCACCCATTAGCCGCCCATGAAGCAGTTTTTTCCCGGGCAGAATCGGACGTTGGAGACGACGCCCTGATATTTCATCCATAAAAGGTGTGCTTCTCCCTTTCGGTGGAGAAGCCCGCCATTGGTCGCATTGTGAGGAGCCGATCATGATCATCAGTGTTGCCAGCGGCAAGGGCGGTACCGGTAAAACCACGGTGGCCACCAATATGGCCGTTGCGCTGCAAGCCGACGTCCAACTCTTGGACTGTGATGTGGAAGAGCCCAACGCCCATCTGTTCATCCAACCCGAAATGGGCACCTCCCAAATCGTTGCCACGGCGGTGCCCGCGGTGGATATGGACAAGTGCACCCTCTGCGGAAAATGCAGCGATATTTGCCAGTTCAAGGCCATCGCGGTGGTGGGGGAGATGGTGCTTCCGTTTCCGGAGCTGTGCCACAGCTGCGGCGGCTGTATGCTGGTCTGCCCGGAGAAGGCCATCACCGAAACCGACCGGGAGCTTGGCCTGATCGAGCAGGGCCGGCGCAACGGTATCGAGTTCGTTCACGGCAAACTGCGGGTCGGCGAAGCCATGTCGCCCCCGCTGATCCGTCGGGTGCGCAGCTACACCCGCGCCGGCGCGGAGACGATCATCGATGCGCCGCCCGGCACTTCCTGCCCGGTCATTGCGGCCATGCGGGGGGCGGATTTCGTGCTGATGGTGACGGAGCCCACCCCCTTCGGACTGCACGATCTGAAGCTGGCCGTGGGCGCCGTGCGCAAACTGGAGATCCCCTGCGGCCTGGTCATCAATCGGGCCGACCTGGGGGATGACCGCGTCCGGGACTACGCCCGGGAGGAAGACGTGCCGATCCTGATGGAAATCCCCTTCGACCGCAAGATCGCCGAGGCCTATTCCCGGGGCGAACTGATCGTGGAGGCCCTGCCGGAGTGGCAGGCCCGTTTCCAGGACTTGCACCGGCAGATCGAGACCCTGGTGATCCAGGCCCCTGCGTCGGATTAAAGGCCGATGGTCGCCATTCCCGGAGTTAACCCATCAATTACACGGCGCCATGGGTCGCTGGCCCACGGTGCAAAGAGATAAAAGAGGCGTCTCATGAAGGAATTGGTCGTTATCAGCGGAAAGGGCGGGACCGGCAAGACCAGCCTGTTGTCCGCTTTCGCTTCGATCGTCAATAACAAGGTTGTCTGCGACGCGGATGTGGATGCGGCTGATCTGCACCTGATCATGAATCCGACGGTCCGGGAACGCCACGACTTCAAGTCGGGCCATACCGCCCTGATCGATCCGGAGCGCTGCACCCAGTGCGGCCTGTGCCGCGACCTGTGCCGGTGGGAGGCCATCAGCGAGGACTTTGTGGTGGACCCCATCGAGTGCGAGGGCTGCGGGGTCTGCTATTACTTCTGCCCCGAAAAAGCCATCGATTTCCCGCTGAACACCTGCGGCGAATGGTTTCTCTCCGACACGCGCTTCGGTCCCATGGCCCACGCCAGCCTGGGGATTGCCGAAGAGAATTCCGGCAAACTCGTAACCCTGATCCGCCAGGAAGGCAAAAAGCTGGCGGAAGCCCACCAGTTCGATCTACTGCTCACGGACGGCCCGCCGGGCATCGGCTGCCCGGTGATCGCTTCCCTGGGGGGTGCCACGGCCGTGCTGATCGTGGCCGAGCCAACGGTCTCCGGCCGCCACGACATGGAACGCGTGGCCGAGCTGGCCGCCTTTTTCAAGATCCCGGCCATGCTCTGCATCAACAAGTACGACCTGAACCCGGCGCAGGGGGACGCCATCGAAACCTATGCCCGGGAAAAGGGCGTCGCAGTTTTGGGACGGATTCCCTTTGACCCCACTTTCACCCGCGCCATGGTGCAGGGCCAAACCATCGTGGAGTTCGACGCGGAATCCGCCGGGAGCCTGGCCGCCCAGCGGATCTGGGACCAGGCGGCTGCCCGTCTGGCGGAATGATTCCGGCCGGTCGGCCGGAATCATGATGTTAGGCCTAATAATTGGTGGGGTACGAACCAAAAGATAAAAAGCGTGCCGGGGTGGATGACCCGGGCACGCTTTCTGTTTTTGGGGTTAGATGGATTTCGATCCGATCAGGAGTTGTCTAAGCGCCCTCCCGCAGAAGCCTATATCTATTGAGCGGCTTTCAGGGCTTCGGCGATCCAGCCATCGAAGGTCTTCTGGTTGGCTTTGATCCAACTGTCCACGTGGCGCTCGATGTCTTTT
>CAYMQN010000299.1:0-3706 GCA_964392545.1 uncultured Desulfobacteraceae bacterium
GGCCCGCGGCCGCGGGCCGCTTTATATTTAGCGCGTGAACTTAACCGCCACCAACCCGCCGCCGCCGCGCCGCAGCAGCATCTGGACGGTATCGCCGTCGTCGATCCGGCGCAGCTGCTCGCGGTAGTCTTCCAGCGATTCGATGGGCTTGCGGTTGATCTCGATCACCACGTCGCCCTGCCGAATGCCGGCCTCGCCCGCCTTGCTGCCCGATGCGACATCGGTTACCACGACCCCCTGGGCATCGGGATCCATGCCCAGTCGCTCGGCGATCTCGGGATCGATGGTGCGCACGCGCAGCCCCAGGTCATCCGAACGGGCTTCGCCGCGGGCCACGGTCGGTTCGGTGTCGGAGCGTTTGGCCAATCTCACCTTGACCGTTTTCTCGCGTCCGTCGCGCAGCAAGGTGATACGCATGTCGCTGCCCACGCCGGCTTCGGCCACCGTGCGGGACAATTCCCGGCTGGAGTCGATGGGGGTGCCGTCGACCTCCACGATGATGTCCCCTTCCTTGATGCCGGCCTTGTCGGCCGGGTCGCCCTCGTAGGTCTGGGTCACCAGCACGCCTTCCTGCTTTTCGATGCCGTAGTATTCGGCCAGCTCGGGCGTCAGGTCCTGGATGCCCACCCCCAGCCATCCGCGGGAAACCTCACCGGAATCCTTGAGCTGGGCGATGATGCCGTCGGCCATGTTGACGGGAATGGCAAAGCCGATGCCCTGTCCGCTGGCCACGATGGCGGTGTTGATGCCCACCACCTCCCCCTTGAGGTTCAGGAGGGGGCCGACGCTGTTGCCGGGGTTGATGGAGGCATCGGTCTGAATGAAGTCGTCATAGGGTCCGGAGCCGATGATGCGCCCCTTGGCGCTGACGATGCCCGCCGTGACGGTCTGCTCCAACCCGAACGGGCTGCCGATGGCCACCACCCAGCTGCCCACCGGCAGGCTGTCGGAATTTCCCAGTTTGAGGGGCTTGAGATCGACGTCGTCCGCCTCGATCTTGATCAGCGCGATGTCGGTCTTGGGATCGCGGCCGACGATGGTGGCATCGAACTCGGTTTCGTCATAGAGCCGGACCTTGATCTGGTCGGCATCCTCGACCACGTGGTTGTTGGTGACGATATAGCCTTCGCGGTCGATGATGAATCCGGAGCCCAGGCTGCGGTGTTTGAATTCACGCTGGGGCCCGAAGCCGAAAAAGTCCCGGAAAGGGTCCTGGCGGCCATGGGGGTCGCGCCCGAAAAAATGGCGGAAAACCGGACCGCCGCCGTTGACGGTCTTGACGGTGCGGATATTGACGACGCCGCCCTTGACCTGCTCCGACAGTTCCGTGAAGTTCACCGGCACCAGGACGGTTTCCGAAGCCACCGCCGCGGGAACCGTAAGGGATGCCCGGGAGTTGTCGGGGGCGTTCATAAAGGATACGCCGCCGGCAAGGCCCAGCCCCAGCACAATGCCTGCCACGATCAACCAACGTCCGAAGTTTTTATGCATGGTACGTCCTCCTCGCAGGGGGTTTGGGGTCCAAGGATGAGATTCGATCCTCGTTTCGATGCTATACCCTACATCGCCGACTTCACGAGAAGATGACGCCAAGATGGTCAAAATGTTATCTTGTGTGCGTCCCGAAGGGGCATCTTTTGGCCCCTGGCGGCGTTCTCACCTCCGGGCGGTCCTCGGCGTAGCCCGGCTACGCCTCCGGGCGCCCGTCGGCTGCGGTTTGTTGAACACCATCGGCTTTTTAAGATCAGACGTGAAATCCCGTCTAGCGGGACCAGGAACCAAAAGCCTCCCCTTCTGGGCGCACATGATCTAGACCTTTACGCGGACCTACGGGGATACTATATGTTGTTTGGGAAGTTCATAACGCAGGAGAGAAAGGCACCATGCCCCTCACCGGAAACGACGCTGCATGAAAACGGCCAGCGCCCCCCGCCGCCCGCTGCTGTGGACCTGGCTCCTGTTGACGGCGGCCATGCTGCTGTTGATCGCCTATTTCGGCCTCCGCTTCAACAGTGCCGCGATCACCAACGACGTGGCCTGGATCGGGGATGCTCCCGGCATCCGCTTCGATCGCAGCGGCATCGTCTACGCCAGTCCGCTCGACCTTCCCCGCGGCTATCAGGAGACGTCCCCTCCCGCCTTATCCATCGAACTGGCCCTGAAAAGTGCCGCCCCCGGTGACGGGCACTTTCAGTTTGTGCTGCTGCTGCACGGCGGCAGGGATGCCAGCCAGTTGGTCATCGGCCAGTGGCGCACCTGGCTGGTCGTCATGAACGGCGACGATTACGCCGCCAAGCGCCGGCAGCCGCGCATCGCCGTCAATGCGCTTCACCCCGGAAAAGAGCAGTTCGTGACCATCGTCTCCGGCGAAGACGGCACGGCGGTCTACCTCGAGGGGCGACTGGCCAGACGCAATCGTGATCTGCAGCTTGAGATCCCCGCTATGGGGTCGGAAGGACGCCTCGTCCTGGGCAATTCCATCTACGGGCGGCACGCCTGGAGGGGGGCGTTCTATGGCCTGGCCCACTACCCCCGCATCCTGGAAACCGGGGCCATCCAGCGTCATGCCGCGCAATGGCGCCGCACGAACACCTTCGCCCATGCCGCGGACGCACAACCCGGCGGACTCTATCTTTTCAACGAAAGGCAGGGCACCCAAATCGCCGATCATTCCGGGCGCGGCAACCATTTACACATACCGGCCCGGATGACGATCCTGACCAAGGAATTTCTCACCGCCCCCTTCGTCAACGAGGGCAACCGGCCGTCGCTGCTGCAGGACATGATCATCAACCTGGTCGGCTTCGTGCCCCTGGGGTTTTTGCTGAGCGCCCTGATGTGCCACGGCCGCCGGCCCTCCCTGCGCCGCCGGTTGGCGTGGACCATGCTGGCCTGCGGAGCCGTGAGCCTCGCCATCGAGCTGGCCCAGGCCTGGATTCCGACCCGCAGCTCCCAGATGCTGGACCTGATGCTCAATACGCTGGGGGCCGGGTTAGGGGTCCTGCTGCACGCCGCCGTCCGACGTTTGTCCAAGGGGTCAGGTCTACCCACTTGACAATATCCAAGCCTGCTTCCGGCTATGCCTTAGCGACCTGCTTCTCCCTGACGGCCGCCTTGAATTTTTCGGCATCGACAATGAAACGCTCATGGGTGCCCTTGGAAATGGTGTCCTTGCCGTCGTGGGCGCTCAGCGTGAAGGTGAGCTTGCGGCCGTCGATCTTTTCCAGCCGGCCCCGCACGGTGACCGTAAAGCCCGGAGGCGTGGCGGCGGTGTGGCTGAGATGGACGTGGATGCCCACCGTCTGCTGGCGGGGCCAGTCGATATGGGGGTTGATGGCCTTGATGCAGGCGAACTCGAACAGGCCCACCATATAGCCCGTGGCCAGTACCTCGGGCATCAGGTCGCCTTCGGGGAATTCCGGAAAAAGATGGGGCACGGTCTTATCAGGAGGGACTTCGTAGGAAAATTCAAATGCCATGCCTTCCTGCAGCGTGGTGGTCATCGGCGTACCTCCTCAGGGGTTTGGGGTAACAAAACGCTGAAGGTGCTCCCTTGGCCCGGTGCACTCTGCACCGTGATGCTGCCACCGTGGGCCTGGGCCACGGCCCGGGCCAGGCTGAGCCCCAGCCCGGTGCCGGATGCCGATCGGCTGGGGTCGCAGCGATAGAACCGCTCGAAGATGCGCGGGATTTCCGCTTCCCGGAT
>CAYMQN010000300.1:0-3698 GCA_964392545.1 uncultured Desulfobacteraceae bacterium
GCCCCCATCATCTTGCCGAAGCGGGAGGGATTGTCCAGCTTGCCGCCTTCACCGATCACGGCCAGGTCGAAAAGCAGGCGGCAGTAGTCGGCCAGCCGCGCATCCGCCGGGTCCTGGTCATGAATCTGCTTGATCTTTTCCAGGACGGCGTGCCGGGTGTTCAGTTCGAGCACGCGTTTGGTCTTGGGCACCTCCTTGCCGGCCGATTTGAGAATCTTTTCCATGTAGCCGCTCATGTCTCCGGCATCGCCGGAAAGGCAGGCCACCGAATCCAGCAGGCGCGAGGAGGCCCTGACTTCCTTGACGTCGTCCTGCAGGGTCTTGCGGATGAAACCGAAAAGCTCCTGGTACTGCTCCGCGTCCTCCTTGGCGTCGTCCGCGTCGATGTCCAGATCGCCCTTTTCAACGCTCTTGAGGGGCTTGCCGTCATATTCCGTCAGGGACTGGGTCACCCATTCATCCACAGGGTCGCTCATCAGCAGCACTTCGAAGTTCCTGGCCTTGAGGCGCTCCAGGTAGGGGCTGTTGAGCAGGGTGCCCTGGTCGTCTCCGGTCAAATAGTAGATCGCTTTCTGGTCTTCCGGCATTCGCGCCACGTAGTCCTTCAGCGAAACCCAGGCCCCCTCCGAGGCGGTGGTTTTGAAGCGGGCCAGATCCGCCAGCTTGGCCTGGTTGGCGGGATCGGTGTAGATCCCGATTTTGAGGATCGACCCGAATTCATCGTAAAATTTGTCGTAATCGTCCTTTTCGATCCCGTTCAGGAGGTCGAACAGTTTTTTGACCAGGTTTTTGCGGATGTTGAGCACCAGGCGGTCCTGCTGCAAGATCTCGCGGCTGATGTTCAGATTGAGGTCCGGAGCATCCACCACCCCCTTGACGAAGCTGAAGTACTCGGGCAGCAGTTCCTGGCAGTCGTCCATGATGAAGACGCGGCGGCAGTAGAGATGAACGCCGTGCTTGTATTCGGGCTGGAAGAGATCGAAGGGCGCCTTGGAGGGAATATAGAGCAGGGCCGTGTATTCGGTGGTGCCCTCCAGCTTGACGTGCAGGTGGGTCAGGGGCGGATTCCAGTCGTGGCTGATGTGGGTGTAGAATTCCTTGTATTCTTCCTCGCTGACCTCTTTTTTGTCCCGCGCCCAGATGGCCTTCATGGAGTTGAGGGTTTCCTCCCGCACCACGGTGCGCGTGGTTTCCCCCACCGGCTTGCCGTCGCTGTCGAGAATCTGCTCCTCCTTGGGAATCGGCTCCTGCTTTTCCACATCCATGACGATCGGGTAGGCCACGAAGTCGGAATGCTTCTTGATGATCCGCCGCAGGGTCCACTCGTCGGTGTAGTCCGCCCCGTCCTTGTCGGGCTTGCGCAGCTCGAGCAGGATTGAGGTTCCCCGACCGGGTTTGCGGGTCTCTTCGATGGTGTAGGATCCGTCCCCGGTCGACACCCACCGCGTGGCGGTTTCTTCGCCGGCCGCGCGGGTCGTCAAGGTGACTTTGTCGGCCACGATGAAGGCACTGTAAAACCCCACCCCGAACTGCCCGATCAACTCCGGCGTCAGGGGCTGATCCTTCTTGCCGAGGGTTTCCATAGCCTCCAGGAAAGCGGCCGTGCCGCTCTTGGCAATGGTACCGATATTCTCGTTGACCTCGTCGTAGGTCATGCCGATGCCGTTGTCGGCAATTTCCAGGGTGCGCTGGATGCCGTCGCGGGTGATCTTGATCTGGAAATCGCCGTCGTCCCCCAACAGCTCCGGCTGGGTCTGGGCTTTGAAACGCAGCTTGTCAATGGCATCCGAGGCGTTGGAAATCAACTCCCGCAGGAAAATGTCCGGGTTGGAATAAAGGGAGTTGACGATCAGCTTGAGCACCTGCTGGACTTCGGTCTGGAACTGTCGAGTTTCTTTGCGTGCCGTCATGGTGTTGTCGTGATCTCCTTGCGCGGTCGGGGAAAGCCGCCAGCCGGTGCCGCCGATGGATGCATGCGGGACCGGTTGGGCCGCCTCCCGGGGGGTTAACGGTAAACTGTCGGTGGCTGCCAAAAAAGACGCCCCCTCATTTCAAGGAGACGTCAAGAGGGCGGAACGCCCTGATATTGCGATCGAAAAGATAGGTTTTGATCGGCGTTTGTCAACCCCGCAAAGCCGTATTTGACCGCAGGGGGGATCCAAGGTTCCGTTGATGGGGGAGGGGATCTTTAATCGACGCTGCGCACCGCCAGCGCACGGTGCCCGCGATGGTGGGCCATACGCTCGGTGTAATGGACCCCGCGGTGGAAATTAAAGACCGCCGCTGTAATGGCCTGGGTATCGGCGGTCCACACCCATCCGCAGCTCAGGCGAATGGCCGGGGTGATGCGCACCACCTGGCCGCAATCGGTTTCATACCCGTCGTAGCCCGGATCGGCGACATACAGGGTGCGCAGTTCGGCCAGGGTCGGCAGACGCCAGTCGTCAAAGCGGGCTGCAGTCGTATCGGGAAAGGTGAAACGCACCCAGCGCGCGGCCTGCTGCCAGTCGATGTCGCCCTGGTTGTCGGTCTGGGACCACATCAGGTTGTGGGCGAGATCGGTGACCGTGCCGTCGCCGTTGTCGCGAAAGCGTTCTTCGGCGGCGACCCCTCCCGCTGCCCAGAAAACGCAAATCATCGCAAGGAGAACAAGGGTCGTGAAGCGTCGTTTGATCATGCCAGCCCTCCTAGTCGGCGGTCGGTCAGCGATCCCGAAAAGGCCGTTTGGCCGGGGTGTTGGCCGTCAACGGCGGGCCGCTTAGAGAAGCTTCTTGATACGGCGGCGATTGCGTTCCGCCACCTTTTCGTCCCGATAGGAGATGACCGTGGCCGGGGAACGCCGAAAGATCTTTTCCGCCACGGACCCCACCAGGACATGCTCCAGATCGGTGCGTCCCTTGGGCCCCATGACCACCACGTCGACGGGCTCCTTCAGCATCAGCTTCAGGAGCTCGTCGATGGGGTTGCCCACCCGAAACACCGCCCGGATGCGCTCGGGCGGAAGGCTGGCGTCTTTGATCATCTCATCCAGGAGCCGCCTGCGTTCGGCCTTGATGGTATCGACGTAGCGCTCCCCATCCACCTCGTAGCCCATGGCGGAAATGGTGCGCACGGATTCCACATCCCGCACGTTGATCACACTGGCCACGATCAGTTCGGCATCGGCGCAGTGGGCAAAATCGGCCGCGAAGGCGAAGGTGCCTTGGGCATACTCGGAAAAGGCCAGGGCCACGAGGACTTTCTTGACATTTTTCATGATGATGATCCTGTCGTTACCGAATGGCCCGCCGTCCCGGGTTCCCGGCGGCGCGCCCTTGTCACGTGCGTCGGCCGTCAGCCGGCGGTGGCCGGTTCCACCTTGGGGATGCGCGGCCGCTGCATCAGGTAGATCAGGCCGTAGAGGGCCAATCCCAGCAGATAGGTCCAATAGCGCTGCTCGTGCGGAATGCCCAGAAGCATGGCGATCAGATCGGGCCGCATGAGGAACAGCGTCACCGCCAGCAACAGCGGTAATTCCCAGATCTTGTTGCGGGCCACGAACCAGCCCTGGGTGGCCGAGGCGAAAGCGAAATTACCGACACAGGCCATGGCGAAGATCAAAAGCCCCTGGGGCCAGGAATAGATGTTGTGCAGAATCAAATCGGTGTTGAAGATGAACATGAAGGGCAGAATGGCCGTCCGGATATCGTACATGAACC
>CAYMQN010000301.1:0-3672 GCA_964392545.1 uncultured Desulfobacteraceae bacterium
CGCCTCGGCGATCATGTCCATGCAGTGGGTGGCCTGGATGCGAGCCACCCCCCGGCCCTGCTCCGCGATGATCGTCTGCATCTGGCGGGTCGGCTCGTCGATGTTGACGTAGCAAAATTTCCCCCCGTACACCACGAGGACCTTGCCGTGCTTCTCCTTGGCTTTGGTGATCAAGCGCACCAGCTGGCGCTCCAGCTCCGGAACGTCCTGGTGCAATCCCGGCGTGGTGTAGTAAATCTGCGGCGTGTCCAGAAAACCCTCCCTCTTGAGATGGTTGAGCTCGAGACTCATCGTACCGCAGGACACGATGGCAATGTCGGCAAACGAAACGTCCTTCATAATTTTGCTCCTTTCTTAAAAACCCACCTAAAAGCCGTCTCAGAATTTTGTGACGGCTTTTAGTCCGAATCCATATAGCGCTCGCCCACCGGGATCGTTTCGCCGGGTCGCCAGGTGTCGAAATCACCCGTGGTGATGACGTCGCCGACCGCAACCTTGATCTTGGCCCAGACAATCCGCGTATTGCACTCCCATACCCGCTTGCCCAGCTTTTTCATGCGCTGGGCAAGGGCCTTTTCGGCGGTTTCCCTGCTCTTATGGACGGAAATGACCTTTTTGCGGGGTTTGGAAAGATCGTACTCGTCATAAATGAGGGCATACATGGCCGTCTCCTTTCACGTGATGAGGGTTCCACTCCTCGTTGGTAGCCATTGGCGGACAGTGCGCCGGAAAGAAGGTCCGTACCTCAGGGAAGGGCCACTCCGCGCACTCCCTGCCGCAGGTTCTCCAGATCGCGGGCGTCCGGGTGGCCTGTGGCCGCAGGGGCGTCCGCGATCCAGGGCGGCGGCGGATTCTTGGCGCGGATCTTTTCCATGACCTTGGGGGCCACCTCCCCCGGGCAGTTGAAGGTACCCAGGATTTCGGCCTCCGGAGCCATTGCGCGGGCAGCGTCCATGGCATTGCGGGCGTGGTCCGAATCCGCTGCGGCGCCGTGGGTTGCAAACAAAAACAGCGGTGTGCGCCCGATTTTCTGGAGATAGGCCGCCGCTTTAGGATCCGGCTTGCCGGCTTGCAACCAAAAGCCGACGGCAACGCAATCGTAACCTTGCGGTTGGGGCGCTTCGTCCACAGGCGCCATCTCGGTCTCACCCGGCCAACAATCCCTGAGGGTCTCGGCGAGTTTGCGGGTATTGCCGGTCTGACTGGAATAGACGATCAATGTTGTCATGGGTTCCTCCTTTGGGTAGTGGTCGATCAACGCCGTTTCAAGCCCGGGGCGAGGCGTAGGATCGGTTCGACGGCGGTTTCCGACGCTCCGGGTCCCGGGTGGGTGTCCGCCATCGAATACTGCAAGCATCCTGCCAACCCGAACGGAACGCCCTCCTGCCATTAGCCCTGCCATAATATTAAGGCAGTTTCAAGATATATGCCATAACTTTTTGGCAGTCGATGACTTTGGGAAGCATGTCCAAGGGGTTGGGGAAGAACTGCCAGAAGCCTTGCAAAGCTCAAAAAATGCGGCCCCGGCGGGACATTCCGCCGGGGCCGCTGCCTAGGAGGTGAGAGCAAGACGACATCTGATGGAGGGTATGCCAAGCTTACTCTGGTATATTATAAAGCAAATGCCGTGCCAATTATTTAGCACCCATCCATAAAGGGCATCTTTCGGCAACGACCCCGGCATCGCCCGGGACCTGCAAAGCATTCTGCCGCCACCGAGGCCGTCGGGCGGGAAAGACCCGCGGCCATCAAGGGGTTTCGAGAAATGTCTTCTTACGATCATTGAATACGCTGCCGCCAGACGGCATATACGGTCTCCACCTTATGGTCCCCAGCCTCCCCTCACGTATGCTCGCGGAAGCGAAAGGGAACATGGTCCCTATTTGCCATCCGCCGGCCCTGCCATCCTTTCGGACCTGCCGATTCCGTGCCGGCGGCAGCCCACCATTGCATTGGAGAGATCAGAGAGGGAGTTCGGAATGACGGAAAAGACGCTGTTTTCGACGCTGCGGTTTTTTCGCCCCAAAGGTGCGCGGCACGGCTGCACCGAAGAAACATCGGCGGACGATTGGTCGGTGACACGCTGCGGCCAACGGGAATGGGAGGACTACTACCGCCGCCGCTGGCAATACGACAAGAAAGTCCGCTCGACCCATGGCGTGAACTGCACCGGTTCCTGCTCCTGGGACGTCTACGTCAAGAACGGCATCCTGGTCTGGGAGACCCAGGCCGTGGACTACCCATCCTGCGGGGAGGGCTTTCCCAACCACGAACCCCGGGGCTGCCCCCGGGGCGCCACCTATTCCTGGTACACCTACAGCCCGGTGCGCCTCAAGCACCCCCTGGTGCGGGCCAGCTTGCTGGAACTCTGGCAGGAGGCCCTTGGAACCCACGGCGATCCGGTGGCCGCCTGGCAGAGCATCGCGGAGGATCCGGAAAAGCGCCGGACCTATCAGCGCCAGCGGGGCAAGGGGGGGTTCGTGCGGCTCGGCTGGGACGAGGCCGCCGACCTGGTGGCGGCCTCCCTGATCCACACCATCCAGCGCTACGGTCCGGACCGCATCTTCGGTTTCACGCCCATCCCGGCCATGTCCATGGTCTGCTACGCCTCGGGCGCCCGCTTCCTGTCGCTGATCGGCGGCACCATGATCAGCTTCTACGACTGGTACTGCGACCTGCCGCCGGCCTCGCCCCAGGTCTGGGGTGAACAGACCGACGTGCCCGAAAGCGCGGACTGGTATGAATCCACCTACATGATCGTATGGGGCACCAACCTGCCCATGACCCGCTCGCCCGACGCCCACTTCTACACCGAAGCCCGCTACCGGGGCGCCCGGGTGGCGGCCGTGGCGCCGGACTACGCCGAATACGTCAAGTTCGCCGACACCTGGCTGCCGGCCAAGGCCGGCACCGACGCCGCCCTGGCCCTGGCCATGACCCACGTCATTCTGAAAGAATTCTACATCGACCGGCAGGTGGCCTACTTCGAGGCCTATGCCAAACAGTACACCGATCTGCCCTTCGTGGTGGTGCTCGAGGACGATGGCGAGACCGTCACGGCCGGCCGCTTCCTGCGCGCTGCGGATCTGGGGGGCGCGGTGGAAAATGCCGAATGGAAGACCGCGGTCTTCGACAAGGCCAGCGAAAGCTTCCGGATTCCGAACGGCAGCGTGGGCTTTCGTTGGGGCGAGGAAGGACGCTGGAATCTCAACCTGGAGGAAGACGGCCAGGCCCTGGATCCCCTGCTCAGCTTCGCCGCCGCGGCCCGGGACTGGACCGAAGTGGCCTTCCCCCTCTTCGCCGACGGCCGCAGCCAGGTGAAAACCGGCCTCGTGCCGGTCAAGACCCTGACCACGGGAGACCGCGAGCTCAAGGTAACCACGGTCTTCGATCTCCTGGCGGCGCAATTGGGGGTGGCGCGGCCGGAAGCGCCCCGCAAAGCACAAGACGATCCCGAGGGGTACGACGACGCCCGGCCCTATACACCGGCCTGGCAGGAAGCCATTACGGGGGTCCCGGCCGCCGACGCCGTCCGCGTGGCCCGGGAGTTTGCCGCCAATGCTGAAAAGACCCGGGGCAAGTCCCTGATCTTTCTGGGGGCCGGCACCAACCACTGGTATCACAGCGACATGATCTACCGCAGCATCATCGGCCTGGTCACCCTCTGCGGCT
>CAYMQN010000302.1:0-3634 GCA_964392545.1 uncultured Desulfobacteraceae bacterium
GGCGTCCAGCATTTCACGGACGGCCCGCCGCCTCCGGGGGCCCGGATCGTCGAGGGCCTTTCAGAGGGGCAACCCGAACAGCCGCCGACCAATGGCGGCGCAACAGGCGATGAAGCCGCGGGCCCGGTCGAGGGGGAAGATCCCGGCGCAGCCGACATCGAAACGCCTGGCGCTGTCGAGGACGGCGGCAATGCCCCAACATCCCGCGAGGAATACTGGCGGCGTCGCGGCTGGGATGACGGTCCCTCCGGCGAAGATGACGTCGGAGCCGTCGAAAGGGTCGAAAACGGCCCGATCGAGGGTGAGGGAGAAGGTGCGGGCCCATTGGAAGGGGACGAAGGCATCCCCATCGAGTAGGGCAATCCGGCGGTGACGGCGTGGCGCGCCGATCCGGCGGCCTTGCTTTTTCTTCCCAGGCGCATGTTGACACCCTGCCCAAAAATGCCAACCATCCCATCAAAGACAATGCTCCCGGAGGGCTTCTTTGTTGGAAGCCATCCCGAATGGCGATCACCCCTCTTCATTAGGAGATTCCAATGCAAACGACCTGCTGGCGGCTTACGGGTTTTCTGGCATTGCTCTGGATGGTGGTCCTTTTCAGCGCGCCGGTCCATGCCGCGGGCCTTCAGGACGGCATTCACGGGATGGTGTGGGGCGGGCATGCCGGCGACTATCCGCGACTGGAAAAGGCGCGCGAAGCGGGCGGCGCCAGCTATTACGTCGATCGCCAAATGCGCTACCATGCGGTTGGTCAGCCGGTATCGGCCGTGATCTACGGGTTTTTCCGCGACCAGCTCTTTGCGGCCTATATCAAACTGAGCTCCCCGAACCAGGCCTACTACCTGGAAAAGCATTTCAACACGGACTACGGTCCGGCCAAAGTCACGACGGTCGGCTCCGGCGCCCAGACCATCTACCGTTGGGAAGACGGCGATCTCAAAATCAAGCTCAAAAACAATGAAGCCAGCGGTGAGATCAAGCTGGGCATCTACTACCAGCCGCTTTCCACCGAGTTGAACCAGACGCTGGTGGAAGACGGCCCCACGGATGTGGAGGCCCCGGCGCCGTCGGGCGACCAAGCGCCTGAAGCCGCGCCCTTGCTCTAATTTCGACTCCCGAGACGATCGCCGGTTCGGTGATCCCCCATGCCTTTCGTCCGCACCGGTGGATTTTGCGCGAGCGGTGGTGGCGAAGGCGAAAACAATTTGCACCCTTTGCCAACAGCGTCCCCTGCGCTGCCCTCCATTGCAGATAGCCCTCCGAAATTCGCGAAACCGGCACGACTTCAGTTCGAATGGATGGGCTGATCACCTGCCAGGCATCCAACCGACCGGAATCATGCCGATTCTTCAAATACCCTCTGGGTAGAAATAATCGGGTTTTAGTAGTATATGCTCATAACGCCTTTGAAATGGCGCTGACGCTTGGATAGAGGACTGACAAAAAAGGACGCAAAACAGATATACCTATGGAAAACGTCGATACGATCATCATCGGGGGCGGTCTCAGCGGAATTTGTGCGGCTTTTCGGCTGGCGGCCGAGAAAAAATCCCTGGTTCTGCTTGAAGCCCGATCCCGTCTGGGGGGCCGCATTTTAAGTCTGGAGCACCAAGGCTTTTTCGCCGACCTGGGGCCGTCCTGGTACTGGCCCATGATCAACCCGAAACTGACAGCGCTGATACAGGCCCTAGGCCTCGAGGGCTATCCGCAGTTTGAAACCGGCCTGGGCCGCTTCCAGGCCAGGGACGGCCATGCCGAATCCATCGCGGGCTATCCCATGGAGCCGCCCGGCTGGCGGCTTTCCGGCGGTATGATCGCCCTTGTCGAAAGGCTCTGCGCCCGGATTCCCAAGGAGGTCATCCGACTGGATCATCCGGTCTGCGAGATCGAACGGCGGGACCCGGGTGTACGGGTTACGGTCGGCCGTCTCGACCAGCCGCCCAAGTGCCGGCTGCAGGCGTCCCGCATCATTCTCGCTCTGCCGCCCCGGCTTGCGGCCCGCTCCATCTTGTTCACCCCGGATTTACCCTTCGATCTTACCCAGGCCATGCTAAAAGCCAGCACCTGGATGGCGGGCCAGGCCAAATTCTTTGCCTTGTATGAGAATGCGGAGTGGCGTGAATTCGGCCTATCCGGCCAGGGGTTCAGCCTGTGCGGCCCCCTGGGGGAGATTCATGACGGATCCGGCAAGGCCGATCGACCCTATGGGCTGACCGGCTTTGTCGGCATCCCGGCCTTGCGGCGCAAGGACCGCGAAACCATGGTTCAGGCCATCCTCGCCCAGTTGCCCCTCCTTTTCGGGCCGGAGGCCGCCCGGCCTGAAAGGGTATATTACCAGGATTGGGCCCGGGAGGAATTTACCGCCACGGAATATGACCTGCGGGCGGCCCACAACCATCCCGAATTCCAGCCGCCTGCCGGAAAAACAAGTTTCTGGGACGACACCGTGCACTTCGCCGGCACCGAAACCGCGGGCCATTTCGGCGGTTACCTCGAAGGCGCGTTGTCGAGTGCGGAACGGGCTGCGGCAGCCGCGGTTTAACGTTTCTCCGCCCGCGAACCGGGATGGCGCCGGAGGAGAATGCCCCATTCGAAACAGGCCAGGGAATAACGCCCTTACTCCAGAATCTCGAAGCTCTTGACCGAGATGATCTTGCCGGCTTGGCGATCCAACAGGCTGCCGGTCAGCTTTACGGATTTGCCCAGCAGAGCGAGGACATCCGGATTTTCGATCACACGATAGGAAGCGGCCCCTTCGCCGGCGTTCAACACCAGCCCATTGTCCGTCTGTTCCAGAATGCCGGTAAAGCTCTGGTCCGCCCCCGAGCAACCGATCACTGCAACGAGGCCCACCACCACGAAGAGAACCGCCAGTTTTCGTCCTGCGTTTTTGCATTTCATATCTCGCCATCCTTTTCCCGGCCGCACACAAGCAGGACGATCGGTCATGTCGATGTCTCCCCTGCACGGACCCTGTTAGCTGGTCGCCACTTTGATCTGCTTGCCCGCAGCGCTATTGGGCCTCTTCATCACCACTATTCGTGTCGTTGATCGGGCTCTGATCACCGCGGCGACCGTTAATCCTGCCGGCTCCACTAGCGCCTTCCCCGTTATGCAAGCGCGGCGCCAATTTGATTCATCGTGCTTAAAAACGAGCTCCGCGGGGGTTACAGAGCGGGTGACGGGTCCGGGCAAAAAGCGATTTGTCAGGCAACAGGCAGAAATTAAACAGGATTTAGCGGAAAGGGCGCGCGCTTGCATAAACGGCATGCCGAGCAAAAGAACGTTGCCTCCTCCAGCGGCAACCCCCCCTTAAGACATTCTATGTCCGATTTATGTGGCAAACCGGAAGTGGTGGTTCGGACCGGCGTTTTGCTGGTGGCGGGATCGAATCAGCGTATCCGGGTGGCATTGGCGTCTCTGCCCTATCCCGGAACCGCAAACGACTTGGGCCAAGGATGGAAAGAATCCAGTATTTAACGAAACGGTTCGAGCAAGCGGAGAACCCATTGAACGAGAGTAAATAGTCAAGGTTTGACCCTGAAAGGAGCCCAACCCCGGGAATAGGGCCTTTGTCGAAAAGGTGTTGGCACAAAGCGAAGAGGTCTTGGAACGAAAGCCGGCGTCAGCGGGC
>CAYMQN010000303.1:0-3562 GCA_964392545.1 uncultured Desulfobacteraceae bacterium
GCGATGCCAATTGCGGCGGCAATTTTTCACCGGCCATCAAACGCTGCGGGGTCGACGCGATATTTTTCCAGGGAATAAGCCCCCGCCCGGTTTATCTGTGGGCGGACAAGGGACGGGTCGAGTTGCGGGATGCGGCGGACCTGTGGGGGTTGGACACCCTCGAAACCGAAGCCCGCATCCGGCAGCAGGAGGGAGGTGAACGCCTGCGGGTGGCCTGCATCGGCCCGGCTGGTGAAAACCGGTCCCTTATCGCGGGGGTCGCCAATGACCGGGGACGCATGGCGGCACGCTCCGGGCTGGGGGCGGTCATGGGGGCCAAGCGCTTGAAAGCCGTGGCGCTGGGCGGCGGCCAGCGGATCCCGGTCTTCGATCGGGATGCCGTCCAAACCCTCAGCCGGCGCTGCAACGCATCCGTCCAGTTCGATCCCCCCTTTTTGAACGGCATCATGATGGCCTACACCGGCACCCTCATGCGCCTGCTGCCGATGCAAATGGCCTTCGACGGCATGCTGTACAAGCTCATGCTCGATAAATACGGAACGGCCAGCCTCAACCAAATTCTGGTGGAAGTCGGCGACACCCCGATCAAGAACTGGAAAGGCAGCAACGAGGATTTCGATCGGGAGCAGTCGGGCCGCCTCAGCCCGGAGGTGTTTACCGATCCCATGGTCGTGAAATACCATTGCTACAGCTGCCCTTTGGGCTGCGGCGGGTTGATGGGCCAAAACAGTCCCTGGCCCGGGGGCCACAAGCCGGAATACGAATCGGTGATGGCCCTTGGGGGACTGCTGCTCAACGACAACGCCGCGAGCATCTACAAGCTCAACGACATGTTGAACCGGGCCGGGATGGACACCATTTCCGTGGGCGGCACGGTCGCCTTCGCCATGGAGTGCTACGAGAAGGGGCTGCTGACCCGCGACGACACCGACGGCCTGGAGCTGACCTGGGGCAACAGCGAGGCCATTCTGGCGTTGGTGGACAAGATGATCCGGCGCGAGGGCATCGGCGATCTGCTGGCGGACGGCTCCCGCGTGGCGGCCCGCAAGATCGGAAAGCGCGCCGCGCGTTGGGCCATGCATGCCGGCGGCCAGGAGTTGGGCATGCACGACGGGCGCTACGATCCCGGATTCGCCTTGCATTACAGTGTCGAGCCCACCCCGGGCCGGCACACCATCGGATCCCAGATGTACTACGAGATGTTTCGCCTCTGGGAGAAGATTACGGAATTGCCGGATGTCGACCTGGTGTACACCAAACGCAGCAAATACGAGGTCGAAGCGGAAAAAATCACGGCCGCGGCCGCCTGCAGCCGCTTCATGAACCTTCTCAACGGCACCGGCACCTGTCTATTCGGCGCCATGTTGGGGGTGGAGCGCCTGCCCCTGTTCGAGTGGCTCAACGCCGCGACCGGCTGGGACCGGACACCGGCCGACTATATGGCCATCGGTGAACGCATCCAGACGCTCAAACAGGCCTTCAACGTGAAGCACGGCATCGACCCCAAATCCTTCAAGGCCAACCCCCGAACCCATGGGAAGCCGCCTTTGGCGAAGGGTGCCAACGCCGGACGCAGCGTGGCGATCGACACCATGATGCGGGACTATTGGCGGCAGTTTGGTTGGGATCCTGAAACCGGAAAGCCGGACGGAGCCCTTCTTAAGCGATTGAAGATCATCAAAAACGGTGGCGATTGACGGTGCCATGGCCTATCGTATAACGGATAAGTGTGTCGGCTGCGGCGCGTGCCGCAAGGTGTGTCCGGTCGCCTGCATCGCAGGCGCTCCCCGCAAGCTTCACAAAGTGGACCCCAACCGCTGCATCGACTGCGGGGCCTGCGGGCGGATCTGCCCCCATGATGCCGTCCTGGATCCTCACGGCCGCTGGTGCCAGCGCATCCGGCGCCGCACGCTGAACTGGGAAAAGCCCCTCTTCGACTACGCGCTATGCATGTCCTGCCGGATCTGCATCGATGCCTGCCCGGCCGCCTGCCTGGCCGTGACCTACACCGAGGGTACCGATAACCGCAAAGCCTATCCTTACTTGCGGGATGCCTCGGCGTGCATCGCCTGCCGCTTCTGTGCGGTGGAATGCCCGGTGGGTGCCGTTACCATGAAAGCGGCGGCCGCTATGACCGACGACGAGAAAAAATCCCTGGACGGGCCCTTTCACGCCGGTGTATGAGACAAATGGAGTGGCGGGCGCGGGGAGGTGTTGCACCGCAAGCGGGAACCGCCGGACCGTCGGCGGCAATAGGTTTTTCCGGCTGGTGTTCATTGGAGGACACCAGGGGCCCCAACCGCAAAGGCCGGGAGAACTCGGGTTGAGCACGCGGAGAGGTGTGATGCCGACGGACGGTGAACCCATGCCACCTTCCTGCGCCCATCTTTTGCGGAGGTGGTTCGGAAGCCCCCTTCCAACGCATCCTCGCTGCACGGATCGATTCAATAGGCCGGAACCGCCAGGTTTTCGCCGTTCAATTCCACATGGGTGTTCTCCCCCTCGCTTACTTCCGCCGCAACCTGCCACGCGCACTTGTACCCGGCAATCATCGTGGGGAAGGTGACCACGATCCAATAGCGGCCGGGGGGGATGCCGTGAAAGGCGAAAGTACCGTTCGGCCGCGTCAACTTGTGGTCGACAACATAGCCGTCTTCGGTTTGTTTCTGCTGGAAGTTCACGAAAAAATCCATGTGGCCGGAGTTGATCCGGGAGCGGCGCTCCAGCGCCGCGTCCACCGCGTCAAGATCGACGGCCGGCACGGCCAGCGCTGCGGTGGTCAGAAACACCCGCACCCAGTCGCCGTAAAAGGTCGTGCCTTCCGGATCGGTCAAGCTGACGCGCCCGCTGACGCTGCCTTCCCCCGCCGCGATCGCGGCCCCGTGGACCAGCAGCAGAAGGCCAACAAGCGGCAGGACCAGAGCCCACCTACGAAAACGCATGATACCCTCCGAAGGGATGCGACGATGCAAGAGATGGTTCAAAGCAACGATAGTAGAGGACACGTCCAGTGTCAAAACCAAATCGATCGACCCTAAAAGAATTTAATGTGAATACGATTGGCGCTATCAATCTATTCGATAGTTTCTTCCATATTGTCGTATTACGCCTTGACATCGGAAGACGAACACCCTATAGCTGCGCGGTCCATTCTATGGTATACACCAGATTCGGATGCTTGTCGCTTTTATGCTGCCTTCCATTAATCATTGAAGAAAAGGAGTCCAACAATGAATAAGAGTGATTTGATTGATGCCGTGGCCGAAGTCGTTTCGACCAAAAAAGAAGCCCAGGAAGCCGTGGACCGTGTCTTTGAAACCATCAAAAAAGCCCTGAAGAAAGAAGACGCCGTGCAGATCGTCGGTTTTGGCAGCTTCAAGGTGAGCAAACGCGATGCTCGCAAAGGGCGCAATCCGCAGACAGGAGAAGAAATCCAGATTGCGGCGCGCATGGTGCCCAAATTTGTGCCCGGCAAGGCCCTGAAGGATGCCGTTAACTAGTGCCCAACCATAAATGGCATCTTTCGGCCCCGGCCGGCGTTCTCGCTCTTTGGAAATCCTCG
>CAYMQN010000304.1:0-3525 GCA_964392545.1 uncultured Desulfobacteraceae bacterium
TACCGCAACGGCCATCTCGACCAGGCGATCGCCCTGTGGCAGGATTTGCTCGTCATCGATCCCCAAAACACCGCCATCCAGGATGCGCTGCGCACCGCCAAACGGCAACAAAAGAACCTGCAAGAGGTCGAGTAACCTCCTTGAAGTTCTGCATCGGCGAGAATTCCAAAAGAGTGCGAACACCGGTTTGGGCTGAAGGAGGTTATCTATGGCGGCACATCCCCTAAGGCGCTGCTGACGAAAGAACCTCCGTCCCCGGGCAGGCCCTCCGGACCTCGTCCAGCACTTCCGCGATTTTATGATCATACCGTTTGGAAAGATGAAACGGTATCAGGCGTTTGGCCCTCGCCTGGGCAGCGATTTGGCCGCAGGCCCGTGTCGTCAGGTGACCGTTTGAAATCGCGAGCTTTTCGTGCGCTGCCATAAAAGCCGCCTCGCAAAAGAAGGTGTGTGCCCCGTGGGCGAGCTTGGTCAAGGTGTTCCGGTTGGCCGGCGTGTCGGCCAGGTCCGTGGCGTAGACCAGCTTCTCGCCCGGCGTGATCTGGAGCAGGTCCTCCGCCAGATCGGCGACAGAGGCCGTTCGCCCATCCGGAAGAACAATCTCGCCGTCCGTCTCCCCCTGGGCAATTCGTTGCTTGAGTTCCCCCACCCACGGCCCCGCTGACAGGCCCAAGGCCTCGAGGGCTTGTCTGCTGACATGGTGCTCCGGTTTCTGTTGGAAGGCCAGCGCCAGGACCGGTATCCCGTGATCGAGAGTGGCCGCCCGCACCGTGAAGGCTGCATCCTCCACCAGGAGGCCGTCCGGTGCCGGCGTTTGACCCAGTTGTTCGATGTTCTCTGCCCCGGCCTGGAGACGAAAACCATCCAAACGGTCGCCGTTCAGTTCGAACACCTCGAAAACGGGGCCGCGTTCCCCGATGCGGTCCCAGTGGATGCCGCCGAGAAGGCCGGCAATGTGGCGCGCGAGTCCCGGGGGACCGTACACGCGGCAGGCGGACAGCGCCCCGATGCGGGAACGCAGCAGCCAGAGGAAGCCGCTGATGTGGTCGAGATGGGCGTGCGAGATGAAGACATCGCTCACCTGGTGGGCGATCTTGGCGGGCAGGCGGCGACCCTCGCCGAGGTCGAACAGGAGGCTGCGCTTGCGGTTGTGCAGTCGCAGGTGCAGAAGGGGGTCGCCTAAGATGCCGTTGATCAGGACGGCTGTCATCCTGCGGAATTTGGCTGTGGGCCTGGGGCCGGTGGAGTGGTCGGTATGCGGAAGACAATCCGCCGGGATACGGAAACCGGAAGATCCGGGCCGCAAGGGGGGCACCGTGGTCAGGAAACCGTCCGCGTTGCGGGCGGCGTCGCGCACCAGCAGTTGATTGGCGGTGGGTTGCCCTTCGGGGATCCGCACCCGCAGATCATTTCCTTCTACAGCCAGGATCTCCCCCATGGCGATGGTGTGCCCCCTTTCCAACAGGGCGATCTGCCGCCCGCGCCACTGGTCTTCGCCGGCAATGGGCGGAGGCGTGCCCACGAGATGATAGGGATCGAGGGAGATCCACGTTTCCGGTATTTCTGATAGATGGGCGTCCCAGAGCATCGTGCGCTTTTCGATGCGGCGGCCTCTGCTCGGCGAATGGGCCCGCTCGGAGGCCATGACGTGCAGGATCGCGACGCCGGAGGCGTTCAGCTCGTTCCTCATGGGCCAGGGCTTGTCTTTTCCGGCCACCAGAAGGACCGTATCCACGACCGCCGCTTCGATCAACCCGGTCAACAGCTCCGCACCGGCCACGCCGCGGGTAACCCCCGGCGCATCGATCAGCAGCAGCGGGACATCGGGGGATGCGATCAACCGCTGCGCGCCATGGATCAACGGCAGGCGAAAGCGGCCCGCGTTCAGGCTGCAAAGCGCTTCACAGGCCAGCAGCTTTAACCCATCCTCCTGCCACATTCCCGCACAGACCGCCCCGGGAACCCCGAAGGCCGGCGACCCCGGATCGGCGCCGATGATGCGGTGCGCCGTTCCGGCATCGGCGAGATGCCGCGCCAGCGCCGCGACAAGGGTCGATTTGCCGACCCCCATTTCGCCGTAGACCAGCACACGGCGAGGGCGGCCAAGCAATCGTTCTGCGATTTCAGCGGGTTTTTCGGCGGAAAAGGTCGAAAAGGGCATGATCGGTCTCCAGAACGATGCATCAATCATTCTATCGAGACTGTACGCCGATTTTTCAGGTTCGAAAAGGGTATCGAGCAAAATCAAGGCTGTATTGCCTGTCGCCCGCTGCCATTTTCCGCTCGCACGAAGCACCGCCAAGTATGACGAGTCTTGACAAAGAGGCGGTTCTGGAATATTGAAGATTTACTAAAAGACAAAGCTAAACCTGCTGTCAGGCAGGGACAGAAAGCCACGGATCTCAGACGGTTCGCGATGAGATGGCCGGGTTGCCAAAACAGCCGATAACGCCGATCTGAAGGGACTTCAGGTCGGCTGTTTTTTTTTGATGAAGAAACCATTTGAATAGGGAGAAGATTCCAATGACGGTCAAGCATTACGTGCTCGTGGGTGTCGCCCTGGTTTTCGCTTTGGTATCTCCGGTGTGGGCCGGCGGATTGGAAGGAATGTATGTCGGGGTGAAAGGGATCTATTCCCACCAAGACATTTCGGACCCCACCCTCAAAACCCCCGGCAACACGTGGGGCTTCGGCGATGAGAGCGACGGGGCTGCCGGCGGCGGCCTGGCCCTCGGCTATGACTTTGACAGGCGCTTTGCACTGCCCTTGCGGGTCGAACTCGAATATGCGCTACGCGACGGGGCAGAGCCGAAATGGAGCGGCAATCGGGGTATTTTTATCCCCGGCACGTTTGATTGGAAATTAGAGGCCGAAACCGAGGTCGACACGCTGCTGGTCAACCTGTACTATGATGTCAAAAACCGCACCGCCTTCACCCCCTATATTGTGGCGGGCGCGGGCTATGCGTTCATCGATTGGACGTCGCGCTACACGGACAGTATCGGCACCACGCCGGTTTCAGCCGACGGCGACGTCACCGAATTCGCCTGGACGGTGGGCCTGGGGTGCAGCTATGCTGTCACCGAGGCGCTTATGATCGACCTGGGATACCGTTATGTGGATGCCGGAACCGCCGAGGCGGACTACCAGAACCTTACGGCCGAGGCCGATATCAAGCTCCACGAAGTGGTTTTGGGACTGCGCTACGCCTTTTAGACGGCGGTGACGTCCTGCCCTTTTTCAGGAACGCTGCGATACGCGATACGGCCCCGTTGACTTCGAGGAGGGAGTATCATGGACAACGTTGCCCTTGTGGTCGGTGCTACCGGGCTGGTCGGCCGCGCCCTGACGGATAAGCTGGGCCGTGCCGGGCATATCAAGACGGTGGTTACGCTGATTTGCAAATGAAGGGCGAACTGGAGAGGAAGGTGCAGAAGCTTCCCTTCGAGCGCATCAGCATCTTCCAGCCCTCGCTGCTGCTGGGAAAGCGCCCGGAGTTGCGATTGGCCGAAAAACTAGGCAGCC
>CAYMQN010000305.1:0-3505 GCA_964392545.1 uncultured Desulfobacteraceae bacterium
GCACCTTGCAAGGCCGGTACACCATCCCCGCCCGCTTGGGATTGTTGGCCCAGGCGAAATAATAGGGGTAATTCCTATCCATTGATGAAATTCTCCCCCGTGATCACCTCCGCCGGATGCTTTGCCACGTGCTCCCAGCAGGCGGGATCGAAATACAACAGCGCGCTGATCCGCTTGGATTCCGCCGGAAACTTGCGCATGATGTCCTTTTCCTCGATCCCCGTGCGCTCCGGCCGGTTGATGATCCGCACCGGATATTTTTTCATCAGCACGGCCAGCTCAGCGACAGTCGGCGCCAGGTCTGCCACGCCGCCCGCCGCACTCGCATCCACTTCCGGTTGCGCCTTCGGTTGAGCGCCCTGCTCATCGGGCAGAACGCCGCACGGATCCGCATCCGCACCGCCACGCTCTCCGCCATCATGTTCAACATCCCCGCCCCCTTTCATCTGACTATCCAAAGCGCATAGGTCCATGGTCATCGACGGCGGCAGGCCGCTCACGACCCACAGGCGCAGGTCCTCGCCCGCCTCGAAGGCCTCGCCGGGATCCTTGCCCGCCGGCACCGGCCAGAGCTGCGCGGAGGGGTAGGCGGTCTGCCACCACTGGCAGCGCTTCATGCCGGCGCCGTCGGCGTCCATGGCGTTCAGGATGCAGACGGCCTGCTCCAGACGCCGGTGCATCCGCTCGTCCGGGTCCACCGAGGTGTTGCCCATGGCGCAGACGCCCACCAGGTCGCCGGACGCCGACGCCACGGCCATGCCGTCGAGCTCGGCCTCGGTGACCACGAAGGCCAGGCGCTCGGCATCGATCAGCATGGGCCCCGGATCGGAGCCCGGCAAAATGTAGTAGGGCGGCGGGAAGCCGCCCTGCCGGTCCTCTTTCGGCGTGCGGATCCGGATGCGCACGAGGTCGCCGTCGACGAAGTAGGGGATCAGGATCCCGCGCGGCACGTACAGTTTCTTGGGCTTGCCGTCGTCTTTCTTGATGGTGGGCAGCCCCCAGCTCTCCCGCGGCCGCCAGAACCGCTCCGGTACCCACCCCAGGCGGAAGCGCTTGACGGCCGCCAGCGGCACGCCGCGCCCGGCCAGATAGGCGAGCTGCGCCGGCGTTTCCATCAATTTGGCGTGGGCCCTTTCCATGAGCGTTCCGGCCTTTTCCCGCCAGGCCGCGAGATCGACGTCCGCCGGGTGGCCGTACCGCCTGGGTGTGAAGGCGGCGGCCGCCGCGGGCCTTTCAACCGGCTTGCGGGAGACCGGCGATCGCTCGGCCTTGCGCCCCTCGATCGCGCGGCCCACCTTGGCGCAGGCCTGCAGGAAGTCCAGCCCCAGGAAGTCGATGCAGAACTGGATGTTGTCGCCGGACTTGCCGCAGCCGTTGCCGGTGTCCCGGCACCAGTAGGCGCCCCGGCCGTCGTTGTCGCCCGTGAAGATGACGAACCGATCGGTGCCGCCGCAGGCCGGGCATGGGCAGGCGTACTCGTCGCCGCGGGCCCCGCGCACCGCGTGCCGCTTGGGCGTCAATCCGAATTCCCCCACCAGGTCGATCACGGTCATTTCCATTTTTTTGGACCTTTCGGACCTTTGGCGGACCATTCAGGCGTCAATGGTCCAGCACTTAAAAGACTGTTCTTATTAGTATTTCTTTTTTATATTGGACCATTGGATGATTATCGTAAGAAATACGCAAAAACATTCTATCTTCTGAAAAACGAGCTATTTCTTGCGGAAATGGTCCAATCGTCCGGCGCATTTGAAACCCTTTAAATTTGTTTAATAATTCGTTGGACGATGATTATTTCCAATCGTCCGAACCCTCCAGTATTTCCTCGCCAATGATGGACAGCCGGATGCCGACGTAATGCACGTAGCCGCTGCGCTTCCAGTCGAAGCGTCGTTTCATCCAGCCGCCGAACCGCTTCTGGCTGGGCGGGTTGCGGTGGACCCGGCGGCGCCACCACTTGGAGAAGATGTCGTGGAGCTGGGTGCTGTTCATGGTGTCCTCCGGATCGCCGGTGGCCTCGATGCACTCCGCGATGAAGTCGCCCAGCTGGTCCTCGTCGGCCTTATATTCGTCGGTGGCCTCGCGCACGGCCGGCGGCGGGTCCAGGCCGACCTTCTTGTATTCCAGGCAGCCGCGCACCACCCACGCCAGGATGCCCGGGTAGACCTCGCGCAGCTTGCGCGGCAGCTCCGGATCAGCCGTGCGCTCGTTTTCCTTCTGTGGCTCGCGGTTGACGAAGCTCATGTCGAACGGCACCAGGTGCATGCGCTCCCAGAAGGCGAAGTCCTCCACCGGCGCCTGCGGCTTGTGGTTGGTGAGCAGGAAGAGGGTGTGGGTCGGGTCGAACTGGACCTCGTACTTGTCGTGCGGGTTGCGCCCCACGAGCTGGTCGCGCCCGGTGAGCCACTTCACCCGGCTGGGTGAGATCTTGCAACCGTCGTCGGTCTCGGAGGCGAAGGCGATGCGCAGGCCGCGCAGGTGCATGATGTCCGGTGTGGGCCCCGAGGCGTTGGCCACCCGGCCCTGGTCGAGCAGCATCTCGCTCCGGATCGTGCCGGCCAGCGGCCCCAGCACCTGGCAGATGGTCTCGGCGATCAGGCTCTTGCCGTTGCGGCCGATGCCGGTCCACACGAAAAAGGCGCTGGTCATGACCTCGCCGATCAGCGCCATGCCGAGGCTGCGCCGTAGGAAGGCCACCAGGGTCTCGTTGCCGTCCATGATTTCCATCAGGGCCGTCTCCCACGGCTCGCATGCGGCATCGATGCCTTGCCACTCGACCGGGCTGGCCTTGCACAGATAATCATGGTGGCGCCCGGGATGCAGGGCGCCGGTGCGCAGGTCGACCACGCCGTTGGCGCAGGCCAGCTTCCACGGCTGGCGGTCGATCTCGTCGCCGGTGATGGCCAGCGGCGTCTCGCAGGTGTGCGCCATCGTCAGGCAGTTGCTCCGCCGGCGGGTGGATCGCAGGCCGCTGATCCTGGCCAAGATGCCGTCGCGTCGCTTGCGGAGTTGCTTTTTACGCTCGTCATCCGTGCATTTGTAGAGCTGCTCCAGGTTCTGCTCGAGGAGCTTCGTGTATTGGTCTACCAGCCCCTCGATACTGGCCTGGGCCCTGTTCATGCGGTCCGGCTGCCAGTGGTGGCCCTGCCATTCCAGCCAGTGGTCGGCGGCCTTGTCGAACACGAAGCGATCGCCGTACAGGCGGCAGAACAGCTCGCCGTCGCCCAGCTCGTTGGCGTCGAAACAGTAGCCGACGAACTTGGCGTCGAACTCATCACCACCGCCCCCGGAGGAATCCTGCTCCTTGAGCTCATCCCTGCGCCGGTCGACGCGCTCCTGCATCTGGCGGATGTCCTCCAGCTTCACGACGTTTTGTTCCATCCCGCCTTCCTCTGTCCGCTCGTCAGTCAAGCGCCGGTCCCTCGCATGAAAATTCCGCAACCCATTCCATTTTCCATTTCATTTCCCAACCTCAACTGGACACGTTTATCGGGCCTTGCCTAAC
>CAYMQN010000306.1:0-3501 GCA_964392545.1 uncultured Desulfobacteraceae bacterium
CGACCGGGACCGGCTTTGCGATATTGCCGGGTTTCCGGTGAACCGACATGTGGAATAGGGTATGTCGATGCCAGGTGATAAAGTCCCGAAGAAACGAATGTCGATTACGGCAACCGTTGCGCTGCACGCCACTGACAACGGCAACGATGCGGAAAGAAATCCACTATGAACAAGGACACCCGCATTTTCCTGGCCGGCCACCGCGGCATGGTGGGATCGGCCATCCTGCGCCGCCTGCGCCAGGAGGGCTTCCGCACGGTGCTGACCCGCAGCCACGGGGAGCTCGATCTCACCCATCAGCAAGCCGTGGTCGATTTTTTCCGGGAGCACGTGGTGGACGGCGTCGTGCTCGCCGCCGCCCGGGTGGGCGGGATCCAGGCCAACAACACCTTTCCGGCGGAATTCATCTACCAGAATTTGATGATTCAAACCAACGTGATTCATGCGGCACACGCCGCCGGTGTGGACCGCCTCCTGTTTCTGGGCAGCTCCTGCATCTATCCCAAAATGGCAGCCCAGCCCCTGGCGGAGGAAGCCCTTCTGGGGGGGTGGCTGGAGCCCACCAACGAGCCTTACGCCATCGCTAAAATCGCCGGCATCAAGATGTGCGAGTCCTACAACCGCCAATATGGCCGGCACTACCGTTCCCTGATGCCCACCAATCTATACGGCCCCGACGACAACTTCGATCTGGAAACCTCCCATGCCATGCCGGCCCTGATCCGCAAGTGCCATCTGGCCAAACTGGCCCGCAACGGGGATTGGGAAGCCATCGAGCGGGACGAGCGTCGCTACGGGCGCATTCCGGGGGACATTCGAAGACATTTGGGGGCGCCCCCGCCGGGAACCCCCTCCTGGTCTTCGCCCGGGACCGCGGCTCCCCGACTGGTGCTGTGGGGCAGCGGCGCGCCCTATCGTGAATTTCTGCACGTGGACGATCTGGCCGCGGCCTGCCTTTTCGTCATGGCGCAGCCGGACGCGGCCCTGGCCGAAGTGTGCCAACCGGGCCTTGGGTCCCATCCTCCGGGCCACGCGCCGAACCTGAGGCCGGAAACCCTTTTGCTGAACGTGGGCACCGGCCAGGATCACACCATCCGGGAGCTGGCCGAGCTGGTAAAGGATGTGGTGGGATTCCAGGGCGAGATCGTCTGGGACACCAGCCGCCCCGACGGCACGCCCCGCAAGCTCCTGGACGTCTCGCGCCTGAAGCGACTGGGCTGGCGTCCGGCCATCTCCCTGCGGGACGGCATCGCGGCTACGTATCGCGCGTACCTGGAAGAGTAGGAAAATCAGCCATTGGTCAATGGTCAGCGGGTACGGAGAAAACAGGATAACCCTGGTGGTCATGCCCGCGAAAGCGGGCATCCGTGCGCCTGCAAGCAGGCGCGATTTGGGAGCGGCAACGACAACGAATTCCCTGGTCAAGCCAGGGAATACAACACGCAGCAAGAAAGGACGCCTCTCATGACGCAGAATTCCCCGGATCCCTTGTTGTCCCAGTCCCCCAACGGCGAGGCGTTTGCGCTGCCCCCGGAGGAGGATTATGCACGTGAACTCGCTCGGCTGAAGGGCCTCGTGGACGAACAGCGCGCTCTCGGCCGCGAGATCGTGGTGGTCATGGGGGTGGGTTTCGTGGGGGCCGTCATGGCCGGGGTGGTGGCCGACGCCGTGGACAAGCCAAGCGGCGCCCCCGCCTACTTCGTCATCGGCATGCAGCGTCCCTCGGTGCGCTCCTTCTGGAAGATTCCCTACCTCAACCAGGGGCGCGCCCCGGTGGAGGCCGAAGATCCCGAGGTGGCGCCGCTCATCCAACGCTGCGTCACGGAGAAGAAGACGCTTACGGCCACCTACACCTACGATGCCCTCAGCCTGGCCGACATCGTGGTGGTGGACGTGCAGTGCGATTATTTCAAGGAAACCCTGGGCGACGTGCGCCAGGGGCACGCCGACATCAAGGCCCTGGAGGAGAGTCTCAAGGTCATCGGCGAGAAGATCGCGCCGGAATGCCTGGTGCTGATCGAAACCACGGTCCCCCCCGGGACCACCGAGTATGTGGCCTACCCGATCATCAAGAAGGCTTTCGAGGCCCGCGGTTTGAAGGAGGCCGAGCCCTGCCTGGCCCACAGCTTCGAGCGCGTCATGCCGGGCCGCGAATACGTGGCCTCCATCCGGGATTTCTGGCGGGTATGCAGCGGGATCAATTCCGCGGCCCGGGACAAGGTGGTCGGCTTTCTGTCCCGGATCCTCAATGTCGAGCGCTTTCCCCTGACCGTCCTGGACCGCCCCATCGAGAGCGAAACCTGCAAGATCGTCGAAAATGCCTACCGGGCCACTCTGCTGGCCTTCCTGGACGAATGGAGCCTGTTCGCCGAGCGCAACGGCGTGGACCTCACCAAGGTGGTGGAGGCCATCAAGGTGCGCCCCACCCATTCCAACATCATCTTTCCGGGGCCGGGCATCGGCGGCTACTGCCTGCCCAAGGACGGGGGCCTGGGGGTCTGGTCCTACAACACCCTGATGGGTTTCGAGGACGACATTTTCAAGCTGACCCCCATGGCCATCGATATCAACGACACCCGCGCCCTGCACGCCGTGCAACTCGTGCGCGACGCCCTGCGCAACATGGGCAAGATCGTGGCGGCCTCGCGCATTGCCCTCCTGGGCGCCTCCTACCGGCAGGACGTGGGCGATACCCGCTACAGCGGCTCCGAACTCATCGTGCGCAAATTGACCGAAATGGGGGCCGATGTCGTGGTGCACGACCCTTACGTCAAGCGCTGGTGGGAGCTCGAAAAGCAGGACAGCTACCCGTCTCCGGGCCATTCCATGGCCCGCTTTTTCCGCAACCAGGAGGGCTTGAAAGACCTGTCGGTATGCCAAGACCTGGAGACGGCCCTGGCCGGAGTGGACGCTGTGGTGCTGGCCGTGGGCCACAAGGCCTACCGCGGGCTGGATCCCGACGCGGTGGTGGCCATGACCGGCCGCCCGGCGGCGGTGATCGACTGCTTCAACCTGCTCGACGACAAGCAGATCCGGCGCTATTTCGAGCTGGGCTGCGAGGTCAAGGGGCTGGGGCGGGGGCATGTGAAGCGGATTAAGGATAGCGTCGCCCACCGCTGATTTCCTTGCAGAAACGGTCTTTTCGGCCCTGGTCGGCCGGTCGTAGCGGGTTTTGCGGCTGCGGCGTACCGGCGTACGCCTCACCACAAAACCCTTGTGCGGCCTTGACCAGGACCGAAAATCCTCGTTGCTGCAAGGAAATCCGTTTCCGAATCGTTGTCGTTGTCAGTGGAGCGATAGCGGAAAGGCTGTCGTAATCGTAATCGAAGGGTTTTAATTCATTTTGGAAAAGACGATTACGACAACGAACACGACAACGACAACGATAAAACCAAGGACCAATGACGCAACGCTATCCCATCGATAGACGCCTAACCACCGGAGCCATCCTTCTCGGATTGCTCCTGTTGATCACAGGCTGCGGGCCCTACATCCAGGATG
>CAYMQN010000307.1:0-3499 GCA_964392545.1 uncultured Desulfobacteraceae bacterium
TGCACTGGTTTCGAGGCAGCGGGCCCTTTTTTCTGTGCAACTTATGGATGGGCGAAGGGGATACGGATGGATGGCGATCAACACAGATTTATAGGCCTTGCGATTTGCAGTGGGCTGCATTTATAATTGAGTTATGTCTTATAAAAGGAGCTCCCGATGAAACTTACAATTGTCTATGACAACACCGCCTATCGCAAAGAGCTGCAAGCCGACTGGGGCTTCGCGGCGCTGGTGGAAGCCCATGGCCGGACGATCCTGTTCGATACGGGCGCCAGCGGCCGGATCCTGCTTTCGAACCTGGACACGCTGGGGATCGATCCCGCGGCCGTCCAAGACGTTTTCATCTCCCATGCCCATTTCGACCACACCGGCGGATTGGCCGCATTTCTCGAGCGCAACAATGCGGTTCGCGTCTGGGTGCCGCATTCGTTCCGGGGTGTGCGAAACGCCCGCGAAGTGATCGCGATCGACCAGCGCCGAACCCTCTACGACGGCCTCCATTCCACAGGGGAACTGGACGGCATCGAGCAGTCGCTGTGCGTCGCAACGACCCGGGGCATCGTCATCGTGGCGGGCTGTTCCCACCCCAGCATGGACCATATCGTCGATGCGGCGGCCCACTTCGGCAACATCTACGGCATCATCGGCGGCCTGCACGGCAACCGGCCGGAATCCCTCACGCCCTTCGGTCTGATTTGTGCGACCCACTGCACGATCCACAAGGAGGGCATACTACGCCGGTATCCCGATCGCTGCATCGCAGGCGGTGCCGGCCAGGTGATCGCCATCGATGAATAAATCGGTTGCGGCCCGACACACCGGAAGCCGAAAAACTTCATTCCCGGGTCGTTTCTGTGATATAAACGATATCCAAGGCATCTTCCCAACTCCGTCACATCTTCTCGCTCAGCTGACATCCGCGCCGCAACCTACCGTCCCGTGCTGGCTACCTTAGGTGTCTTTGCTTTTACAGCGAACCAAGTCGTTACCATCGCAGACAAACAGTTTTCAGCCTGACAGTTCAGCAACCACCTGACAAAACGGCTATGAGAGGAGGACACCATGGCAGGCAAACGTCCCAAGAAGGCATCGAAGACAGGGGCCTTTCCGGAGCTTTCCAAGGCCGCCTTCGAATGGGATGGCGGGTGCCACGAAGCCGACACCGCGGCCGGGCTGAAACGGGACATCGTACGCCATATCGTTTCCAGCCTGGGGCTCGACTACGCCCGGCGCAGCACCTTCAACTATTACCACGGGCTGGCCCTGGCCGTGCGGGACCGCATGATCGACCAATGGCTCCGAACCCAACGCTCCTACTACGACGATCAGTGCAAGCGCGTCTATTACCTGTCCATGGAATACCTGCCCGGCAAGTCGCTGATCAACAACCTGCATTGTCTCGGGTTGTACGAAACGGCCCGGGAAGCCTTGCAGGAATTCGGCCTGGAGCTGGCCGACCTGGCCGAGGTGGAGTGGGATGCAGGGCTGGGCAACGGCGGCCTGGGTCGCCTGGCCTCCTGCTACCTGGATTCCATGGCCACCCTGGGGATTTCGGGCTACGGCTACGGCATCCGCTACGACTACGGCATGTTCCATCAGGTGATCGAAAACGGCGCCCAGGTGGAGCGCCCGGACAACTGGACCCAGCGGGGCAACCCCTGGGAGTTCGACCGCGGCCGGTTTCTGCACGAGGTTCAGTTTTACGGCCGGGTGCACCAGTGGCGCGACGACCAGGGGCGGCTGCGCCACAGCTGGGTGGACACCGAAAAGGTCCTGGCCATGGCCTGCGACCTGCTCGTACCGGGGTTTCGCAACGGCCAGGCCATCAACATGCGGCTGTGGTCGGCCCGCTCGGACACCGAATTCAACCTGGCCGATTTCAACACCGGCGACTACATCGGCGCGGTGGAGGCCAAAATCCACGACGAGGTCATCTCCAAAGTGCTCTACCCCCGCGACGAGGCGCCCATCGGCCGCGAGCTGCGGCTGCGCCAGCAGTACTTCTTCGTGGCCGCCACCCTGCAGGACATTCTGCGCCGCTACAAGAAGCACCACGCGACCTTCGACAAGCTGCCGGAGATGGTGGCCATCCAATTGAACGACACCCATCCCGCCATCGCCATCGCGGAGCTGATGCGCATGCTGATGGACGAGGAAGGCTTGGAATGGGATCCGGCCTGGGCCGTCTGCACCCGGGTCTTTGCCTACACCAACCACACCGTCCTGCCCGAAGCCCTGGAAACCTGGCCCTGTGCATTGATCGAACGGGTGCTGCCCCGGCACCTGCAGATCATCTACGAGATCAATCACCGTTTCCTGGAACAGGCGGCGCCGCAAGACCCCGCCGATCCCGCGGCGGGGGAACGCCGGGCGCGCCTGTCGATCATCCAGGAGGGCTCGGAAAAGGCCGTGCGCATGGCCCACCTGGCCATCGTGGGCAGTTTCTCGGTCAACGGGGTGGCCGCCATGCACACCGATATCCTCAGGGAGACGGTCTTCTCCGATTTCAATGCCGCCTTCCCGGATCGCTTCCGCAACGTGACCAACGGCATCACCCCCCGGCGCTGGCTACACCAGTGCAACCCGGACCTGGCGGCCCTGATCGACGAAACCCTGTCCGCCGACTGGCGCTGCCACCTGGCGCAACTGCGCGAACTCGAACCCCAGGCCGCGGACGCCGGCTTCCGGGCGCGCTGGCAAGCGGTCAAGCGGGCCAACAAACAGCGCTTGGCCGACTATGTGCAGCGCAAGGTGGGAATTGAGTGCAATCTGGAGGCCATGTTCGACGTCCAGGTCAAGCGCATCCACGAATACAAGCGCCAGCTGCTCAACCTGCTCCATGTGGTTACGCTTTACAACCGCATCAAAGCGGATCCGGGCGGGGAATTCACCCCCCGCACCGTGTTCTTCGGGGGCAAGGCCGCGCCGGGCTACACCATGGCCAAACGGATCATCCGCCTGATCAACGCCGTGGCCGCCGTGGTGAATAACGACCCGGACGCCGCCGGGCGCCTGCAGGTGGTCTTCCTTCCCAACTATTGCGTCTCCCAGGCCGAGCGCATCATCCCCGCCACCGACCTCTCGGAGCAGATTTCCACGGCGGGCTTCGAGGCCTCGGGCACCGGCAACATGAAATTCGCCTTGAACGGCGCCCTCACCATCGGCACCCTGGACGGCGCCAACGTGGAGATGCTGGAGGAGATCGGGGAAGAAAACATGTTTATCTTCGGCCGCACCGCCGAGGAGATCAGCGACCTGCGCCGGAAAGGGTACGCGCCCCGCCGCTTTTACGACAATGATCCTGAGCTCAGGACGGTGCTGGACATGATCGCCCGGGACGCCTTCTCTTCCGGGGACCCCGGCCTCTTTGCGCCCATCGTGGACAAGCTGCTCGGTGCCGACAAGTTCTTCGTGCTGGCCGACTACCGGTCCTATCTGGAGGGTCAGGAAGCGGTAGGCCGCCTCTACCGCGACCCGGAGGAGTGGACCCGCCGCGCCA
>CAYMQN010000308.1:0-3482 GCA_964392545.1 uncultured Desulfobacteraceae bacterium
GGATTTCTTCGCGCTCCTGGGTAATCAGCCCGGATTCAATTTTGGCCAAATCCAGCAATTCCGAAGCGAGTTTGCTCAAGGCGGCGATCTTCTCCGCGGCCCTGCCCAGAATATCTCTCTGCTTCAGGGTCGTTTCACCGGCCAAACCGTCCAGCACCACTTTCAACTGCGTCAGGACCGAATTCATCGGGCTGCGGATTTCGTGCGCGACCATGGCGACAAAATCCGATTTCAGCTGGTCCATGCGTTTCAACGTTGTGATGTCATGCAGGACGGTAATGGTTCCCAGATTTCGCCCAAGGCGATCCCTGAACGGTACGCAGTTGGCGCCAAGGATGATTTCCGCGTTATTTGTGCCCGGTTCCAGGCACACCTCCTCAGACACCTCGATGGATTCATCGGCCGGGGCCTCCAGGACCCGGTCGATCATGGCGTTGATCGATGGAATGCCCACAATCTCGTCAACGGTTCGACCGATCGGGCGTGGTTCATGGTATCCGATCATCTTTAAAAAAGCCGGGTTGACCTGGGCAATCCGTTTCTGATTATCCGTGGTCATGACCCCGTCGTTCAGTTGATTGATCATCACCCGCATGCGGGACTTTTCGGTGGCAATATCCTTAAGCGTACGCGTATGTTCGACGGCCTTGTTAATCACGATACGCAGGTCGCCGGGTGAAAACGGTTTAGAGAGAAAATCGAAGGCCCCCTTTTTCATGGCCTCGATCGAGTGCTCCAAGGTGGCATACCCGGTAATGACAATCACCACCGTGTCAGGATGAACGGTGCGAATCTCTACCAGTGCATCCATCCCCGATATCCCCGGCATCATCAGGTCCAGCAGGATGATGTCAAAGTGCCTGTTTTTGACCATCCGTATGCCGGCTTCGGCGGTTTCCGCCGCGGCGACTTCATGACCTTCGCCGGTGAGCATCTTCAGGCAGGAATCGCGAATACGCTTTTCATCGTCAATGACCAGGACGCTCGGTTTGGTAAAAAGGGCCGACGGGTTTTCGTCCGGGGTTTTCATTGCAGAGTCCGATCTGGACACGGAAGCTTTCCTTGGTTGCAGGCAACCCAGGGGCTGCGGTTTCAGTTGTTGTGGCGCCCGGATGACAAGCCCCCAACAGACCAAAACATCAATCCCGATCCGCGTGCGTCCCACAGCCGGGCAAAGGGATCGGCACCCGAAAGGAGGCCATTGCATGGTGCCCCACCCTTAAGGTTCCTGCGCGCTACTCTCCATCAAGTGGAATAGGGGCAATTCCACCCGGAACGTCGTTCCTGTTTCGCTGGTCTGTTTTACTTCAATCGACCCTTTGTTCTCCCGGACGAGTCCATACACCGTGCTTAATCCCAGCCCGGTACCTTCGCCGAGTTCCTTGGTCGTGAAAAAAGGATCGAATATCCGGGGTAAATGTTCCTTGGGTATCCCGCACCCGCTGTCTTCAATTTCCAGCACCGCCTGCTCCCGCGCCGCATCCCGATACGTTCGAAACGTCAGTGTGCCGGCGTTTTCCATGGCCGCTACGGCATTCATGACCAGGTTGATAATCACCCGGCAGATCTGGTTCCGATCCACGTGAACCAACATTTTGTCCGCGTAGATCTCTTTGACAATTTCAATATTCCTCAACGCTTTCGGATCGCGAATAAGGGCCAGACTCTGGTCTATGATTTCGTTGAGCTGGACGATCTCTTTGGTTGGGTTCGACTGGCGGCTGTAGGCAAGCAGGTTTTTGACTATATCCCGACAACGGTTAACGTCTTCGATAACCGCCGCGACCTCTCCCCGTTCCGGGTCGTCCGCCGTCAATTCGGCCTGCTTCATTTCCGCGTAGAACAGAATGCCGGTCAGGGGATTGTTGATTTCGTGAGCAATGCCGGCGGCCAGCTTGCCGATGGACGCCATCTTTTCCGCCTGCGCCAACCTTGCCCGTGTTTCCCGCAGCTTTTTTTCGACAGCCAGTTTTTCCCGCAGGTCGGTGTAGATGCCGACGACGGCAATCTCTTCCCCGTCCTCGTAGATAATGGAAGCCGTTAGCTCAACGGGGATTTCTTCACCGTCTGATTTCAGAATGGAGGTGTTCATACCGTGCAGTTTGCCTTTACCTCCAAACGTTTCGCCTTTGAGGCGCTCTTGGATTTCTGCGGCGACCCCCTCGGGATAAAGGTCCGCCGCTCTGACCTTTGTGGCGGCTTCCCAGCTGGAATACCCGAACAGCTCCTGGGCGACAGGGTTCATCAAGAGGAGATTACCGTAGCGGTCTGCGACCGCAATGGCAATGGGCGAGGCCGTGATAATCTTTTCCAAAAAGGCCTCGGTCTCCTTGAGCGCAATCTCCAGGTTCTTGACCCGGGTGACGTCCCGCACGCTCTCGAGAATGTAGGCCACCTCGCCGTCATCGCCGAGAATCGGCGAAAAAACCCGATCCTCCCAGAGTTTTTTCCGGGACTTGGTGGTAACGCTGTGGAGCATGTTCTGCCCTTTGCGTTCAGCTATCACCCTCTGCAGCGGGCATTCCTTATTCGGGCATTGCCGTGTTTTGTAGAAAACTTCGTAGCAGGCTTTCCCCACGATGTCTTCGAGGGTGGTATTAAATTTATCGAAGAACACCTGGTTGCCGGCAACAATTATCTTATCGGGCGTCATCACCAAGGTAGGGAAGGACAAGGAATCAAAAACCTTCATCCGCCAATCAATTTCTTTGAGAAGCTTCTCTTTCATATTTATTCAACCCGGTATCCGGAAAGCGGCCGACAAGCAGGTGCTGGTCTCGTCCGCCATCCCTTCGGGAAAAATCAAGTAGATAGAATTACATGCGAAAACCGCCGCCAGTAACCAGTCCTTTTTTGCCTTGAGGGCTTTGTAGGTAAAATCAGCGATGCCGAACCGGTCCCCGAAATGAGGCCCCTGGAAGAAAATCAGTTCTACCGGAACTGTGACCCGGGGCCCGCCACCTGTCGCCGCCGGTATTTCCGCCGCTATCCGGCGTGCCATGGAAATGCCCTGCTCAGGATCGCAAAGCAGCCGCAAATCAAGTTCCGATGATTCCCTCAACTGGGTGTACAATAGATGGAAACGGTTTGGCTCATCTTCAATGCGCTTGATCGCGCGCATCCATTCGTCCGGCAGTTCAGGCGGCAGCCTGTACGTATAGAGCGCCAGATTTTTTACAACTTGGAAACCGTAGGTCTTGATCTGCGGTTCCCAGTACATGGCAATGGTTTCCATTCCCTTCCTACTTGTGTCCGGGTCGCCGCATGGTTCCCTGCGCAACGGTAAATTCAGCTTTTAAAGGTGTCTGATTTCCGACGAACTCGAAACAGGCCTGCATGATTGCGGCCGCCTTATCGAGCCGGGCGTCGTCGAGCACATACGTCAGGGCGCCGATCGAGGACGCCGCTGCGAAAACCCGCAGATTGGCCTGCGCCAGTGCGCGCAGCGACCGGCTAAACAACGTCAGGCGCGATTGATGTGG
>CAYMQN010000309.1:0-3478 GCA_964392545.1 uncultured Desulfobacteraceae bacterium
TCGATGGACAGCCGGCCTCCGGCCATGGCGGCGCGGTCCTGCATGCCCTCCAGGCCGAAGCCGCTCAGGCCCGTGCGGTCGATCCGGGCGCGTTCGGGGTCGAACCCGCAGCCGTCGTCCTCCACGCACATGCGGACGTCGTCGGCCGTTCTGGTCAAGTGCACGCGCACGGTTTCGGCCTGGCCGTGTTTGAGGGCATTGTTCACGGCTTCCTGGAGCACGCGGTAGATCACGATCTTGCTCGATTGGGGCACTTCGTGTTCGGCGATGTCGAAGTGGGCTTCGACGCGGGCGTCGGCATACATTTCGCGGTTTTGACGGCAGTACCACTCCACCGTGGACAGCAGGCCGAGATCGTCGATCATGGCGGGCCGCAGGCAGGCCGAGATCCGGCGCACCTCCCGGATGGTTTCGCTCAGGTGCTCGGCCACCTTTTCCAGGGAGATCGTGTCTTCCGGGGGGGCCTCCTGCATGCCCAGCAGACGTCCCTCGACCGCGTATTTGATGGCCGCCAGGCTGGCCCCGATGCTGTCGTGGAGCTCCTTGGCCACGAGGCGGCGCTCGTTTTCCTGGGTGTCGACGATCTTGAGGGTGAGGGTGCGCAGGGCCTTCTGGGATTCCCGCAGGGCCTCGGCCGTGCGTTTGTGTTCGTAGACTTCCATCTGAAGGGACTCCACGGTCATGGCCAGTTCGTGGGTGCGCTGGGCCACCATCTCCTCCAGGGCGTCGTAGGCGTCCCTCAACTGGGCCTGGGCCTGGCGGCGGGCCTGTCGATCGTCGAAGCGCCGCTTGACGTCGTGCAGTTTGAGGGGCAGAAGCTGCAGGTACCCCTGGTTGGCGTCCTTGATGATGTAGTCGTCCATCCCGGCCTTGAGCGCTTCCACGGCCAGGTATTCCGACCCGGCCCCGGTCAGCATGACCACCGGTGGGAGGTCGGTTTTCTGCTTCAAGGCGCGGTAGGTCTCCAGCCCGTTCATGCCCGGCAGGTTCTGATCCATCACCAGGATGTCGAAGGCATCGCTGCCGCCCTGCATGGCCCGGGGCGCGTCCTCGCCCCGCTGACAGAGGGTCAGATGGAACGGGGCATCGGATTTGTCGAGGGCCCGCTGAAAGGCCAACTGGTCGTGTTCGCTGTCTTCCACCAGCAGGATCCGCAACGGGGGCAAGTCACTGGTTCGGTTCATGAGGGCGTCTCCGGTATTTCCACCAGCTCCCAGAAACGGCACAGGCGGCGCACGGTGCGGGAGAGGTCTTCATAGGTCATGGGTTTCACGATATAGGCGTTGGCGCATCTGGCATAGCTGTGCAGCTCCTTGCGGGGGCTCTGCGAGGCCGTGAAAACGATCACCGGGATGGCGGCCAAGGCCTCGTTTTGCTGGAGCGCGGCCAGCACGGACTGGCCGTTCATTTTGGGCAGGTGATCGTTGAGCACGATCACGTCCGGCCGCGGTAGATCTTCCCGCCCCTCGTAGGGATCATGGCCCTGCAGATAGTCCAGGCATTCCCGGCCGTCGCGCACCACCCGCAGCTCGTGGGCGATGCCGTTATCGCGCCAGGCCCGCCGAAAGGCCAGGACATCGTGCTCGCTGTCCTCCACCAGGAGGAAGGTCATTTTCTCGTCGTTCATGGATAGGATTCCGTCTCCGCTCGAGGTAGATATCATATGCCTGTCGTAATCATGTTCGTTGTCGTTGTCGTAGTCGTAATCGTGTTTTGATGTTCAATTATACCCCATCGATTACGATTACGACAACCGTTCCGCTTCGCTCCACTGACAACGACAACGCGTATGTTTTTATTGCGGGCTGTCTTTCATCTCCCTTGGCAGCAGAACGTAAAAGGTACTCCCCCCCTCCGGCTCGGACTCCAGACGCACGCTGCCGCCCAGCTTGTGGGCGGCTTTGCGCACGATGGCCAGGCCGATGCCGGTGCCCTCGTATTCCTTCCGGGTGTGCAGACGCTGGAAGATGCGAAAGATCTGATCGTGATATTGGGGCGCGATGCCGATGCCGTTGTCGCGCACGCTGATCTCGATGCAGTCCTCCGGGGCCGGCTGCCAGCCCACCCGAACCCGCCGCGGGTTGCGGCGGTTGAACTTGGCGGCGTTGGAAATCAGGTTCTGCAGGATCTGCTTGAGCACCATGTGATCGGCGTAGAAGTCGGGCCAGGTGGATTCGACCTCGATCTCCAGATCGTCGGCGGGCCCCAGCAGGGAGCGGATTTCCTTGACGATCCCGGGCACGTCGGCCTTTTCGCGGTCCAGTTCCATGTTGTCGATGCGCGAGAGGCTCAGGAGGTCGTCGATCAGCGCGTCGCCCTGCCGGACGGCCTTGCGCATGCCGTCGAGGTATTTCTTCTGCTCCCCGGTGAGGGTGTCGGCCAGGTCCTCGTAGAGAAAATCGGCGTAGTTGCGCACGGCCCGCAGGGGTTCCTTGAGGTCGTGGGAGACGGCGTAGGCGTACTGGGAGAGCTCCTGGTTGGCCCGCTCGGTCTCCGAGAGCTGGCGGGCCATCTGGAGCTGCGCCAGGCGCACGGTCTCCTCGGCCTGCTTGCGCTCGGTGATGTCGAAGTTGATCCCGGCGACGTAGCGCGCCCGGCCGTAGGCGTCGCGGAAGATCCAGCCCCGGGCGGCCAGCCAGCGGACCTTCCCGTCGGCCCGCACCACGCGGAATTCCTCGCGGATGGCGTCGTCGCCCTGGCCCAGCAGGTGCTGCAGGCCGGCCAAAAGGCCCTGGCGGTCGTCGGGGTGGATGAATTCGAAGAAATAATTGCCGTCTTCCGGGCCTTCCCGGGGCTTCAGGCGCAGCAGGCGGTAGAGGCCCCGGTCCCAGCGCGTGGTGCCCTTTTCGAGGTCGAAGTTCCAGGTGCCGAGTTGGGCCGCCCGGGCCGCCATTTCCAGCTGGGCGTGGGCCTGGGCCAGCTCGGCTTCCCGGCGGCGCAGGTCCGAGATGTCGAAGAAGGCCAGGTGCCAGTATTGGAAATCCCCCTCGGCGTCGAATTTGGGCGCGGCCTGGACGTGCACGTGGACCAGGGCGGGTCCCTGCCCGCCGAGCCGCAGGTCGAAGGCCTGGAGGCGGTTGGTGGCGGCCACCTTGCGCATGGACCGGAAGTAGCGGCTCTGGTCCTCGCCGGCCACGAATTGCGAAAAACCGCGCCCAATGGGGGAGGCCTCGTGGCCCCCTAAAAGCTGGCGGGCCACGACGTTGGCCCGCTGCACGAGCCCCCTGCCGTTCAGGGCCACGAAAGCCACGGGGGCGTTTTCGTAGAGGTCGTGATATTCGTCGCGCACGGCCTCCAGCTCGCGGGCCACCTTGCGCAGCTCCTCGTTCTGGTTTTCCAGTTCGATGCGGGCCAGCTCGAGCTCGTGGGTCAGGCCCAGAAGCTCCAGGCGGTCGTCCTCGCTCAGCGCCACCGGTTCCTCGGCGGCAATGCGCTCGGCCGTCTCGCGCAGCTTGGTGTATGCGGTGTCGTCAGGCAT
>CAYMQN010000310.1:0-3461 GCA_964392545.1 uncultured Desulfobacteraceae bacterium
AAAAGTTTTAAAAAAATCTTTCCTCTTTGTTAAAATAAAGGTGAATAAAATTTATCTGGATTCCCGGGTCACGCCCGGGAATGACAAACCTAAGAGTGTTTTCTCGTTGTCGTTGTCGTGGTCGTAGTCGGCTTTTGAAGTTCAAAAACGCTTCGATCCCGATTCCGATAGCGATAGCGATCCCGACGGCCCGCCAATCCTCACCGCCGTATCCAATGACCGATGACCGCCGTTACCCCTCCCGCTGGAGCACGCTGTAGAAGGCGGCCTGGCCGCGTTTGAGCAGGAGCAGGAGGCTGTCCTTGTCGTCCGTGGCCTCGAGGGCCGCGGTGAAGTCCTGGACGCTGGCCACGTCTTCACGGTTGGCTTCCTTGATGATGTCCCCCGGCCGCAGGCCGGCGTCGGCCGCGGGGCTGCCGGGCTGCACTTTCGTGACGACGATACCCGTCTCGTTGCGGTCGAAGCCCAGGCGTTGGGCCAATTGCGGGGTCAGCTCCTGGACGATCATGCCCCAATTCTGCCGGGAGGTGTCCTCCGAGGGCGTCGCGTTTTCCTCGCCGTTGGGCTTGGTGCCCAAGGTTACGGGAACCGTCTTGCGCTTTCCGTCCCGGCGGACGGTGACCTCGACGGTGGTCTCGGGTTCGATACCGGCCACCATGCTCGACAGATCGTGTGCGTTTTTAACGGTCTTCCCGTCGAGCGCCAGGATCACGTCGCCGCGCTGGAGGCCGGCCTGGGCCGCCGGAGCGTCGGCCACCGTGTCGGAGATCAGCACCCCTTGGGTGTTTTCGAGGCCCAGGGCCTGGGCCAGGGCCTGGTTCACGTCCTGGATCATGACCCCCAGCCATCCGCGGACCACCTTGCCCGCCTTGAGCTGAGGCATGAGATCGACGGCCATGTTGACCGGAATGGCAAAGCCGATGCCCTGGCCCCGGGCCACGATGGCGGTGTTGATGCCGATCACCTCACCCTGCATGTTGAACAGCGGTCCCCCGCTGTTGCCGGGGTTGATGGCGGCGTCGGTCTGCAGGAAATCGTCGTAGGGGCCGGCGCCGATGATGCGGCCCTTGGCGCTCAGGATGCCGGAGGTAACGGTGTGGCCCAGACCGAAGGGATTGCCTGCCGCCATGACGGTGGCCCCCACCTGAAGGGCGTCCGAGTCGCCGAGCTTGGCGGGTTTCGGAAAATTGCGGTCGGGCTTCACCTGGATGAGGGCCAGGTCGGTCTGGGGGTCGGTGCCGACCACCGTGGCATCGTATTCCTTTTCATCCTCCAGACGCACCTTGATTTCCTCGGCGTCCGCGACCACGTGGTTGTTGGTAAGGATCAGGCCCGCCTTGTCGATGATGAAGCCGGATCCCAGGGCCGTGGTCTCGCGCTGGGCCTGGGGCATCTGCTGGCCGAAGAAATGTTCGAAAAACTCCCGCAGGGCCGGATTTCCGCCCTGGAAAGGCATGCGGCCGGCGGTTATCGTCTGGGTGGTGGAAATGTTGACGACGCAGTGCTGGACCTCGGCGGCCAGCTCCGTCAGGTCGGCGGGTCCCTTCGCGGCGCTGCCGGCGGCGGGTGCCAGGAAAAGGGCCAGGCAGACGATGAGCAGCCCTATGCCATAGGGCCGAAAGGCATTGTTGAGACGGTCTGCAAGGTTCATGTGACCTCCTTTTTGTCGATGACTTTCATTTATGATGTCGACCAGTGTCGCACCGGCCCCACGTCGAGATGCACGAAATGGCGGTCCGGATAGTAACCCACGCCCCCGCGCCGGGCGGCGAGGGCCGCTTTGTGCAGGGCCGTGGTAGCGGAACCCGGCAACCACAGGTCCACCGCCTGGCCTTTGAGGTGATAGCTGTTGGGGGCGGCCCCGATACCTGCCCGCCGCAGGCGGGCGTTGGTCTCCGGGCTGCGGTAGCCGGAAACGATGTGAAACGGTTCGGATGTCTCGAGCAGCGACTGCACGGTGAACAGATAGTCCAGCAGGCCGATGGCGCCCCACAGCGTCCATCCCAGGAAGCGCCGACGGGAAGCATCCTTGGCGCAAAGTGCATCACGGCGGGGGGTGGTGGCCGCCGCCTTGTCGCGATCATGCCTCATGGCAAGCAACTAACCGCATGGCGGCAGGTTCGGGAATCGGGTCGATCCTGTAAGCGCCGCTGCCAGACACGGAAGGTCGCCCCTGCTTTCACCGTAGCGGCCGTTGGGCCGCGATCGGGCAAAATACAGGATCGCTGGTATTTACGCTCGAGGCCCTGTGAGCCATCCTAAAGGGCATGGCAGCTTTGATAACCCCGATGGTCTCGTAGAAAGTGTTTTATCTGTCATTCCGGACGCGCTCCGGAATCTCCAACACTTTGATATCCAAGGACTCCGGCTTTCGCCGGAATGACGTCCCAACGGGAAAGCGGTCTTTTTACGAGTGCCTCAATCTTCCAACCGGGAGGACAGCCGATGGCCAAGAAGACGATGGACAAAGCCGTATACGCGGAACTGCGGGACGGGTTGACCGCGCGCCGCGCCGAGCTGATCGACCTGCGCGATACCCTGAAACGAACCTTGCAGGACCTCAATGAGCCGGAAAAGGAATTGGAGGAAAACGCCAGCAAGGAGACCATGTCCCGTGGGGTGGAGCAGCGCAGCGAAGCCGTGCAGGCCGAAATCCGCAACATCGACACGGCCCTGACCCGCATGGCCGAGGGCGACTACGGCCGCTGCGAGGCCTGCCGGCAGCCCATCCGGGTACAGCGCCTGAAAGCCGTCCCCTGGACACGCTACTGTGTGAAATGTGCCGGGATGCGGGAAAAGTTCGACCAAGGCGGCATCGAGACGCCGGCGGTGGCCACCGGCGAAGGCGAGCTGACGGACGATGAAATGCGCGAGATGATCCTCGACGAACTCCAGACCGACGGCCGGGTGGAGACCGAGGAACTGGTCATTTCCTGCGAGGATGGCGTGGTCTACCTCGAGGGGCTTTTGCCCAGCCATGTCAAGCATCAGATCCTGCTCGAGATCATTCACGACGTGCTGGATCTCGAAGAAGTCGTGGACAGCATCCGCATCGACCGCCAGCCTTGGGAGCGGCGCGAGCGGCGGCCGGACAGCGGCCGGCCAGAGGAACCCAGTGCCGACGAACTGGCCGGCGAGGAGGACGGTGGTGTGGATCCCTACACTTCCCTGGAGACCGGCGAGCCCATGGCGCCGCCGGACAAGCTCATCCCGGAGAAGCCCGGACGTTAGGGATGCGGTTCGATTTCTTCGTGGTAAGTTCTTGTCGACGGGAGCTTTTTAGCGAATCGTCTCAATATTACCCCTTCGCGACCCGCCAAAGGTGCTTTTCATTCCCATTCGGGGAACCGGTTCACCGGCGACTGGCCAGGGGCCGAAAGATGCCTTATACGGATTGATCTAAAAAGTGTCCGTCCAGAAGGGGTAGATTTTGGTTCCTGGCAAGGCCGCAGCCGACGGGC
>CAYMQN010000311.1:0-3441 GCA_964392545.1 uncultured Desulfobacteraceae bacterium
TTAATCTGCGTTAATCTGCGTCATCTGTGGATCAAAAGCTTTTGTTTTGTGGATACCCGGGAAATCTAGTTTACCACAGGACACCGCCATTGAACACCTTCCGCCGGTCCGGCCGGGGCTCACAAACCGGATGCTTTGGGCGGCGGATCGTGATTCACCGGCGTAGGGCTTTGCTGCGGACCGGTTTCCGCCAAGGCCTTGGGCAGGGCTGTCAAAATGATTTCTACCCGGCGGTTGCGCTCGCGCCCTTTTGCGCTATCGTTGGGATAGGCCGGCCGGTATTCCCCGAAGCCCATGGTGGATATCCGTTCGGGGGCAATGCCCACCGCGCCGATCATGAATTCGGCCACTTCGGCGGCGCGTCCGGTGGACAGCTTGAGGTTCGATTCGAATCGCCCGCCGATGATGGGAACATTGTCCGTGTGCCCGGCGATAATGATATCCCCTTCGGTATCCCGCAGACGCCGCCCGATTTCCTCGAGCCCCGGTACCATTTGGGTCTTGATCTTGGCACGTCCGGAGTCGAATGTCGCGCCGCCCTGAAGGCGGATGATGGTCTGGTTGCCCTGGACTTCGATTTCCACCTTGTCCTCGAGCCCTTCCAGCTTGCCCTCCAGGGCCTTTTTAAGCTCCTCCCCGAGGGCTTCCATGGCCTGCATGGCGATATACTCTTCGCGCAGGTAACGGGGGACGATCTCCTGGTCGAAATTCAGGGCTACCATGGAGGCCCCCTTGGGGGTGTCCTGGACCCGTTCCTTGCGCTGGATACCGAACGCCTGGGCCAGCGAGCCGGCCACCAGTTTGTATTTCTGGCGGTCCATTTCCGAAAAGGACAACAACAGCACAAAAAAACACAGCAGGAGGCTCATCAGGTCCCCGAAGGTCACCATCCATTTGGGCGCCCCTTTGTCGATCGGCGGGCTATCCGGGATGAACGCCTCGCGCATGGTCAGGCGGCTTCCTTGACCGGTTCAGCGCCATCCGGCGCTTTCTTGCTTTTTTTCCTGCGCGCCGTGGGCGCCAGGTAGATTTTGAGCGACTCCTCCAGCACCATGGGCGAGAGTGCCTGGTTGATCCCCACGGCGGCTTCCCGAATGATCAGCTTGGTTTGCTGCTCCTGCTGGCTGCGCAGGGCCAGCTTGTCCGCCAGGGGGAGGCAGATGAAATTGGCGATCAGGGCGCCGTAGAGGGTGGTCAGGAGGGCCACGGCCATGGAGGGGCCGATAGTGGCCGGGTCGCTCATGCTGCTCAGCATCTGGACGAGACCGATCAGGGTTCCGATCATGCCGAAGGCCGGCGCCGAATCCCCCATGCCCTTGAAGACCCCCTGCCCCGTGATGTGGCGCGCCACCGTCAGACGAATTTCCTTGTTGAGCATTTCCTCGATCAAGTGTTCGTCGTAACCGTCGGATAAATAGCGAAGGGCCTTGGCCATGAAGGGATCCTTGGGGTTTTCCTGATCGAGGGAAATGAGCCCTTCCTTTTTGGCCATTTTGGCATATCCGATCATGGTCTTGATGATCTCTTCGGGAGGCTCCAGCTTGAAAAGGAAGGCCTTCATGGCGACTTTGATCGAATTGAAGACGTCCCCCAGGGTAAATTTGATGAAGGCCGTGGCAAACGTGCCGCCGACGACAATCAGCATGCCCGGCACGTTGATGAATATCGCCCCGCTGCCGCCCATCACGATGGCACTGACGATCAACACGGCCCCGCTGATCAGTCCAATGATGGTTGCCAGATCCATTGACCTCCCCTCGCTCTTCCTATATTAGCGCCCAACCAAAAAGGCGTCATACGGGTTATCGCCCCTTCGGCGGCAAACTTGAGTCCAATCGATAAAACCAGGGGAAAGGTCAAAGGAGAGAGGGGGAAGGTTAAAGGGAAAGGGAAACCAAACGGCAGGCGCCTGCGGCCGTGCTCGTTATTTTGTTCAATACAAGAAAAAGGCTTGACACATCCGGCGTCGGTTTAGGATTTTTCTTTAACCTTTAACCTTTAACCTTTAACCTTCTCTGGACGGCCATGCAATCCATACCGAACAAGAATACCCCGATCCTCGTCGTGGACGACGACACCGGCTTGTTGACCAGCATACACGCCGTGCTGGTCGGTGCCGGCTTTCCGGAACCGGCCCTCCTGTCGGACGGGGGCGCGGCATTGGACCTGATTGCGGGGCATGACTTCCATCTGGTCCTGCTCGACCTGATGATGCCGGATATCGACGGCATGGACCTGCTGAGGGCTGTCAAATCACGGCACCCGCAGATCGAATGCGTCGTTTTCACGGCGGTGGACGAGGTCGAGACCGCCATCCAGGCCATCCGCCACGGGGCCTATGACTATCTGGTCAAGGGGCAGAACAATGAAAAACTCATGCTCACCATCCATCATGCCCTCGAACGCTACACCCTGCGCCATGAGCGCAACCTCCTGGCCCAGGACCAGACTTTTGCCGACCTCCGTCATCCCGAAGCCTTCGAAGACCTGATTACCCGTGACAAGACCATGGCCACGGTCTTTCGACAGGTCGAGGCCGTAGCGCCGACGGACTACAATGTGATTGTTTCAGGGGAATCCGGCACCGGCAAGGAAATGCTGGCCAAGGTCATCCACCGGCTGAGCAACCGCGCCGCGGCGCCGTTTGTCCCCGTCAATATGGCCGCTTTCAGCGGATCCCTGTTCGAACATGAATTTTTCGGACATGCCCGCGGGGCCTACACCAATGCCGTGGACGATAAAACGGGCTTTCTGGAGGAAGCCCAGGGCGGCTCCCTCTTTCTCGATGAAATCACGGAACTGGATCTGGCGTTGCAGGGCAAGCTGCTGCGCGTCATCGAGGAGAAGGAACTCTACCGCCTCGGCAGCACCCGTCTGCGCAGCGTGGACGTGCGCTTTATCGCCGCCACCAACCGCCCTGTTCCCGAGGAAATCGAGGCGGGTCGTTTTCGCGCCGATCTTTTCTACCGCCTGAACACATGCCATATCAAGCTGCCCCCCCTGCGCGCACGGCGGGCCGACGTGCTGCCGCTGGCGCGGCATTTTTTAAGGATGCATGCCGCCCAGAATGCTAAAGACATTGGCGATCTCACTCCCGAACTGGCCCACCGGCTGGAAACCTATGATTTTCCGGGCAACGTGCGCGAACTGCAAAATATCATCGCCTCGGCCGTCATCGTCGAAACAACCGACCGCCTGCGCCCGGCATCGGTCAACCTGCCCACAGCGACCTTAGAGGCAGAAACGCACGATCAGGCCGCTCTGCCGACCCTGACGGAAGTTGAACGCCGGCATATCCGCGCGGTGCTCGATGCCACCGGCGGAGACCGCGCCGCAGCCGCGGAGATCCTGGGCATCAACCTGTCGACCGTCTATCGCAAGATCAAACGCTATGGGTTGTAAGACCGGTCATTAGGGCAGGAAGGTCGAGGATCAAGGATC
>CAYMQN010000312.1:0-3428 GCA_964392545.1 uncultured Desulfobacteraceae bacterium
TCCGGGCTGACACCCGCAGCGGCGGCGCTGCCGTGTCTTTATCTCAAGACGGATCGCGTCCTGGTTCATCCTGGATCCAATGTTTGAGCGAAGGGCGCCACAGGGCGATTTATGCTTGCAAAAATTTGGCGGTAATGCTCCTATGCCCCCGAGGCGTATTTGCGTTGCTGCTCCGCGCTCCCGAACGGTTGTGCCGTCCGCCGACATCGTACCGAATGACCGGCATCTCAGCTCCCGCCTCGCACCAAGTCGACATCTCAGGGCTTGTGGCCCGCCTGACGCACAGCTGCCGGTGTTTTGGAGGTACGATGAGATCATCCATGGAGCGGCGAACCTTCAAGCTGCTGGTCGAAGAACCGCCCAACGGCGACCGACGCGACCGGCGCTCCCCCGACGATCGGCGCAAGACCTGTTGCCGGGCCTATTTCCTGCGCGGCGGCACGGAACGACGCAGCTGGGGCGACCGGCGCTACCGTTGGGACATGACCCGCTGAGGCATCCGGTCGATTTCGCCCGCCCCCTTTCTATTGGGCCACAAAGACGACCGTCGCCTTCTTTTTGTTCCCCTGTGCGCCACTGGTTCGCCGAACAGCCCTCCTTGCCTCGGAGATCCCTCCATATATCCCAACCCAACCGCGTTTTGCGTGCGCATTTTCCGGTACCGGGAAATGCATGGGGTTCATTTTTGTGGATTCAGGTCGGGATAGAGTTTGCGGGCGCATTCCGGGCAACATGAGTGACTCAGGGCCGCCTCCGGGTAGACCTTCTCAAGGTAGCTCTCCACATGATGCCAGTGATTGTTCTTGTCCCTGATCCTTTTGCAGGACGCGCATATGGGCACGATGCCGCGCAACGCTTTGATTTCTTTTGCGTAATCGTTTAGGTCCTTGTTCTCATCGTCGAGTTCCCGATTCCAATGCAGCAGGGCCAGATGGCTTTCAAGGAGTTCCTTGAAGCGGCCCATCAGGTTTTCGGTCGTTTGCGAGAATGGATTGGATTTGTTGTCCAGAATGCACAGCGTGCCAAAAGGGCGATGATCCGGATAAAGAATCGGGTAGCCCAAGTAGGCAATCATGTCCAGCTTGACGTCAGGATTATCGACCCATTGGGGATCTTTTAAAGCATTGGGAACAAGCAGTTTGCGGTTCGTTTTGATAACAGTCTCACAATACAGGCCCGATCCCCAGAAATGTTCGACAGCACCCGCTTCATAAGGATTACCGGAACTGTCACTGGCCAGCAGGACCTCAATCTCCGGATCGTTGATGCGCATGATCAATGCGGCGGGAATGCCTGTAATCTCTGCAAGGATATCGACAATTCCCTGCCAGTTGCGGATGACCTTTTCCGGAATCGTTAATGACGTTTCCATCGGCGGCTCTCCTTGAAGCATATGGGGCTGCGGTGCTGTCGGGGACTATCCGGCCAGCTGGATTACAGGCGCCAATACCGGTCCTGCAGGCGCGAGGACCGGCCAACGCCGGGCAGGCTTTCAATAGCGGGCGTCGGCGTACTCCACCCAGCCCCCGGCTTCCACCAGGGCCCGGTCGAAGGGGGACAACGCGAACGGCACCGTGCGGCGATCGCCTTCCGCCGCGAAGGTGAAGGTGCCTTTCGCGAAATCCGTCTCCATGCGTGTCCCACGGCCGGCAAAGGTCGCGAACAGCTCTGCGAGCGTGTCGGGGGGCAGCTCCACGGCCAGCATCCCGCCGTTGAACATGTTCTGACGGAAAATGCGCGCGAAACTCTCGGCGATCACCACATGGATGCCGTTGACCTCGAGGGCCCAGGGGGCGTGCTCCCGGGAGGAGCCGCAGCCGAAATTGGAACGGCTGACCACGACCTGCTTGTCCCGGGTGCTTTGGCCGGGGATGAAGCCGTCCAGGCACAGGTCCTCCAGCAGGTGGGGGCCCAGGGCCTCCTTGCTGATTTCGGTAAGGTATTTGGCGGGGATGATTTCGTCCGTGTTGATGTCGGAGCGGTCCAGAAACAAAACTTTGCCGCTGAAAGATTTCATGAGCGGTCCTCCTGATCCAGGTCATCGCCGGCCGGGGCGAGATGTCCGGCCACGGCGCTGGCCGCGGCGGTGGCCGGGCTGACCAGGTGCACCATACCCCCAATTCCCATGCGACCGTTGAAATTGCGGTTGGTGGTGGCCGCGCAGACCTCGCCCTCGGCCAGCACCCCGTTGCTCATCCCCAGGCAGGCCCCGCAGGTGGGGTTGGTGACGCAAAAACCGGCCTGCATGAAAATGTCCAGCAGGCCCTCGGCCATGGCCTGACGGTAGACGTGGGGCGTGGCCGGGGAAACGATGCCGCGCACGCCGGGGGCCACGCGGCGTCCCTGCAGCACGGCCGCCGCCGCGCGCAGGTCTTCGAGGCGACCGTTGGTGCAGGAGCCGATGTAGGCCTGGTCGATCTTCTGGCCGGTCATCTCGCGCACCGGCCTGACCTGGTCGGGTTTGTAACCGAAGGTCGTCAAGGGCTCCAGGGTGCTCACGTCGAGGTCGATCACCTCCGCATAGCGCGCGTCGGGATCCGCCTGGAATTCGGCAAACGCTTCCAGGGCCTGGTCCTTGTCCCGGTAGTCGTTTCGGATGAAGGGCCACAGGTAGTCCAGCGTGACCTGATCCGGCGCGCAGATGCCGCAGGTGCCCCCGGCCTCGATGGCCATGTTGCAGAGGGTCATGCGTTCGGCCATGGTCATGCGGGAGACCACCGGCCCGCTGAATTCGATGACCTTGTTGGTGGCCCCGTTGACGCCGATGCGGCCGAGGACCGCCAGGATGACGTCCTTGGCGAAGACATTCCTACCCAGGGAACCGCCGATGCGCACCTTGAGGGTTGCGGGCCGTCGGAAGGCACAGACGCCCTTCAGAATGCCCACTTCCAGGTCGGTGGTGCCCACCCCGGCCGCAAAGGCGCCGAAAGCCCCGTAGGTACAGGTGTGGGAATCGCCCATGATGGCGGTATACCCCGGCCGGATGAAGCCCTTTTCAGGAAAGAGGGCATGGCAGACACCGTTGCGGCCGATGTCGAAGAAGTCCCGGATGCCGTGGCGCCGGGCCCAGTCGCGCAGGATCTTCCCCTGGGTGGCGGTCTTGGAATCCTTGGCCGGTGTCACGTGGTCGATAACGGCCTTGATGCGGTCGGGATCGAAGACACGGTCCTTGCCCCGGGCCATCAGGTCGTTGATGGCGATGGGGGTGGTGATCTCGTGGCAGGCCACCACGTCCAGGCGAAGGACGTGCACACCCTCGAAGGGGCTGTCCACCCGCCGCCGGTCAAATATCTTTTCGACGATTGTACGTCCCATGACATCTCCTTCGTGTCCGTCCAGAAAGGGCATCTTTCGGCCCAGGCCGGCGTTCTCACTCTTCGGAAATCCTCGCCGTAGCCGGGCTACGCCTCCGGTTTCCGAATCGCTGC
>CAYMQN010000313.1:0-3412 GCA_964392545.1 uncultured Desulfobacteraceae bacterium
AGAAGGCCGCCAAAGAGCCCGAACACCCGCCGGATGATTTAAAGCCCCTCGAACGGCGCCGGTTGGACCGTGCCGCACCGGTGCCGTCCTGGCGGGATGGCGGCTGATCGCTCCCCCCGACCCCGAGCAGGTTTTAGCGGGTGATGCCCGCTGGATCGATACCTTTGCCCAAGGCAGCGCCCCCTGGGCGATGCCGATGCTCGAAAGATGCTTTCTGCGCCATGCAAAAGGCCTGGACCTGATTCGCAGGCTGCTGGAAGCCTACGTCGCCGGCCGTCTCGGCCGGGGGGTTTTAGGCTGCGGAAGCTGGGGCTGGTCCTTTCTGCAGAAAGCTTGCGCGGAAACGGACGCGATCCAGGCTGTAACGTCCCAGGCCCTCGATGCCCGGCGGCTGCGACGCTGGTTTTCGGACCTTGCATGCCGGAAGCCATTTTGCCGGAATTGCTCGCCCATGGTAAGGGCCGCATCACCCAAATGCTTGTTCAGCTTCGATCGGCGGACATTATCGAGTACCGCAACAAGCGCTGGTGGATCACGCCTCTGGCCTATCCGGCGGTGCGCGCCTTCCTGCGCGCTGAAAACTATTTGACGGATTCCATGTGAGGGACCTTGCGATGAACAGCAAATCGTTGTCCGAAATCATCAGTCTCTCCTGGGAAAGCTTCGCCCAGATCCTCCTGATCATTGCCGTTTCCTGGATTTTGGTCCTCGTTGTAAAAAGGATTTTGCCACGGCTGGCGGAGCGTTTTTCCGGCAGGCAGCGGCAATACATGCTCGGCTCGGTCCAGCTCATCCGGTTGCTGGTGATTTTCGTGGCCGTTCTGATGATCGTTCCCCGGGTGATCGATCCCACTTTCCAAAATCTCTTCGCCCTGCTCGGTGCCTTGGGCCTGGCCCTCGGATTTGCTTTCAAGGACTACGCCAGCAGTCTCACCGCCGGCCTGGTGGCCGCCTATGAAAACCCCTACCGCATGGGCGACTGGATCGAGGTCGAGGGCACCTACGGGGAGGTCACCGGCATCGGCATGCGCGCGGTGGAGATCGTCACGCCGGACGACACCAAGGTCGCCATACCTCATCTGAAGATCTGGAACAGCCTCGTGGCCAACACGAATGCCGGCACGGCCTTTTTGATGTGCGTGGCCGATTTCTATATCGATCCTCACCACGACCCTCGAAAAGTCCATCAGGTGTTGAACGATGTGGCCCTGACCAGCCCGTTTCTGCAACTTCTGCGCCCGGTTCGCATCGTTGTGCGGGAAACCCCCTGGGCGACCCACTACCGTCTCAAGGCCTACCCCGTGGACCCCAGGGATCAATTCCAATTCGTTTCGGACCTCACCAGTCGGGCGAAGCCCCTGCTCATGGCGGCGGGGGTGCGTTTTGCCGCCCTACCGGCGGCCGCGGCGCCGAACATGTGAACCCCGCTGGTCCCGGCGGTTTCCGACGCAATCGAACCATGCGGCCGCACCGCCGTTGCCGCCCCCCCTCCCCGCCAACCGCGTCAATTGAAATGGGCATCCCCTGTCGCCGGGGCGGCTATCTTCCTGGCGATCCAAGCGGCCGTGACGATCTTCTTCATGTACGGTTCCTTCCCAATCGCAGATGGTGTCAGGATGCGGCGAACATCCCCGGGAGACGCTCCCGGATCAGGGCCTCGGCTTCGGCCATGATGCGCTGGATGAGCTCCCGGCAGGTGGGGATGTCGTGGATAAGGCCCGCCACCATGCCGCAGGACCAGGCCCCGGCGTCGACCTCGCCCTCCATCATGACCCTGGGATAGACCCCGGCCACCTCTTCGATGATGTCTTCGAATTGAAGCGCACTGCCCAGGGAGGCTTCCTTGGCCAGCAGACGTTCCACCGCCGTGTTCTTGAGGACCCGCTCGGTGTTGCGCAAGGGGCGCATGATCAGCCGGGTGTCGCGCTCCGTGGCCGCCACGATGGCCTGCTTGACCTTGTCGTGGACCGGCGCTTCCCGGGTGGCGATGAAGCGGGTACCCATGTTGATGCCGTCCGCCCCCAGGGCCAGGGAGGCCACCAGGCTGCGCCCGTCGGCCATGCCGCCGGAGGCCACGAACGGGATGCTGAGCGCGTCCGCCGCCCGGGGCAGCAGGATCATGTTGGGGATGTCGTCCTCCCCGGGGTGCCCACCGCATTCGAAGCCGTCCACCGAGGCGGCGTCGCAGCCGATCTTCTCCGCCTTCAGGGCGTGTCGCACCGAGGTGCATTTGTGGATGATCTTTACACCGGCCGCCTTCAGTTTGGGCAAGTACGCCTCGGGATTGCGCCCGGCGGTTTCGACGATGGCGACGCCGCCCGCGATGATGGCGTCGATGTATCCCGGGTAGTCCGGGGAGGTGACCGTCGGCAGGAAGGTCAGGTTGACCCCGAAGGGCTTGTCCGTCATTTTGCGGCAGCGCTCGATTTCCCGAAATAGATCTTCGGGCGTTTTCTGCGTCAGGCCGGTGATGATGCCGAGCCCGCCGGCATTGGACACGGCGGCGGCCAATTCCGCGAAGCCGACGTAGTGCATGCCGCCTTGGATAATGGGGTACTGGATGCCGAAGAGTTTGGTAATCCGTGTCTTCATCGCGTTTTCCTTTCCATGGTGTGGCAAGGCCGATAGGAACCTGGGGGATGGCGGCGGTCTAAACCGCGACAAACTTCGGAACACCCACCGGCAACCCTTTGCCCGGCAGAACCATCAGCGTCGAGGTGCCGTGGGCGATGAGGGATTGGTCGCGATCGTACACCTTGGCCTCTGAATAGCAGATGGCCTTGCCGGCCCGCAAGCAGACCCCCCTGGCGGTCAACCGGCCTTCGACGACCGGTTTGAGGTAGTTGAGCTTCAAATCCACGTTGACCAGCCCGGCATCTTCCGGCAGCCGCAAAAAGGCCGCCCAGAACGTTGCCGTATCGATGACCGTCGCCACGACGCCCCCGTGAACGATGCCGAAGGGCTGCAGGTGGCACGCGGCCAGATCGAGGGTGACGACCGCATGATCGATGGCGATCTCGTCCAGGGCCATGGCCATGTGGCGGGGGAAAGGGGCTTCCTTGACAAGGTTTTTGAGGGCTGCGTCATAGGCCGGATTTACGCGCTGCATCTTACCTCCCGGACCATCGGTTGTTTTGCCGGCGATGAGGACCGATAACTGAATAACCGAAAAGAGACCTTGCGGTAAAGAGCCGATTCCGGCAGCTGGATTGGGCCCTTCCCCCAATTCGGTTTTCTCGGATATGATGTTTGCCATCGTGCGATATGCGCCACCATGTGTCCTTATGGGGAAATTCTCTGTGCACCGAAGCAAGACGATTTTTTTATGAATTTTTCCATGAAAATGCTATTTTATTCCAGTAATTTCCGGTTAGCTTTTTGCATATAAGCTGTTGAAATTATTTTTAAAAGA
>CAYMQN010000314.1:0-3391 GCA_964392545.1 uncultured Desulfobacteraceae bacterium
TCCAGGATGTCGGTTTCCTTGGTGAAATGCGCACCGCCGCAAGCCCGGCAGGTGGCCCCGTCGGGCATCAGCCGGTCGGCTTCCGCCGAGAACCAGACATCGGCGCCATGGGCCTCGAAAAGCGCCCGCAGCCGTTCGACCATGGCCTCGTCGATATAGAGTTCGCCGCAGTCCGCGCAATAGAAGATCGCGATGGGAACCCCCCAGGCCCGCTGGCGGGAAACGCACCAGTCCGGCCGGTTTTCGATCATGCCGTAGATGCGTTCGCGCCCCCAGTGGGGGACCCATGTGACCTGGTCGATGGCCGCCAGGGACTTGGCCCGCAGACCGGTCTTTTCCATGGAAATAAACCATTGGGGGGTGGCCCTGAAAATCACCGGCTGTTTGCAGCGCCAGCAGTGGGGATAGCTGTGGGCAAGGTTTTCATGAGCCAGCAGTGCGCCGATATCCTCGAGATGGGCGATGATGGCCGGATTGGCGTCGAAGACGAACCGCCCCGCGAAACGGTCCACCTCGTCGGTGAACCGCCCCCGGTCGTCCACGGGGGAATAGGGATCGATACCGTATTCCAGGCCCACCTCGTAGTCCTCGCGCCCGTGTCCCGGCGCCGTGTGCACGCATCCCGTACCGGCCTCCAGGGTCACGTGAGGGCCCAGCACGATGAGGGATTCACGGTCGTAGAACGGATGCCGGCAGCGTTTCTTCTCCAGCGCGGGCGCCGGAATTTCGCTCACGACACGGTAGTCGACCAGGCCGAAGCGATCCATGCAGGAGGCCACCAGATCCCTGGCCATCAGCAGGAGGTCGCCGGCGGCCGTTTCCACCACAGCGTAGGTGAAATCCGGATGCAGCGCGATGGCCAGGTTGGCCGGCAGGGTCCAGGGGGTGGTGGTCCAGATGACGCAGTCCACCCGCCGGCCCTTAAGCACCGGATCGACGTCCCCCAGGTCGTCGATGAACGCAAACTTCACGAAAATGGACGGCGAAGCCTCGTCGGCATATTCGATCTCCGCCTCCGCCAGGGCGGTTTGGCAGCTGCAGCACCAGTGGATCGGTTTCTTGCTGCGGAAGAGACTGCCGTCGAGGGCGAACCGGCCGCATTCGGCGGCGATGGTGGCCTCGTAGTCGTAGCTCATGGTAAGATAGGGGTTGTCCCATTCGCCCGCGACGCCCAGCCGCTTGAACTCCTCGCGCTGGATGTCGATGAATTTTTCCGCATAGCGGCGGCAGCGCTGGCGGACCTCGATCAGGCCGAGGGTCTTTTTTTGGGGCCCCAACTCCTTGTCCACGTTGTGTTCGATGGGCAGGCCGTGGCAGTCCCAACCGGGCACGTAGACCGCGTCGAAGCCCATCATCTGGCGGGAGCGCACAATGATATCTTTTAATATCTTGTTGAGTGCGGTACCAATGTGAATATGACCGTTGGCATAGGGGGGGCCGTCGTGCAAAATGAACCGGGGTCGTCCCTGGCTGCGTTGACGCATCACCTCGTAGAGGCGTTCCTGCTCCCATCCCGCCAAGCGCTGCGGTTCGCGCTGGGCCAGATTGGCCTTCATGGGGAACTGGGTTTTGGGCAGGTTGAGGGTTTTCTTGTAATCCATTGGATCCTCCGCAGAGTTCGCAGCGCTGGGTAACCCTTCTGGACGAGCGCACCACGCGAGCACCGATACGCCAGAAAGCTGAAGCCGCGTCCGTCCAGAAGTAACAAACGTTGACAAATACCGAGTATTGGAAATGGTGTCAAGACGAGACAGGGAAATACCGCCGTTTCTGCCCACCACCGCCCGGGAGGTCCGCGCGCGCGGCTGGGGCGCGCTCGATGTTATCCTTGTCACCGGCGACAGCTACATCGACAGCCCGCACATGGGGGTCGCCGTCATCGGCAAGGTGCTGGCGCAGGCCGGTTTCCGCGTCGGGGTGATCGCCCAGCCCGACCTCGATTCCGATCGCGACATTCTGCGCCTGGGACGACCGCGCCTGTTCTGGGGGCTGACCGCCGGCAGTGTGGATTCCATGGTCGCCAACTACACGGCCCTGGGGAAAAAGCGCCGGCGTGACGATTTCACGCCGGGGGGCCGCAATACCCGCCGTCCCGACCGCGCCGTGATCGTCTATGCCAACCTTATCCGGCGCTGGGCCGGCGGCAAGGTACCCATCGTGCTGGGCGGCCTGGAGGCCAGCCTGCGCCGCATTTCCCACTACGATGCCTGGGATGACGGCATCCGGCGATCGATCCTGTTCGATGCCCGGGCGGACGTCCTGGTGTACGGGATGGGCGAGCAGACCGTCCAGGCCCTGGCCCGCGCCATGGCGCGCGGGGAAGATTTTAGCGCTTTACCCGGCATCTGTGTCATTGCGTCCCAACCTCGGCCGGGCTATCGCCTGCTGCCCGACCACGACCGGGTGGCCGCGGATCCGATGGCCTTCACCGAGATGTTCCACGAATTCTACCGCCAGAACGACCCGGGCACCGCCGTCGGCCTCTGTCAGCGCCAGGACACCCGCTGGCTGATCCAGAACCCGCCGGCGCCCGTACCCACCGCCGACGAGCTCGATGCCGTCTACGAGCTGCCCTACGCCCATGCCCAGCATCCTTTCTATGAAGCATGGGGCAGCGTGCGGGCCCTGGACACGATCCGCTTTGCCCTGGCCACCCACCGCGGCTGCTATGGCGAATGCCATTTCTGCGCCATCACCGTTCACCAGGGCCGCACGGTTACCAGCCGCAGTGAAGCTTCCCTGCTGCGGGAAGCCCGGCGCCTCACCGGGCACCCCCTATTCAAGGGCATCATCAGCGATGTCGGCGGGCCCACGGCCAACATGTACGGCTACGAGTGCCGCCGCAAAATGGAAAAAGGGGCCTGCCGGCATCAACGCTGCATCCACCCCCGGGTTTGCCGCCAACTTCCTGTGAATCACGCCCCCCTGGTCCGGATGCTCGCCAAGCTGCGCCGCGTCCCAGGCATCCGCAAGATTTTCGTGGCCTCCGGTCTGCGTCCCGACCTCGTGCTGGCCGACCGCTCGTTCGGCCAGCACTACCTCGAGGCGCTCGTCCGCCACCATGTTTCCGGACAGTTGAAAATCGCCCCCGAGCACAGCGAGCCCCACGTCCTGGCCCGCATGGGCAAGCCACCCGTCGAAAGCTGCCTGCGGTTTCGGGAGCGGTTTTACCGGGCCACCCGGGCCGCCGGGCTGGATCAATTCCTCACGTACTACCTCATGGCCGCCTTTCCGGGCTGTACCCTGGCGGACATGCAGCATTTGCGCCGTTTTACGCGTACCCAATTGCACGCCGCGCCCCAACAGATCCAGATTTTCACGCCGACCCCTTCCACCTACGGGGCGCTGATGTATCACACCGGGCGCGATCCCTTCGACGGAAGCCCTCTTT
>CAYMQN010000315.1:0-3359 GCA_964392545.1 uncultured Desulfobacteraceae bacterium
CCCTCGCCAAGGCCGAGGGCAATCGGGACTACTACCGGGGACAGGTGGAGCGGTTCGAAGGAAGGCTAAAGGAGAAAGGATAAAGGCCAAAGGCTAAAGGTTCGAGGGGCGAGGAGAACGGCAAAGACGAAAAACCAGGTCGTCTTTCATTGGGGTTTGCCTTTACCCTTTCTCCTTTAGCCTTTTACCTTTGGCCTTTATCCCTCCAGAGCCATCAGGCGGCCGGCGGTGCCTCGCCGCGGGAGGCCGCAGGACTCTTCCTGGGGTCGGCGGCAGGTCGGTCCAACTCGTCCCGTACGGCGCGGCCGATTTTTTCGAGCAGGTAGGGCTTTTTGAGGTAGGCGCCGGCCCCGAGGCGCAGGGCGTTGCGCACTTTGTCCGATTCGGAGTAGCCGCTGGCGATAATCGCTTTCTGGCCGGGGTTGACGGCAAGCAGTTTCCGGTAGGTTTCCAGGCCGTCCATGCCGGGATCCATGATCATATCGAGAACGACCAACGCCGGGGGATTCTCGCGGACCCTTTCCAGGGCGGCCTCCCCGCTGGGAGCGGTGGCGACCTGGTAGCCCAGCCGACGCAGCAGGACGGATGCAATTTCACGCTGCTCGCTGACATCGTCGACCACCAGGATGGGTTCGCCCCGGCCCATATACGACGCCAGGGTCGTTGGCAGGGTTTCTTCCATGCGCGTCTTTAGTGAGACCGGAAAGTACAGGGTGAAGGTGGTCCCGTAGCCGATCTCGCTCACCACGTCGATGTAGCCCTTGTGATCCTTGACCGTGGCCCACACCACGGACATCCCCAGCCCCGTGCCGCTGCGCCCCATGATCTTCTTGGTGTAGAACGGCTCGAAGATGCGCTTGCGATCGCTGGCGGAAATGCCCACCCCCGTATCGCTGACCTCGAGAATGGCATAATCCCCCTCCACGATGATGTCGTAGCCCTGCACGGGGGTGTCCACGTAACGGTTGCCGGTGCGGATGTGAAGGGCGCCGCCGTCGGGCATGGCTTCCGCCGCATTGGAAACGAGGTTCATGAGGGTCTTGGCCAGATGAACGGGGGAGCCCATAATGTTCAGCCCCGCGTCCACCAGATCGCATTCCAGGACAACCTCCGGGTGGTAGGACATGATCTTGGCGTGTTCGGGCGAGGCCAGATATTCGGATACGATGGTGTTGAGGTCGGCGACCTCGGTGACCGTCACGCCCCGGCGGGCCATGGTCAGCAAGTCCTGCACAATGGCCGCGGCCTTCCGGCCCGATTCGCGGATGGTGTGAATGGGCTCCCGCAGGTGGCTGTCCGGCGGCAAATCCATCAGCAGCAGGTCGGGATAGCTCACGATGCCGCTCAGGATGTTGTTGAGATCGTGGGCCACGCCACCGGCGAGGGTTCCGATGGCTTTCATCTTCTGGGCCTGCTCGAGCTGTTTTTCAAGCCCCTTCTTCTCCTTGAGGGCCAGCAGGCGCTCGGTGACATCCCGGGCCGAGCCGCGCACCCCGACCACCGTGTCGTGATCGAAGATGAGCGAGTTTTTGTATTCGACGATAAATTCGCTGCCGTCCTTTTTGAGAAGCCGCTGGGTGCCCTCGAACTGTCCGTCGCGCTTGACCCGCTCGAGATAGGCATCGAAGTCGCCGCGATGCTCCGCGGGCATCATCTCCCGTATGCTCTTGCGGTGAAGTTCCCGGGGGGCATACCCCGAAACCCGCTGAAAGGAACGGTTGGTCTCGATGATGCGCCCCTCGAGGTCATGGTAGTAGAGAAAGTCGGATACGTTTTCGAAAATGTCCCGGTAGCGCTCCTCGCTTCTTTGAAGTTTCTGGAACGACTCGGCGTTGTTGATGCCCACGGCCAGCTGGGAGGCCAGCCCCATCATGAGATTCAGGTCGCTCTGGGTCAGCTTGCGCCTGGATGCGTGGTTGTCCACCGCGATGATGCCCAGGGGTACTTTCTCGTAGATGATGGGCACGCAGATGAGCGAGCGGGCCTTGACCGTCTTCAGCAGCGCTTGACTGCGGTTTGAAAAATGCTGTTTGAGTTGATCGATGTCGTCCACGATAAGCGGCTTCAGGTCCCAGAAGCTGCGCACGAAAATGCCTTGGGAGGCGGACTTCTTCAAGTTGAAGCGCACCTTGCGCAGGGTAGCGTCGTATTCCGGGCCAAATCCATAGCCTCCCGCGAAGTCGAGATGCTCCCCCTCCGCGTCGGCCAGCAGAATGGAGCCGCGATCGAAGCCCAGCCGATGGCGCATGATCTCCAAAACGGCGGCCACCAGCTCGCGCTTGTTCAATATCGTGGCGGTGGCACGGCCGACCTCCTGCACCAGAAGGGCGTTGTTGTAACGGGTGTTGACCTCGTCGATGTGTTCCTGGGCGGCATCCCCCTGGGCGGCTACCGTGCGGCTCAATTCCTGATTTTCCAGGTGGAGCCCATAGAGCGCAATGCCGGCTGTTTTAAGGGCGAGCCCCAGTACGATGGCCAATGCCGCCAAGGGGGCCAGATAAAGAAGGGCCAACGCCGCCGCCAGGATATCGAAGCCGAGCGAAATGCGGCGGATCCGCTTCCAGCGCAGGGTGGGAGAGGTTTCCCAGGAGATGATGTAGCGGCAGCAGGCGTCGCCGCGATGGTAGCATTCGGGGTGATCGACATGGGCGTACTGCTTGGAGAAATGAAGCCCGACCGATTCGAAATTGCCGATCCGGTTTTCACACTGGTAGGGCTTTTCCTGAACGCCGGGATGCGGGGTGGCGGTAATTTCAACCCGGGTGGGCCCCAACCGCCTGGAGGTGATGGCCGCCCCCCGGGTCATGAGCGGCATGATCTTGCCCACCAGCGCGTAAATATTGGCCGGATTCATAAACCCGAGGGCGTAGCGTTTGACCAGTCCGATGCCTTCGGAAGAGCTGGCGAACCGGCCGACGTCCCGCGAGATGGCCGGGTTGCCGGTCTCCTGCTCCAGGATGTCGTGAAACCGATCCACCTGGCGCTGGGTGAACCAGTGGGCCGGATCATCCACCTCCCAGCGCGTCATGCCGGCATGCTGCAAGAGCCGCTCGATGTTCATATCCGGATATTTGACCTTCAAATATTCCAGATAGATCCGGGTCAAGCGGCTGTTGTAAAGGGGCTCCTGCTCCGTCATGATGCCTCGCGGGCAGCCGTGTAAGGGAAGTAGAAAGGATAAAGGATTAAAGATTAAGGATTAAAGATTAAAAAACCGTTAGGGCTGATTTCCGTCAAAGGAAAACATACCGAAAATGATTTTTTGCAGCTCTCCTTGTCGTTTCAGCCTGAATTCCCGGGTCACGCCCGGGAATGACGGACACCGAAGCCCTTTGATCTTTGATCGCCGGGTTTCCCTT
>CAYMQN010000316.1:0-3325 GCA_964392545.1 uncultured Desulfobacteraceae bacterium
GAACACCGCCACATTTTCTTCCGGTTTTATCCAGCATCGCGCATCCAACATCCAGCATTGAGCATCCTATAAAGTTGCCGTCATGCCCGCGCAAGCGGGCATCCAGGAAGTTGAGATTGCAACGATGGCAGTTGCCGCTGGATTCCCGGGTCAAGCCCGGGAATGACGGTTTCGGTGTTGCATTGCAATCGGCCCGTTTGATCGATCAGGAAACTTCAAAAACGTAAAGTTTCATATGCGTATCCAGCAACCAGCCCCGCCGTAACCACTGACAGCCTTATCCCCGCCCCCCCACCAGCCCGCACGCCGCCGCGACAACGGCTTCCGCATCCACACCGTGAATCCGCCGCAGTAGTTTCTGGGGACCGTGTTCGACGAACACGTCGTCGATGCCCAGCCGTTTGAGGGCGTACGGGCCGATATCCGCCTCGGCCAGGGCCTCGAGCACCGCACTGCCGAAACCGCCCGCCCGGGCATTTTCCTCGACGGTGATGATACGCGGCACGCGGACCGCATGCCGGACGATCAGATCGACGTCCAAGGGCTTCACGAAACGGGCGTTGATGACGGTGGCCGCAATGCCCTTCTGCTCGCGCAGGAGGCAACCGGCCTGCAGCGCTTCGTCCACCGTGCGGCCGATGGCGATGATCAGCACGCCGTCGGTGGCCTTGTCTTCGTAAACGACTTCCGCTTGGCCCAATGGCAGCGGTGTGATGTGTTGGTCGATAGGGGTACCGGTACCCGCCCCCCGTGGATAGCGCAAGGCGATGGGGCCGTTGTGCCGGACCGCGGTGAGCAGCATCCGGCGCAGCTCGTTTTCGTCCTTGGGCGCCATCACCACCATGTTGGGCAGGCTGCGCAGGTAGGACAGGTCGAACAATCCATGATGGGTGGCGCCGTCCTCGCCGACAATGCCGCCGCGGTCGATGGCGAACACCACGGGCAGCGCCTCGATGCAGACATCGTGGAGGATCTGGTCGTAAGCCCGCTGGAGAAAGGTCGAGTAAATCGCCACCACCGGTTTGAGGCCTTCGGCGGCCAGGCCGGCCGCAAAGGTTACCCCGTGCTGCTCGGCGATGCCCACATCGAAAAACCGCTGGGGAAAGATTTCAGCAAACGCCGCCAGGCCCGTGCCCTCGGGCATGGCGGCGGTAACGGCGACGATGCGCTCGTCCTGGCGGGCCAGATCCACCATGGTGTCGCCGAAGACCTGGGTGTAGCTCGGAGGGGCATCGCGCACGGTCAGGCATTCCCCCGTCTCGACATCGAAACGGCCGCAGCCGTGGAAATGCACCGGATTCTTTTCCGCCGGTGCATAACCCTTGCCCTTTTTGGTCAGGACATGCAGGAGAACCGGCTCCTGGAGTTCCTTGATGTTTTGCAATATATTAATTAAATGGTTTAAATTATGGCCGTTAATAGGCCCAAAATATTCGAAATTAAACGCTTCAAAAAGCATGCCCGGCGTAACAAAGGCCTTGAAGGATTCCTCCGAGCGCTTGGCCAACTGATACATGTCGTCGCCAATGCGCGGCAGGGATTTGAGAAAATCGCCGATTTCGCGGCGCATGTCCTGCAGTCGTTTGGCGGAGAAGGTGCGGCTCAGGAAGGACGACAAGGCGCCGACATTGTGGGAGATGGACATGTCGTTGTCGTTGAGGATGACGATGAGATCCTTGTCCTTGTGGGTGTCCCCGGCCTGGTTGAGCCCTTCGTAGGCCAATCCGGCGGTCATGGAACCGTCCCCGATCACGGCGATCACCTTGGCGCGTTCGTTTTTGATCTGCTTGGCCGTGGCAATGCCCAGGGCGGCGGATATGGAGGTGCTGCTGTGTCCCGTGGTAAAGGCGTCGTAGGGGCTTTCGCTCATCCGCGTAAAACCGGAAATGCCCTGGTGGCGGCGGATGGTGGGGAAGGCCTTGCCGCGGCCGGTCAGCAACTTGTGTGCATAGGATTGGTGGCCCACATCCCAGATGATCTTGTCCGTGGGGGTGTCGAAAACATAATGGAGCGCGATGGCCAGTTCGACCGTCCCCAGGCTGGGGGCCAAATGACCGCCATTCTTGGCCACCACCGCGATGATGGTGTCCCGGATCTCCCGGGCCAGGAAATCCAGCTCGGAGCGGGGAAGTTTTTTTAAATCCGCGGGGCTTTGGATCGTATCGAGCAGCGACCCCAGCCTTGCACGCTCTTTGGGCATTGTCCGCGTATGCCTTTCGCTGCGGTCGAAAAAGCCGCTATTCAGGATCTCTTGCTTCATGGTGACGTTTCCGCTTCTTCATGGTGGACAAGGCACCTTCGGCAGCAAGCCGCCTTCAGCGCTGCCGTTCGATCACATAGCGGGCCACGGCCCGTAATGGGTCGGCTTTTTTATCAAAGTCGTCGAGACTGCGCAAGGACCGGGTGACCAGTTCGGCCGCCTTGTGCTTGGCGCCCTCGAGCCCCAGGAGGGCGGGATAGGTGTTTTTGCGCCGTACGTGATCGGTGCCGACGGCTTTGCCCATGAGGAGCGGATCGCCCTCTACGTTGAGGATGTCGTCCGCGACTTGGAAGGCCAGGCCGATGCATTGGCCATAGTGCTCCAGCCGGGACAGGCGCTCCCCGTTCGCCCCCCCGATCACGGCCCCGGCTTGAATGGCGGCGGAAAGCAGGGCCCCGGTTTTCAAACGGTGCAATTGCTCGAGTTCCCGGCCGGCCAGTTGGCGGCCTTCGGCGGCGATATCGCGCATCTGGCCCTCGATCATGCCCTCGTGGCCGGCGGCCCGGGCCGTCAAGGCGATGATGGCAAGCCACCGCCCGTGCTGCCCGGGATCCAGGCCAAGGGCGTGCTCGGCCAGAAGGTGGAAGGCGCGGGTCAATAACGCATCCCCGGCCAAGACGGCGGTTGCTTCGCCAAAGGCCTTGTGGCAGGTGGGCTTGCCGCGGCGCAGATCGTCGTCGTCCATGGCCGGCAGGTCGTCGTGGATCAGGGAATAGGTATGGATCATTTCCAAGGCGCAGGCCGCCGGCAGCGCATCTTCCTCGCGGCCCCCGACGGCGTGGGCGGCCGCCAGACACAAAATCGGGCGCAGGCGCTTGCCGCCGGCCTGGACCGAGTAGGCCATGGCGGCGACAATGCCGATGTCCTTCATCGGTTCGGTCCGGAGGTAGGCCTTCAATGCCTTATCGACGCATGCACGGCGATCGGCAAGATAGGCCTTGAGATCGAAACCCGAACCCTGGTCAGGTGCGCTGGAGGGGGCGGTGGTCAATTTGCCTCGATCGATCATCCAATTCGTCTACCATTAAAGAGGCTGTGTCGCAATTCCCTAAAACCTCCCGTTTT
>CAYMQN010000317.1:0-3283 GCA_964392545.1 uncultured Desulfobacteraceae bacterium
GCTTCATGCGCCTCAAACCCTGGCCTCGAAAGCGGTGCCGGCGCCAAACCTGTCCGGTTCCCGCAACAACGCCTCGATTTTGCGGGGGGATACCGCCACGCGGCAACGGCAGCTTACCTCCCCGCGGGAGAGGTCTTTTTCCAGGTCCGGCAAGGCTTCGGCAAACCGCCTGCGACACGCCTCGCTTTCCACGGAAAAGACGACGGAGATGATCTTGCGCCCCATCCGGAGATCGGTGCGCACCGCACCAAGGCGCTCCAGCGAAAGAAGGAAGACCGCTTCGAGGTCATTTTGGCGCGCACCCTTGACGGACCTCCCGGCACCGCGTTTCAGGCGAAAGCGCACAATGCCGTCTTGCCTGCAGCCCGCTGCGCAACAGGCCTCGGCGGTATTTTGCGGTTGCTCCGCACCCTTGGCCTCCGGCGCTTCGAGGACCTCCTTTGGTCTCGCGAACACCAGGCTGGTCGGGGCGGCCGGTCGGTGGCCTTCCGCCCGGCCGGCCGCTCCAGGCACCTTTGGGTTCGGCAGTCTTCTGCGCAAGGCATTGAGCCAGGCCGCCGCCATCTGCAGGCAGCGTTCCGTTGGGCCCGTCTGGATGATCCCGAGCATGTTCAGGCTGGGGTAATAGGATCCGTTCGGCGGTGGCGGCGCGGGGGGCTTGTCGGAGAAAGGGGAATGTCCGGCACCGGCTCTAAGGCATACCGTCAGCCGAACGGTCTTGGCGTTCTGACGGACAACGATCTCGAACACGGTTGCCTGCCGCCCGGCGGTCGGCTGGATGGAGGGGCTGTCCGCCTTGGATGGAGATGGCGTCTGCGGTGATTTGGAAAGCACTTCCAGCAGAACCAGCGTTCCGGCCCGCCCCCCGAAAGGCTGCGTTGCAACCGCTTGGACCCCGGCCAGGGAAAGTGCGGTGCGTCCCGAGGGGGCGATGTCGATAATGCGGGCCACGAGCCTGTCGCCCGGCCTGCATCGGGTGGCATCGAATGGATGGCCCGGCATACCGGAAACGGCGGACGTCCCGTTGGATAGGACAGGCTGCATGGCGCGATTATCCTCCGGGAACCCTCAAGCGGAAATCCTCAATCCGGACTACGCTGTTTGGTGATGCCCATCAAATTCTTGGTGATGATGCCCATCTGGCGCGTCTCGTCTTCGATGAGCTGGACAATTTCCCCGATCTGTTCGGGATCGCGGATATCGCCGGAGGTCACCATACTGGCATACCCCAGGATCACCTGCATGGGTTGATTCAGTTTATGGCAAACCGTGCCGGCCATCTCCAGGGCGCCGGAGAGTTTGTCGCGCTCCTGGCATCCTTCCACCGCTTGGCGGCGCTCGTAATAGATCGAAAAGAGCGCCGCCAGGGTTGCCAGATCGGACCCCGGCACGCAAAGGCCGGGCGACGGATCGGTCGCGGTTTGTTCGATGCACACGCAGCCCCACCATTGCCCCATGACGGTAAGCGGGATCACCACCAGCTGCTGGACGCCGCGTTCGGCATAGAACTGTCGAAAATCCGGCAGCAGGCGCTTGGTGCCGAGAAGGCAACTGTCTCCCGTTTCCAAGGTGGCGCGCACATGGTCGTCGATCAGCCGCAAAAAATCCCAATTGCGGATATCGCGGCAGCAGCGGCAGACATCGTCTGCGGAGCAGGCATGCCATTGCCCGCGGTAATCTTCCGCATGATAGGATTTGATTTGAAACAGCACGGCATGCCGCGAACCGAACCCTTGGACGAGATCGGCCAATGCCGGGGGAATGACATTGTCGGTGGGGGCGCTGTCCAACAGCAGCCGCGAACAGTTGGCGATGGCCCCATCGAGTTGCCCCTTGGTTGGGGATGGCCCGCCCGGCGCCACCGGAATGGCGCCGGCGGCGTTGCCATGGGCGGATAGCAGGTTTGAATGCATGCCGGTTTTCTGCATTCGATACTCCCGTGTAAGACAACTGATCTGTCGCCCGATCAGGCCGCCAGAATCTGCATTTCCTCGGACAATTTATTGACGGCATCCCGGGACTCGGTCACGATCCCGGCGATGTCGTCTTCCGAGAGCTTCAGGAAGTCGAGGGCGTCGTCGTCGATCATGTAGAGAAACCCCTCGATGCCCTCCAGTTGAACCATGGCCCCTTCGGTCTCTTCCATGGCCTTGACGATGTTGGCAACGGAGTTGGCCATGAAAACGATATACGACAGTCGGTCCTGCTCGCTTTTGGCCGGATTGTGGTGATATTTGATCGATCGTGAAATCGCCTCGGGAATCCGCCAGTGCTGGCAGACATCGTAGCCGATTTCCGCGTGATCGAGCCCCAACAGATGCTGTTCGGCCGCCAGCATGGAATTGCGCCCCCCGGCGGTGATGCGCTGGAATTCAACCTTGCGTTCCATGACATAGCCGTCCAGCACCAGTTTGCCCACATCGTGAATCAGGCCGGCCGAAAAGGCGTCGCCTTCCAGATCCGGGTTGTTTTTCAGCGCAATGATCCGCGACGCACTGGCGGCCATGAGGGAATGCCGCCAGGCAGCGGCGGAATCGAGATCGTATCCGGCAAGCGTTTTCCCCAGCACGGATGCGCTTCCGACCATTGAGATCAACTGCCCCAGGGCCTTGTAGCCCAGCAGGCTGGAAGCATGGCGGATCGAGGAGACTTTGCCGCTCAGCCCATAATAGGCGCTGTTGGCCAATTTCAGAACCTTGGTGGCGATGGCCTGATCGGATTCCAGCAGGTTGGCCAGCTCGGCCATTTCCGAGTCGGGATCGGCAATGATCTGACGGGCCTTGAAAACGATTTGGGGCATGGGGGGCAGATCCTTCAACTTGCGCAGAACCTTTTTGCGAAAGTCCCCATTGTTGCCGGCCAACGCCGTTTCGGCCGCATGCGGCTCCCGGCCGGGGCGGTTCGGGTCTTGTCCGGCAGCCCCCGCCTCGCCCGGGGCGGTTTCGGCCGTGCATCCTTGGGATTCCAGATCCAATACGATACGCCCCTTGCATTGAGGGCATGGAAACACGATCCGCTTCTTGGGCGGCAATTTTTCATCCGGCACGTCGTAGCGTTTTTGGCAGGTAGGGCATTCAAATTTCATTTTCGATTTTCCCCGATCGCTAGGGTTCCGAAGTCACGCTCACCCCCGTTACTGGGTCAAGGCTATCCCCAAAGGCGCCGTCATAGAAATTATCGTCCCCAAGCCGAATAACTTGAGTAGAACCCTCTCAAAAAGTTGCCCGGGCTGCTGCAATTTGGCGGAACACGGCCGTCACGGGGGGGGCAGCGGTGTTTCGGG
>CAYMQN010000318.1:0-3265 GCA_964392545.1 uncultured Desulfobacteraceae bacterium
TAAGCTCAATGAGATGCCGGCTTTCGCCGGCATGACGGGCGAAAATGGAATGCGGTATCGGTTGCGACACAGCTTCATTCGCGGGGATGACAAAACATTTATTTTCTGTCTTTTTAAGAGTTTGTCAAATTGAGACGGCTTCGTGAGAGGCCCAAGATCAAGGCGTGCGAGCTCCGAGGAGCGAGGCGTACATCAGGTACGCCGCAGCGACGAGGAGTGAAGCACAACGCAGATATTGGGCGTTTCACGAAGCCGTCAGATTTTGAAGCTTTCTTTCATGCCCGCGTACTGCTCCCGCAACTTGGGTTTTTCGATCTTGCCGGTGGGATTGCGGGGCACGTCGCCGAAGATGATGCGCCGGGGGCGCTTGTAGCGTGGCAGGGTTTGGCAGTGGGCTTCGATCTCTTTGGCGGTGAGCTCCTGGCCGGACTTGACCTTCACGATGGCGGTCGCGATTTCACCCAGCCGCAGACTGGGGAGGCCGATGACGGCCACGTCCTGGACCTTGGGATGCCCCTGCAGGAAGTCCTCGATCTCGACCGGGTAGATGTTTTCCCCCCCCGTGATGATCACGTCCTTTTTACGGTCCACCAGCCAGATAAACCCGTCTTCGTCCTCCCGGGCGATATCCCCGGTCATCAGCCAGCCGTCTTTGAGGGTTTCCCGGGTGGCTTCCGTGTTCTTGTAGTATTCGCGCATGACGCCGGGGCCCTTGACGATCAGTTCGCCGGGTTTCCCGGGGGCCACGGGGGCCATCCGATCGTCGACGATACGGTATTCCCAGTCGAAGCCGGGGCGGCCGATGGCCCCCACCTTGTGGCTGTTTGTCATGCCCAGGTGCACGCAGCCCGGGCCGGTGGATTCCGTCAGGCCGTAGTTGGTGTCGTACTGGTGATGGGGAAAGCACTTCTGCCATTCCCGGACCAGGCTCGGCGGCACGGGCTGGGCCCCGATGTGCATCAACCGCCACTGTTCCAGATCGTAGTCTTTGAGTTTCAGCTCCCCGCTTTCGATGGCGAAGAGGATGTCCAGGGCCCAGGGCACCAGCAGCCAGACGATGGTGACCTTCTCCTCGGAGACCGCTTCCAGAATCCAGCGTGGTTCGATCCCCTTGAGAATGACCGCTGGGGCCCCCACGATGAAATTGCCGAACCAGTGCATCTTGGCGCCGGTGTGGTAAAGGGGCGGGATGCACAGGAAATTGTCTTCATGGGTCTGCTGGTGGTGACGATTTTCCACGTAGCAGGCAAACTCCAGGTTGCGGTGGGTCAGCAGGGTGGCCTTGGGGTTGCCGGTGGTGCCGGAGGTGAAGTAGAGCGCGGCCTCGTCTTCCAGTGCCAGGGGCACGTCGGGGGCAACCGCTTCGGCCGCGGCCACAAAGTTGTCGATATGCTCGGCATAGGCCGGCGTCTTGGCTTCCGGCCCGACAAAGATGTACCAGCGGACCGTGCGATCCAGTTCGGCCTTGATGGCATCGATGCGGTCGATGAACTCCTCGCCGAAGATCATGGCCCGGGCCTCGGCGGTTTCCGTACAGCGCAGGATCGTCTTGGCCACGAAGCGGAAATTGAGCGGCACGGCCCAGGCCCCGGTGCGCAGGATGCCGAAATAGAGCGGGAGCCACTCGAGGCAGTTCATCATCAGGTGCACCACGCGCTGGCCCTTGACGATGCCGCGGGCCATCAGGGCCTGGGCCACGCGGTTGGCCTGCTGGTCGAAATCCATCCAGGTGATGGCGGTGCGTTTGTTTTCGGCGGGGGCACGCTCGATCAGCGCGGTTTCACTGCCGTACATGCGGGCATTGCGGGCGAGGATCTCGGTAATGATCATGGGCGTTGGTTTCCTGTCGGTTCTCCAGGCTGAAGCGGTGCGCGTGCCGCCTCCTCGCAACATCGCTTCATCGGCATCGTGCCCATCCAAAGGAATGGACACGTCTTCAAACGCGCCGCAAGTCCCAATGCGGCGGTGTCAGTCACTTTCCTGGCCAGACTGCATAACAGGAGCGGCGCCGGGGGTCAACCGGATCCGGCCGCATCGCCGATGCCCGGCGCGGGACAAAGGGCGACCCAAAAAGCAACCGGGTGATCCATGTAACGAAAGTAAAAATAGATAGAGAGAGGGGTTTATGCTGGCCGCAGAGGGTGCCGCAGCCATCGGCAATCGGCTTGACAATGGCGGGGCGTCCGCCTAAGACCGAAAACGATTCTCAGCAAGATCCCCCTGGCGAGGAGCGTGCATGCAGCCCATCCAAAACTTTCCCGACGCCCGGTGGAGGACGATCCGTTACGTGCTCACCGACATCGACGACACCCTGACGCTGGGCGGCCGGCTGCCGGCGGCGGCCTATGCCGCGATGGAGCGGCTGGACGCCGCCGGCGTCCGGGTGGTGCCGATCACCGGGCGTCCGGCGGGCTGGTGCGACCATATGGCCCGCATGTGGCCCGTCGCGGCCCTGGTGGGGGAAAACGGCGCCTTTTATTTCCGCTACGACCACCAGCACCGCCGTATGCTGCGGCGCTATTGGAAATCGGATACCGAACGCGGCGAGGACCGGGTCCGCCTGGCGCGGCTCGAAAAGGAGATTCCGGCACGCGTTCCCGGATGCCGGGTGTCGGCCGACCAGGCCTATCGCGAAGCCGACCTGGCCATCGATTTCTGCGAGGACGTGCCGGCCCTGCCCGAGGACGAGGTGGCGAAAATCGTGGCCTGTTTCGAGCAGGCCGGCGCCCGGGCCAAAATCAGCTCGATTCATGTCAACGGCTGGTTCGGCGACTACGACAAGCTCGCCATGACCCGCATCCTGTTCCGCGAGCAATTCGGCTGCGATTTGGACGACCTGCGCGAAGCCGTGGTCTTCGTGGGCGACTCCCCCAACGACGAGCCCATGTTCGCCCATTTCCCCCATGCGGTGGGGGTGGCCAACGTGCGCACTTTTGCTTCCAAGATGACCCATTTGCCCGCCTGGGTCACCGAAGCGGAGGGCGGTTTCGGCTTCGCGGAAATGGCGGCGTTGCTGCTGGACCACTCGTTTTGATCCAAACCCTCTACCTGATGCCTCCCGCTCTGCGGGAGGAGATTCATGCCCCGGGGTTCAATGCGGCGCATTGCGGGGGAATGCGCCCGGGCCGCTTTCCGCCGAGGAAACCGATACCGGCGTGGTTCTGGTCAGCGAATTCGTTTCCGCCACCGTACGCCAGCGGATTTCCCCGTATCCTTTCGCGACATTGCCGGTATTTCTTCCACCCCTGCCGCTCCACGCCCCGGC
>CAYMQN010000319.1:0-3195 GCA_964392545.1 uncultured Desulfobacteraceae bacterium
GCCCCGGGCCCAAAAAACGCTGTGGGCGTCTTGTCCGGCCGCCCTTTCGGTGCGATGCGCGTCGAGCGAGCATCCCTTAGCAGGCTGTTAGCGGGTTTTGCGCTTGGCGGTCTCCCAGGCGGCGTCCATCTCCGCGCGCGCAGCCGATTCGAGCTCGCGCCCCCGGTCGCCGAAGGCCTTTTCCATGTGCCGGAAGCGCGCTTCGAATTTTTGAATGGCCGCCGTCAGGGCGGATTCGGGGTGGAAGCCCATGAAGCGGGCGACGTTGGAAAGGGTGAAGATGATATCGCCGAATTCCACGGCGGCCTTTTGGAGATCGTCCGCAGTGTCCACCTTGCGGGCGGCGGACTTGAACTCCCGCCATTCCTCTTCGACCTTGTCCATGACTTCCGGCAGGTCGTTCCAGTCGAACCCGGTCCGGGCGGCCCGTTCCGAAACCCGGTAGGAACGCATCAGGGCCGGCAGGCCGGCGGGGACGGAATCCAGCAGGGAAGGTCTTCGCCCCCCGTTTTTCTCCTTCTGCTCCTCCTTTTTGATGGCATGCCAGTTTTCCCGGATGGCCGCGGTCGAAAGGGCCTTGGTTTCGCCGAAGACATGGGGATGCCGGCGGATCATCTTGGCGACATTGCGTTCCACCACCCGATCCAGATCGAAGGCCCCGCTTTCGGCAAACAGCTCGGCCATGAACAGCACCTGAAAAACGACGTCGCCCAGCTCTTCGCACACGGCCTGGCTATCGCCGGCGGCCACCGCCTCGACCAGCTCGTACATCTCTTCGATAAGATAGACCGAGAGGGATTGGGGGGTCTGCTTGCGGTCCCATGGGCAGCCGTTTTCGCCCCGCAACCGTTGGATGAGGGTCAGGATCGTACCCAATGCGTTGGGGGTGGGGGTCAGATCTTCTGTTGCCATGCCTTTTTGGCTTCCTTGTATTTCGCGCCGAAACGCTCCTTCATGTCCCGCGGAATAATCTTGACCACGCCTTCGGTGACCCAGGCCACATGGGGCGCCAGGCGCGAGGTTCGAATCAGCGGCGTACCGCCGGGGAGGAATGTCGTCAGCACGAAGAGCAGCACCGAGGCGATCAGAATGCTTTTGATCGTGCCGAAAGCCGCCCCGCACAGCCGATCGAACCAGCCCAGCGAGGCGATGTTGAGCAGATACTTGATCAGAACCCCCAGGATGCTGACGACAATGAAAATGAGCCCGAACACCAGAAGGAAACCGATGATATTGGCGTAGGCCGTATCGGAAATCCAGCGCCCCAGGAACCCGGCCGCATCGGCATAATAGAAAATCGCCCCGTAAATGCCTCCGAAGACCCCGATGATCGAGGATATCTCCTCCATCAGACCGCGGAAGATACCGCGCACCAGTCCGTACACCAGGAGGATGCCGATGACAATGTCCAGAGCGTTCATAAGCCGTCCGTCACCTTTCGGGGCGGGTGTCGTCAAGGCGGGGCGGTGCCCGTCCCGCGGCACCGCGCCCCTAAACCCGCAATGGCCTGCAAGGGCCGAAACATCAAATGAATCAAGAGGTTTGACTTAACAGAGGCGTCATGGGGGGTCAAGGTTTTTCACCGGATGGCGCCCAGATGCATTTGGGTTTGCATTCCTGAAGATCGGTATGATAGTTATTGCGATTGTTATTAATGAGATCCGGGGGCCCCGCGTGGATGCCCCCTCGTGGAATGGATCGTCTATGCCGGAAAAACTGATCGAGCCCATGCGGCATCTGTCGTTCGACGACGTCGAGCTGACCCGCGCGCTTTTCGGGGAACACAACAGCCATCTCCAGCGCATCGCCGGAGCCCTGGATCTGACCATCGGCACACGCGGCAGCGCCGTCAACATCAGTGGCGATCCCATCGCCACCGCCCTTGCGGAAAACATCCTCAGGCAGCTTTACGGGCTCATCAAGGAAGGCTACCCGGTCTATCGCAACGACATCGATTATGCCATTCGCATCCTGAGCGCCGACGACCGTGTCCGGCTCAAGGACATCTTCATGGACACGGTCTACATCACCGCCAAGAAACGCTCCATCGCCCCCAAGAGCCCGGCCCAGAAACACTATATCGATGCCATGCGGCGCTACGACATCGTGTTCGGCATCGGTCCGGCCGGTACGGGGAAAACCTACCTGGCCATGGCCATGGCGGTGGCCGCCCTCTCCAAGGGCATTGTCAACCGCATTATCCTGACCCGCCCGGCGGTGGAAGCCGGGGAAACCCTGGGGTTTCTTCCCGGGGATCTGTCCGAAAAGGTCGACCCTTATCTGCGCCCCCTGTATGATGCGCTCCACGACATGATGCGGTTTGAAAAAGTCTCCAGCCTCATGCAGCAGGGGGTCATCGAGGTGGCCCCCATCGCCTTCATGCGCGGCCGCACCCTCAACGACTCGTTCGTGATCCTCGACGAAGCCCAGAACACCACCTCCGAACAGATGAAAATGTTCCTGACCCGGATCGGCTTCAATTCCAAGGCCGTCATCACCGGCGACATCACCCAAATCGATCTGCCCCCCGGCAAACCGTCCGGGCTGATCGAAGCCAACCGTATTCTCCAGGACATCGAGGGGATTGGATTCGTGTTTTTTTCCAATACGGATGTCGTCCGCCACCGCCTGGTGCAGGACATCATCCGCGCCTACGAGGCCAAGGGAAAAGAACGCTCGGAATAAGGCGGGAGCCATGATGATCAGGCCAGGTCAGGACGGCGGGCGTACCGTAGCGAGGCCCTCCATCAACGGGAACCTTTTCCACGGGGAATGGTGGGGGGTATGAGCGTCGGGAGGATCAAAGAGCGCTTCTTGAAGGGTCTGGCGCCGCAGCAAAACATGCGTTGGCTGATCCTGCTGACGGTGGTGCTGGTGTTCACGGCCGTCCTCTATCCGGGTCTCGTCGTGACGGATTTCGCCTACCGGATCGGCGACGTGGCCGAGCGGGACGTCAAAGCCTCCCAGGACTTTCTCATTGAAGACCGGCAGGCCACCGAAGTCAACAAGCAGAAAGCCGCCGAACAGACCCTGACCGTCTACGACCATGACGTGATGCTGGCCCGCGACCTGACGCGCACCATCGACACGGCCTTCGCCGATATGCGCCGCGAACTCCAGGACCTGAAAACCAAGCAGGCCCTGCGGGCCGCCGCCCAACCCGAATCCAGCCCGGCGGTGGAGAGCAGCCCCGGC
>CAYMQN010000320.1:0-3190 GCA_964392545.1 uncultured Desulfobacteraceae bacterium
CAACCTTTACCTTTCGCCTTCACCCGCAACGTCCACCTCGATATGATCGGCTTCGTCGTTGCGCAGGGTCAGGGTAAAGCCCATCACCTGCAGGGCCACGGGATCGTATAGCGGCGCCCGGCCCCTGATCTTGATCTCCGTTCCCGGCACCAGGCCCATCTCGCGCAGCCGCTGACCCATCTCGCCATCGGCCCGGATGGACCGGATAACACCGGTTTGACGGTCTTTCATCTGCCGCATCATGATCCGTTTCATCGGTATCCTCCCGTTGTTTGAAAATGTTAGGTACGCCAAACTTTATTTTAGGTCAACAATTTTTTTGGTAGTCCGAACTTTTTTTGAATTGACTCATTTTTGGTGGGTGCTACTTTCGCGAGCAACGCATGCATCTTGGAGATTGGGACCGAAGAACACTTCAAGGGCGGGAAGGAAATCGACGCCGAATGACCGCTTTACAGCGGGGCCGATAAACAGTACCATCAAAATCGACGGGCGGCCGGCCCTCCCGGCGCCGCACCGCAGCACCCATCTGGAAGGCACGGTCGATTCCGACAATAAGGATGTCAACACAATGAAGCGTTGGATGCAGAAACTTTCCCTTTACTTTGCCGCCGGCAGCCTGGGCGGCCTTGTGAACAGCATCGCCGCCTGGCTTTGCGGGGCCTACGGCATCAGCGCCGCCCTGCAGGTGGCGATCGCCCCCCGCCTGACGCCGGAATGGCTCTACCCGCGGATCGTATGGGGCGGCCTCTGGGGCCTGCTTTTCCTGATCCCGATGGTCAAAAGCCGCTTTGTGATCCGGGGCCTGATCGTCAGCCTGGGACCCACGGCGGCGCAGCTTTTCTACTTTTTCCCGTACGAGCTGTCCAAAGGGATGCTGGGCCTGAAGCTGGGCACCTTGACGCCGTTGCTGGTGCTGCTGCTCAATGCCATATGGGGGGTCGCCGCGGCCCTCTGGCTGAGACTGGCGGAGCGCACCGCCTGATGCGCCGGGCCCCGTCAGCGGTTCCCGCGTCCAATTCGCCAAGAACGCGGCGTGGCCAAGCCCATCGGTCCGAAAGGAGCCTGCGGGTCTTCGTGTTTGTACTGGTGCTGACCTTGACGCTGCCGGCCCTTGCCGCTGCGAAGGATATCTGCGGTTATACGCCGAAGGGAATGGTGACACTCTCCCGGGACGGGCACCCCGTGGCCGCCTTCCGGGTCGGCCTGGCTGAGAACACAACCGAATATCGGCAGGGCCTCATGCGCTGCCCCGCGCTCGAAATGGGCAGCGGGCTGTTGTTCATATACCCGGCGCCGGCGCGCCGGGTATTCTGGATGAAAAACACCCCGCTCGAACTGGCCATCCTTTTTGCCGGCGCGGACGGCCGCATTCAAGCCATCGAGGAGGGGAAACCCTACAGCACCCGCCGAATCCATTCGCCAAACGGCATTCAGTATGTGCTCGAAATCAATTTCACCGAAGCCGGACCGCTGCGGATCGGCGACCGGATCAGCCTGCGAATGGTGCCTGAATAACGATGCCGCACAAAAAGCATAGCCCGCCCGCTGTCATCCGCCCCATGGTCATGAGCGATTATGCCGCGGTGCGCCGCCTGTGGGAAACCTGCGAAGGTGTGGGCCTGAACGATGCCGACCGCCCCGAGGCCCTGCGCCGCTATCTGGCCCGCAACCCCGGCATGAGCTTCGTGGCCAAAGCGGCCGACAGCGTGGTGGGGGCGGTCCTGTGCGGCCACGACGGTCGGCGGGGCTACCTGAACCATCTGGCCGTCCACCCCCGATTCCGCCAACGGGGCCTCGCCCGGCAGCTGGTGGACCATTGCCTCGAGGCCCTGGAAAGGGATGGGATCGCCAAATGCCATCTCTTCATCTTCGGCACCAACCAGGAGGGCCGCCGCTTCTGGCGGCGCATCGGCTGGGAGCTGCGCGACGATCTGGCCGTGGCCTCCCGTGTCCTGACCCCACGCGCCCGGGGCCATTGACGGCGACGACAAGGAGAGTGCCGCACGGTGCAGGACATTCGCATCCATAGCTGGAACGAACTCCAGGAAGCACTCTTCGAGGACGCCTGGAACCCGGAAATCGAACGCTTCCGCTCCCGCAACGCCTTCCGGGGGCTCTCCGACGCGAACTACCCCCTGGAGACGACCCTCATGCGGCTGGGGGGCAAATACGTCGATCTCGAACGCCATCTGCTGCGCAATTTCCGCAAATACGCTCACCGGGACGTGGTCGAACGCGACTCCCTGTGGCACTGGTTGACCATGGCCCAGCATCACGGCCTGCCCACCCGCCTGATGGACTGGACCTATTCCCCTTTCGTGGCCATGCACTTCGCCCTGGCCAACCTCGAAAAATATCACGCCGACGGGGTCATCTGGGCCGTCAATTACCTCAAAGCCCATCAGCTGCTGCCCGAGAGGTTGAAATGCGCCCTGGAACTGGAAGGCGCCAATGTTTTTACGGTGGGCATGCTCTCGCGGGAAATCGCTTCGCTCCGCGAGCTGACCCAAATGCAGGTGGAGCCCTACGCCATCTTTTTCGAGCCGCCTTCCATCGACGACCGCATCGTCAACCAGTTCGCCTTCTTCTCCATCATGTCGGATCCCACGGTCCGGTTGGACCAATGGCTCGTGCGTCACCCCGACATCTGGCGCCGCATCATCATCCCGGCGGATCTGAAGTGGGAATTGCGGGACAAACTCGACCAGGCCAACATTACCGAACGGGTGCTGTTCCCCGGCCTGGACGGCCTGAGCCTCTGGCTCAAACGCCAGTACAGCCCGAAGGTGTAGATAAGCTAAAAGCTGAAAGCTCAAAGCTCAAAGCAAATCGCACCGTCCGTGCCACCGAAGCCATGTAATCGGCCGTTCCACTTAGATGGTCATGGTGTATAGGTTTTCCTTTGAGCTTCCAGCTTTGAGCTTTCTGCTATTCCCTAATGGTGATCGTTTTCAAACAAGAGGAGAACAAAATGCCCTACGTCAACATCCGCATCACCCGCGAGGGGGCCACGGCCGAGCAGAAGGCCGAGCTCATTCGCGGGGTCACCGGTCTGCTGCAGGACGTCCTGGGGAAGAATCCGGCCACCACGGTGGTGACCATCGACGAGGTGGAAACGGACAACTGGGGGATCGGGGGCGAGACGGTCACCGATTTGCGCCGGCGTTAGCCGGCGCAAATCGTTTTT
>CAYMQN010000321.1:0-3168 GCA_964392545.1 uncultured Desulfobacteraceae bacterium
CTCGCCTCCGGTCGGTCCTCGGCGTAGCCGGGCTACGCCTGCGGGCGCCCGTCGGTTGCGGCCTTGCCAGGAACCAGCCGCAAATTTACAGGAGAATTGACGTGCGCAAGATCGTGATCGGCGTGTTGATGACGCTGCTGTTGACGGTCGGGGGACCGGCCTGGGCGGCCAATCCGCGTGTAACGCTGGAAACCACCCGGGGCGTTGTCGTCCTTGAATTGACGCCGCGTCTGGCCCCCCGCACGGCGGATAACTTCCTGCAGTATGTGCAGGACGGATTCTATGACGGCACCCTCTTCCATCGGGTGATCAAGGGGTTCATGATCCAGGGGGGCGGCCTGAACGCGTCCCTGGAGGGCAAACCGACGCGCGCCCCCATTGCAAACGAGGCCGACAACGGCCTCAAGAATCGGCGCGGCAGCATCGCCATGGCGCGCACCGGCGATCCGCATTCCGCCACGGCCCAGTTTTTCATCAACACGGTGGACAACCCCAACCTGGATTTTAGGGACAAGTCGGTGCAGGGGTGGGGCTATTGTGTGTTTGGGCGGGTGGTGCAAGGCATGGAGGTGGTGGATGCCATCGAAGCGGTTAAAACCGGCCGCAGTGCCGGGCGGCAGGATGTACCGCTGGAGCCGGTGATCATACGCCGGGCCACGGTCGTGACCCCTTGATCGAAGCGCCGCATCCGGAAGAATCAAAGGTATGATGAAACAAAAACAAAAGTCGGGAAAAATCGGCCGCAATGACGCCTGCCCGTGCGGCAGCGGCAAAAAGTACAAGAACTGCTGCATGGGACGATCGACGCCACCCCCGGAAGCGCTGCCCCAGATTTATCTCAAGCGCTACAACATCCGTCTCAAGACAGCGGCGGATGTCGAGAAGATCCGCCAGGCCGGGGAACTGGTGTTGGCCACCTTCGCCGAGGTGGAAGCCATGCTGCGCCCCGGTCTGGTGACCGAGGAGATCAATGCCGTGGTGCACGCGTTCACCGTCCGTCACGGGGCCACGCCGGCCCCGCTCAACTACCGCGGGTTTCCCAAGAGCGTCTGCGTCTCGGTCAACGATGTCATCTGTCACGGCATACCCGGGGAGCGGGCCCTGGCCGACGGCGACATCGTCAATATCGACATCACCTCCATCCTGGACGGCTATTACGCCGATGCCAACCAGACCTATCTGATCGGCAACCCCGGCGAGGATGCCCGCAAAATCGTGCGGGTGGCCCGCACCTGCCTGAAGGAGGGGCTGGCCATGGTGCGGCCCGGCCACTGCATCGGCGACATCGGCTGGGCCATCCAGCAGCATGCCGAAAGCCAGGGATGCTCGGTGGTGCGGGAATTCGTGGGCCACGGGGTGGGCTTTCAATTCCACGAGGCACCCCAGGTGCCCCATTTCGGGCGGCGGAACACGGGCATTCCGCTGGTACCGGGGATGGTGTTTACCGTGGAGCCGATGATCAACCTGGGCCGTCACGAACTGCGCATCCTGGAAGACAAATGGACCGCGGTAACCGCCGACGGCTCCCTGTCGGCCCAGTTCGAGCAGACCATCCTGGTGACCGAGGACGGTTTTGAAAGTTTGACGCCCTTCGAGCTCTAGCGCTTCCAGCGACGGCGCTTTTTCCCCGAGCCCACGGCCATCCCCCGGAAAACGAAAGGAAACCCCATGATTCACGTGGATATCCCAGGATATCGAACCCTGGCATTGGAACACCTGGTCATGGACTACAACGGCACCCTGGCCGTTGACGGCATGTTGGAAAACGGGGTGCCTGAAGCCCTTGCGCGTCTGGCGCCCCGGATCGAGATCCATGTGGTCACGGCCGACACCTTCGGCCTGGCCGCCGAACAATTGAAGGATGCGCCGGTGTGCTTGTCGATTCTGCCGCCGGGGGATCAGGACGCGGCCAAACGGGATTATGTGGATCGGCTGGGCTGTGCTGCCACCGTGGCGGTGGGCAACGGCCGCAACGATCGCCTGATGCTGGCCGCCGCAGAAGTGGGCGTCGCCGTTCTCCTGCGGGAGGGGGCCGCCATGGAAACGCTGGCCGCGGCGGACATCGTGTGCCCGGGTATCGTGCCCGCCCTGGAACTGCTGCTGCATCCGCTGCGGCTTACCGCCACCCTGCGGTCCTGAAGCGGAGGTGCGACCACATCCATGATGGGCACCGCCGCAATGACCCTGTTCAGCCTGGCAGGCGGCAGTTTTGCGCTCTACCGCTGGCTCCAGTTCCAAAGCGAACGGCCGCCCGTCAATGCCCCGGAGCAAATGACGGCCCGGAAGGCTCCGGGCAACTGCCCAACCGTGGTTTGCATCGGCGACAGCATCACCCATGGCCGCACCAGCAGCAATTACGTGGCCTTGCTCCAGAGCCGCTTCAGGCCCAAAGGCTACCGTTTCGTCAATGCCGGCGTGAGCGGCGATCTGGCCTATCACGTGCTGCAGCGACTGGACGTGGTGACGGCCTGCCGCCCCGCTTACATTACCCTCATGGTGGGCACCAACGATGTCCATGCCGCCCTCAGCACGGCCAATGCCCATGAAGCCATGGAAACCATGGGGCTTCCCGAGCGGCCGACCCGGGAAACCTTCCGACGTCATCTGACCGAAATTTGCCTCAAGCTGCGCAACACGACAACCGCCCCGCTGGCGCTGCTCTCCCTGCCGCCCCTGGGCGAGGACCCGTGCCACCGCGCCTTCGAATTGACGACGGCCTACAGCCGCATCATCGCGACCGTAGCCCGGGAGACCGGCTGCGCCTATCTGCCCGTCCACGAGCGCATGCGGGCCTATCTCGACCGCCGGGGCGGCTGCCCCCGGCGGTCCTTCGGCGAATACCGCAACGGTATGGGGCTGGTCGTGAAGGTGCGCCGTTTTCTCCTGCGCCAGTCCTTCGATGCCATCGCCCGGTGCAACCGGTTCTGTCTGCTGACGGATTTCTTTCACCTGAACGACACCGGCGCCGGCATGGTGGCCGACGCCGTGGCGGAATTTATTGCCGCCGGAGAGGCCCATGATTCGATCGGCTCACCACGACGCCCCTGCCTATGAAACCCGCGACGGTTCCCTGATACGCGAATTGATGCATCCGGCGGTTTGAAAAACATGCTCAAAACCGATATAAAATACACATTGCTATCCTTTATTGGCGGGCGCTAAGCCCCA
>CAYMQN010000322.1:0-3164 GCA_964392545.1 uncultured Desulfobacteraceae bacterium
CGGACACCATATCAGTGCGCCTCGTTCCAGTTTTCCCCCACGGCCATATTGACTTTCAGGGGCACGGCCAAATCCCAGATCGTTTCCATGATCCGTTTTACCAGGGCGCGGACGGGCTCGATTTCTTCGCGGGGGACCTCGAGCACGATTTCATCGTGCACCGAAAGCAGCATGACCGATCGGTAGCTTTGGGCCCTGAGGTCGCGGTCCACGGCGATCATGGCGAGCTTGATGAGGTCGGCGGCGGTACCCTGGATCGGGGTGTTGACCGCTGTTCGTTCGGCGAACTGGCGGACGTTATGATTGCGGCTGTCGATGTCGGGCAGCAGGCGGATGCGGCCCATGAGGGTACTGGTCTGGCGGGTTTCCCGGGCGGTGGCGATGGTGCGGTCGATGAAGGCTTTGACCCCGGGGTAATGCTTGAAATAATTGTCGATATAGGTTTTGGCCATGGCCTGGCCGATGCCCAGGTCCTGGGAAAGGCTGTAGGGACCCATGCCGTAGATGATGCCGAAATTGATGACCTTGGCGTGCCGCCGCAGTTCGTCGTCGATCCGTTCGGGGGAGGTTTCGAACACCTCGCAGGCCGTGCGGGTGTGGATGTCCTCGTCCTTGGCAAAGGCGTCGATCAGGATGGCGTCCCGGGAATAGTGGGCCAGGATGCGCAGCTCGACCTGGGAATAGTCCGCCGACAAAAAATGCCATCCCGGACGGGGAATGAAGGCTTTGCGGATTTCGCGCCCTTCCGCGGTCCGAATCGGGATGTTCTGCAGATTGGGATCCGAGCTGCTCAGACGCCCGGTGGCGGTGACGGTCTGGTTGAAAGAGGTGTGGATGCGTCCGGTGGCGGGGTGCACCATCTCGATCAAGGCGTCCACATAGGTCGACTTGAGCTTGGCCAAAGCCCGGTGGCGCAGGACGAGGGCCGGCAATTCGTGCTGCGCGGCCAGGACCGTCAACACGTCCACATCGGTGGAGTAGCCCGTTTTCTTCTTGGTTTTCTTCTGGGTCGGCAGGGCCAGCTTTTCGAACAGGATGCGGCCCAGCTGCTGGGATGATTTGATATTGAACGGCTCCCCGGCCAGGGCGTGGATGCTGGTTTCGAGGATGTCGAGCTGGGTTTCGAAGGTGCGCGACAGCTCCCGCAGCCGATCGGTGTCCACTGCGATGCCGGCCATCTCCATGCCCAGCAGGACCGGAATCAGGGGCATTTCGATGGTCTCGAAGAGGTCCATCAAGGACAGCTCTTCCAGCCGGGGGCGCAGGCTTTCGTAAGCCATCAGGGTGATGTCGGCGTCTTCGGCGGCGTAGGGAATGGCCTGTTCCACGACCACGGCGGCCAGGCCGGCCTGCTTGTTGCCCTTGCCCACCACCTCTTCGTAGGTGATGGTTTTGTGCCCCAGAAAATCCATGGCGATCTGGTCCAGGCTGTGGGAGCGTTTGGAGGGGTTCAACAGATAGGAGGCCACCATGGTGTCGAAGCGCACGCCCTGGAGGTCGATCCCGTGGCGGGCCAAGACCATCCAATCGTATTTGATGTTTTGGCCGATCTTGCCGATGTCCGGGTTTGCCAGGATCGGACGGAGGGTTTCCAGAACCTCCTGGCAGGTCAGTTGGGGCGGCGCGCCTAGATAGCGGTGCCCGCAGGGAATGTAGAAGGCTTCGTGGGGCTCGAGGGCAAAGGAGACCCCCACCAGCTCGGCGCGCATGGGATCCTGGGAGGTCGTTTCGGTATCGACGGCCAGGATGGCGGCTTCGGCCAGCCGGGTGGCGAGGCGGTCCAGCGCTTCCCGGTCCATGATGCCCTGGTAGCGCTTGGGAGGGGTTTCCTCGGAAGTGGTGTAGCGCTGCTGAAGCTGACGAAATTCGTAGGCTTGAAAGAGTTCCGCCAGTTGTTTGTCATCCGGTTGGGTGACCCGCAAGGCCGCCGGTTCGAAGTCCATGGGGGCCTCGACACAAATGGTGACCAGCTCCCGGCTCAAGAAGGCCTGGTCCTTGTGGGCCAGCAGGTTGCTGCGCTGCCGGGCCGCCTTGATGGCGTCGATATGCGCGTAGACGCCTTCAATGGTGGTGTAGGTCTGGATCAGTTTGACGGCGGTCTTGGGCCCGATGCCCGGAACGCCGGGGATATTGTCGGCGGTGTCGCCGGAAAGCCCCATGACATCGATCATCTGATGGGGGGCAATGCCCTTTTCGGCGGTCACGTCTTTCGCTGCGATGGCTTTGTCCTTCATGGGATCCCAGATGCTGACCCGCTCGGTGAGCAGCTGCACGAAATCCTTGTCCCCGGTCACGAGGATGACATCGAAGCCCTCGGCTTCGGCCCGGCGTGCCATGGTGCCGATCAGATCGTCGGCTTCGTAGCCGGCCAGCTCGAAAACCGGTATCCGGAAGGCCTGGGTGACGTCCTTGATGGGGGCGATCTGTACGGCCATGTCCTCGGGCATGGGCGGCCGGTTGGCCTTGTACGGGGCGTAAAGCGCATGCCGGAAGGTGGGGCCTTTGGCGTCGAAAAACATGCCCATGTAGCGGGGTGCCCGCTCCTCGATCAGCTTCAGCAGCATGCGGGTGAAACCGAAGATGGCGTTGGTGGGAAAGCCCCGCGCATTGGAAAGGCTGCGGATGGCATGATAGGCGCGGTAGATGTAAGCGCTGCCGTCGATCAGGTAGATCTGTCTATCGGTGTCCATAAAGGTTGGGCCCTGTCGAGGGAAGTCCGTGTCATATTGACTTGGGCGGGGAATTGCCATAGGTTCCCGCGCTGAAACGCTGCGGGAGAGGGCATATCATCTTCTACCCCAAACAACAAGCATCGGCCCGGTTTCCGCGCTCCTGCCCGCATGGGAGCGGCAATCCGTGCGGATCATACGGGAACTTCAAGGGAGTACCATGACCGGCTCGCCCCAGCGCTCCTCCTACCGCCGACGCCACCGGCGTCCGGCCCGATGCGAATGCCACTGCTGCCGAGGGACGTTTCGCTTCTGCTGGACCTGCCGTAGCTGCGGCTTTGCCATGTGCCAGCCCTGTATGGACGAAAATTTCTGGGGGGTTTCCTGTAACGGGATTACCTGGGTGTGTCCGGATTGTGGGGCGTCCAACGGCTTCGGCAACCAATGACGGCGGCTTCGTCAAACGGCCAATATCGGCGTTGTGCGGCGGCCCTC
>CAYMQN010000323.1:0-3109 GCA_964392545.1 uncultured Desulfobacteraceae bacterium
CAGTGGCATTTTGCAGATTTTGTCCCCGGTTACAGCGGCGGGACCGCTCCCGAATCGCACGGGATTTCCTCTTCGGCGCAACGGCACCTTGACGCCCCTTATCTATGGGAAGCCCGGTTCGTTGTCAAGACGCTTATCCAACCGCGGCAGGCGGTGGGTAAACGGCGCCTTCTTGAAATACGGTGGTGATTGTGCCATAAGGAGTGCCTTTACAGCGCGTCAACCTGGCGGCGGACACCTGTTTTGCGCATCGGTCCGCCGTTTTGTGAGGGTGGCAATGCTTTTATTTTTTGGTTCATTTTCTTGATGGAATCGTAAAAAAGTCCCCAAGCCGTCACTCCCGCGAACGCGGGAGTCCAGAAACCATTGAAAAGACTGGATCCCCGCCTGCGCGGGGATGACCGTTCCGAACGATTTTGTTGCCCAAGCCATCATTCCACGGGAGAACCCGCCAGCCCATGATGAAAGCCAAACTCCAGCACATCGTCCGGGAGGCCGCCCGGGCGGCCCATCGAGAAGGGCGACTGCCCTCCGACGCCTTCCCGGCGGTGGAGATCGAAGAGCCCAAAAACGAAGCCCACGGGGATTTTTCCACCAACCTGGCCATGATCATGGCCAAGGCGCAACGGATGCCGCCGCGCAAGATCGCCGAAATTCTGACCCCTTATCTCGAGGGTGCCCGGGAATGGATTCTGAAAACCGAGATCGCCGGCCCGGGCTTCATCAATTTCTTCGTGGCCCCCGCGGCCTGGGCCCCCCTGCTGGCCGCGATCCACGCCGAGGACCGGCGCTACGGCGCTTCGAACCTGGGGCAGGGCCGCAAAATCCAGGTGGAGTTCGTCAGCTCCAACCCCACCGGCCCCCTGCACATCGGTCACGGCCGGGGCGCGGCGGTCGGCGACAGCGTGGCCAACATCCTGGCCTTCAGCGGCTACGCGGTGCAGCGCGAATACTACATCAACGACTCGGGGCGCCAGATCCGCACCCTGGGCCTCTCCGTTCTGCTGCGCTACCGGGCGCTGTTCGGCCAGGCCGTGGACTTTCCCGCTACCTGCTACCAGGGCGACTACATCGTCGACCTGGCCCAGGACCTCAAGGAGCGTCACGGCGACGACCTTCTTTCCCGGGACGAGGAAGCGGCCGTCACGGCCTGCGCCCGCTATGCCGCCGGCCGGATTATCGAAGGCATCCGCAAGGATCTGGAAGATTTCGGCGTCGCCTTCGACCAGTGGTTCAGCGAGCAGAGCCTCTACGACGACGGCCGGGTGGCGGCCTGCATCGCCGCCCTCAGGGAAAACACGCTGGCCTACGAAAAGGACGGCGCCCTCTGGTTCCGGACGAGCGATTTCGGCGATGAAAAGGACCGGGTGGTGGTGCGCGCCAACGGCATCACCACCTATTTCGCCTCGGACATCGCCTATCACCAGGAAAAATTCGAACGCGGCTTCGACGAGGTCATCGACGTCTGGGGCGCCGACCACCACGGCTACATCCCCCGCATGAAAGCGGCCGTGGAAGCCACCGGCACGGACCGGGAGCGGTTCCAGGTCATTCTGGTGCAGCTGGTCAATCTGCTGCGCGGGGGCGTGCCCGTGGCCATGTCCACCCGCGCCGGCGAGTTCGTGACCCTGCAGGACGTGGTCCGCGAGGTGGGGCGCGATGCGGCCCGCTTCCTGTTTCTCACGCGCCACTACGACAGCACGCTGGACTTCGACCTCGAGGTGGCCAAGCAGAAATCCAACGACAACCCGGTGTATTACGTCCAGTATGTGCATGCCCGGATCGCCAGCATCCGCCGCAGGGCGGCCGCCGACCTGCCGGAGGGCGCCCCCCTGGACGCCGCAGCCCTGGCCACCCTGACGACGCCGGAGGATATCCAGCTCATCAAGCAGCTCAACCGTTTCCCGGACGTGGTCGCGGCCGCGGCCCGCTTTCGCGAACCGCACCGGGTGACCTTTTACCTGATGACCCTTGCGGCGGCCTTCCATTCCTATTATAACCGTCAGCGGGTTTTGACCGACGACCCCGTCGCCACCCGCGGCCGCCTGTACCTGGTCACGGCGGTGCAGAAAGTCATCCGCAACGGGCTGGCCCTGTTGGGGGTCTCCGCCCCGGACCGCATGTAGACCCCAACGTTGGGGCAGGCTTCGGCGGCCGATGCCGCATCGCCGGAACGCCGGCCGTGAAGGACACCCGACCCGACGGGCACCATGGCTAAGACCAACACCACCACCTCCAAACGCAAGGCGGTCTGGCAGCTCTCCCGCAAAGGGGTCTACGGGACCATTGCCGGGGTGTTGGCGGCCTGCGCCTGGACCTTTTTCCTGGGGGTTCTGGTGGGACGGGGCACGGCCCCGGTGCAGTTCGATATCGCAAAGCTCGGCCAGGATCTCCAGGCCCTGGGGGAACAGGTGCAGCAGCATCAGGCCCGGCAGCTGGAAGCCTATTCCGCCGCCGTTGAAAACAAATCGGAGATTGATTTTTACGAGGACTTGAAGCAGCCCGGCGAGGACCCGGGCCGCGGTCTGGATCTGACCCGGTCGGCGCCGCAGCCCAGCACCGCGCCGGATGGGGAACGCCCCGTGGAAGCGCAGGCTGCCCATCAGACAGGTGAAATCCCGGTCAAGAAACCCATGCCCGGCCTGCAGCCGAAGAAGAACGGGAAGGTCCAGCGCCCGCAGCCGGTGAAGAAGGCCAAAGCCGCGGCCCAAGACGCCCCCGCCACGGGATCGCTGACCCTTCAGGTCGCCTCGTTGCGGGATGCCCGGATGGCCGACGCAATGGTGGCGCGCCTGCGCGGGGAAGGCTACCAGGCTTCCCGCTCCGGCGTGACCCTTCCCGACAAGGGGACCTGGTACCGGGTCCAGGTCGGCCGCTTTGCCGACCGGGAGGCGGCGTCAGCCACCCTGCAGGCCCTGAAAGCCAAGGGGCTGGATCCCATACTGGTCTCCAGGTGAAGGATTTTGTCATCCCCGCGCATGCGGCTGTGTCGCGAGGCCCTAAAACTTTTCGTTTTTGCCCGTCATGCCGGCGAAAGAGGCTGTGTCGCAATTCGATAAAGTATTCCTCTTGCCCGTCATGCCGGCGGAAGCCGGCATCTCTTTGGGAT
>CAYMQN010000324.1:0-3097 GCA_964392545.1 uncultured Desulfobacteraceae bacterium
CCCTCCGCCACCATCGACAGCGACCACCCGGCGGTGCGGCGCTTTGCCGATGATACCATTGGCGGTGCAACCGCGTCGGCCGAAAAGGCCCGGCGCCTCTATTACGCGGTTCGGGACGGGATCCGCTACGATCCCTATGCCATCGATCTCACGGTGAGCGCCCTGCGGGCCAGTACGACCCTGGCCAGGGGACGGGGCTGGTGTGTGCCCAAGGCGGTCCTCCTGGCCGCCGCCTGCCGGGCCGTGGGCATCCCCGCCCGGCTGGGCTTTGCGGATGTGCGCAACCACCTCTCCACGGCCCGCATGCGCGCCCAGATGCAGACCGACGTGTTTTTCTGGCACGGCTATACCGCCCTTTACCTCAACGAGGCCTGGGTCAAGGCCACGCCGGCCTTCAATATCGAATTGTGCGAAAAATTCGCCCTGAAGCCATTGGAATTCGACGGGACCGCGGACGCCATCTACCATCCCTTCGATCTCAATGGAAACCGACACATGGCGTATCTGGCCTACCGGGGGGAATTCCGCGACGTGCCCATTGAACAGATCCGCGAAACCTTTCAGACGGCCTATTCCTTCGATACCGTTGAAAGCAGTCGCGATTTCGAGCAGGATGTCATCCGGGAGGTCGATCCGTCATGACCGCGAACATGCCAGGAAAAGGGTTTTTCATTTCCATCGAAGTGGTCCCGCCGGCGGGGCCGGACGCCGGACCGCTGTTGGCCTCCCTGGCGGCGCTGGACAACCTGCCGGTCGACGCCTTCAGCGTGGCCACCAATCCGGTGGCCAAACCGCGCATGAGCGCCATGGCCCTCTGCGCCTTGATCCAACGGGAAACCGGGCGCAACGCCATCCTGCACTGCACCACGCGGGACCACAACCGCCTGAGCCTGCAGGGTCTCCTGTGGGGGGCCCGGGCGCTCGGCATCGAAACCGTTCTGGTGACCACCGGAGATTTCGTGGCCCTGGGCGACCGCGCCACCACTTCCGACGTACGCGACATCGACCTTTTCGGACTGTTGGCCATGGCCGGCGAAGCCGGCCTGGAGGCGGGTGTGGTGCTCGATCCGGGGGACGCGGCCAAAGGCCTGGCCCGCGCCGTGACACGCCTGGCGCGCAAGGTGGATGCCGGCGCCCGGTTTGTCGTCACCCAACCGGTCTACGATGCGGATGCCGCCGATGGTCTGGCCGATGCCACCCGCACCCTCGCCATCCCCTTGATCATGGGCATCCTGCCCTTGCGCACGCCGCGCCACGCAGATTTCCTGCACGACAAGGTGGCCGGCATCACCGTGCCGCAGGGCGTGCGTGAGCGCATGCACCGGGCCGCGGATCCCACCGCCGAGGGCATCGCCATCGCACGCGAGAACCTGGCCGTGGCCCGGGAACGCTTTGCCGGCGTCTGCATCATGCCGCCCTTTGATCATTACGAGATTATTCCCACAATTCTCTCTGTGTGATATAGCAGCAGGCCATGCGCAACGGCAATCGGCGCCCCGGCGCAGACACCGTCCCTGCATCAAGGATGAATTTGCCTACGATTTAAAGGAAAGACGTGCGTGATCGGTTACCTGAAAAAATACTGGTTCTTCGTCGGCATCGCGGTGGTGGTGACCATCGCCTTCACGCTGCCGGCGGTGGGGGCCTTCGTCAAGACCTACAAGATTCTCACGGGGGTCATTTTTCTGGGGTTTCTGAGCACGGGCTTGACCCTCGAGACCGCGGCCATCGGAAAGCAGATCAAAAACGTGAAGGTCCTTGCGGCCGCCCTGATCTCCTCTCTTTTTCTCTTCCCGGCCATCGCCTACGGCCTGGCGCTGGTGGTCTTCGATACGCCGCCCGACTGGGCCATCGGCGCCCTCATCATCGGGGCGGCCCCGGTCACCATCGCTTCCGGCACGGTCATGACGGCCATTGCCATGGGGAATGTGCCCCTGAGCCTGTTCATCTGCGTTTTGAGCAACCTGGCCTCCATCCTGACCATCCCGTTTCTGCTGAACCTGTTCCTCCAGTTCGGCGAGGCGCCCATCGTTCTGCCGGTGGTCCAGATGCTCAGCGGCCTGACCGTCAAAGTCCTCGTTCCGACGCTCATCGGCCAACTGCTGCGCCCCTTTTTGAAAGATGCCATCGCCCCTTACCGAAAGGCCATTTCGATCTTCAACCAGTTGATCGTGCTGATGATCGTCCTCAATGCCGTGGCCAGTTCCACCGACCGCATCGTGCAGGCCGGCGCGGGCATCGCCGCCATTTTCGCGTTCATGGTGGGGCTGCACGTCCTCATCATGGTCATGAACTACGGCCTCGCGCGCCTGATCCGCCTCGATCGCCCCTCGACCTCGGCGTTTACCATCCACACCTCCCAGAAGACCCTGACCGTTTCCTACATCGTCTGGAACGGGCACTTTGCGGCCCTCTATCCCATGGCGCTGATCCCGGCCATCGCCTATCACATTACCCAGAGCATCATGGACACATTGGTGGCACACCGCTTCCGGGAGGGTGCCGAGCGGGCGCGGACCGGCCCATCCGCGACCGCGGCGCCGGCCAATTCATCCTAGGCCACCGGGCTGGGTTTAGAGCAAATTGGCCTGCTCATCACGATCTTCATAAAGAGGTTTTTCTATGGTCCCACTGCCTTCAAGGAGAAACACTCCCATGCCGACGTCATCCACCGGACTTCCCGAACATATTGCCGGCCTGCTCTGCTATCTTCTGGGGTGGGTCAGCGGCCTCATTTTCTATCTTGTCGAGAAGCAAAGCGACTTCGTCAAGTATCACGCCACCCAATCGGTCATCGTTTTCGGCATACTGACCCTGGCCAGTATCGCCCTGGGCGGCGTACCCTTCATCGGCATGCTGCTCGCACCGCTGCTATCGGTCCTGGCCTTGGCCCTGTGGATCATCCTTATGGTCAGGGCCTTTCAGCACAAACGCTACAAGCTGCCCTGGGCGGGTGATTTGGCCGAGAAGTATGCCCACAAAAACCTGTAGTGCCCCTCCAGAAGGGGCATCTTTCGGCCCCTGGCGGCGTTCTCACCTCCGGGCGGTCCTCGGCGTAGCCCGGCTACGCCTCCGGGCGCCCGTCGGCTGCGGCCTT
>CAYMQN010000325.1:0-3096 GCA_964392545.1 uncultured Desulfobacteraceae bacterium
AAGGCCCCAAGCCGTCACTTTCGCGGATGCGGGCCTGTCCACCGCAGCTCCCGCGTTGATGGGAGTCCATATCCCATTGAAATGCCAGGATCCCCGCTTTCGCGGGGATGACAAAAACTTTATTGTTCGACTGTTTACGAATCCATCTGAAAACGAACCATAAGAAAACGCCCGTAAAACGGCAAGCCGGAAGGGAACCGCAGTTCCGGCCGCCAGGGCGGGAGGAAGCGCGGCTAGAGGCGGCCCCAATAGGTGGCCCGATGCCCGGCCAGGCTGCAACTCGGGTGGGCGGGGGCGGAGTCGGACATCGCCGTGAGCAACCGCGGGTCGTATCCGTAGATATCCTCCGCAAAATGAATCTCGCCGTTGGTTGCCGCCCAGGCGGTGCGGTAGACCAGGTAGACCGGTACGGGTTCTTCGAGGGTGACCACCTGCCGCCGGGAGGCGGCCGCGGCCTGGGACAACCGGTCTTTGTCCCAATTTTGTCCCGCGAGAAGAAAACCGGCCAGGTCCAGGGGATCCTCCACGCGCACGCAACCGGAGGAAAACGGTCGGGAGGGTCTTGCAAAAAGGCGTTTCCCGGGCGTGTCGTGGATATAGACGCTCTGGTCGTTGGGAAACATGAATTTGACACGTCCCAGGGCATTGTGATCCGCGGGTTCCTGGCGCAGGTGAAACGGGAAGTGATCCTTGCTCAGGGAAGCCCAGTCGATGGTGCGAGGATCGATTTCCGGCGCGTCTTTGGCCCAGGTGCCAAAGACGTGGAAGTTTTGCCGCATCAGGTAGCCGGGATCGGCCTGGATCTTGGGAAGCAAATCCTCGCGGGCGATTTTGGGCGGCACATGCCAGTATGGATTGAGCTCGAGATAGGTGATGGCGCTCGCAAATTGCGGCGTGGGGCGATCTTTCTTTCCCACAATGGTGCGCAGGGTTTTGACCACCCGGCCGGCATCGGCCATTTGCATCTCGAAAGCGGGAATATTGACCAGAACGTAACGTGCGCCCAGATCGTCGGGCATCCAGCGCCAGCGCTCCAGGTTGAGTTGGATTTGCCGGATGCGATCCTCCACGGGGACATTCAAGGCGGCCAGGGTGCCCTTGCCCACGACCCCGTCCACGGCCAGGCCGTGACGGTGTTGAAAGTGCCTAACGGCGGCTTCGAGACCCCGATCGAAGCAGTCCCCCTCGAACGGGGACCCGGGAGGGACAACGGCGCCGAGGGCCAACCGCTGCCGCAACTGGGCGATGCGCGGCCCGCAATCCCCCCGCTGCAAGGGCGGGCCTTCGTCGATGGTGGGCCATCCTCCGGCGGCGCTTATGCGCTGATACTGCAGTAGCCCCTTTTGCAGGGCCCGGAAGGCCTGGTGCTGCGGCCCCAGGGAAGCCAAAAACGACGCCAGCCGGCCGCTTTCCAGGGCCTCGGCCAGGGCCGTCGCCAAATCGCGCCCAAGCGGTTTGCGGGTGGGGCCATCCCAGTGGATCAGATCGGTGGCGGTGCGCCCCATGCTGCGGTGATAGGCATAGCGCAGGACCAGTTCGGTCAATGCCAGATCGAGCTTGACCTGCTGGCCGTCGAAATCGGCCCCGAGAAGCACGGGGCGCGAGACGACCCCATCCAGCACCTCGTCCAACCAGGGGGCGTCGTAGTCCTTGCCCCGCAAGCCCTGGGTGCCGGCCCGATGCAAGGCCGTCAAGGCAATCGCGCCTTCCGGCAGAAGCCCGTAGCGCTCCACCCAGGCCGGTTCATAACCGCGGTGGTGGTAAAAGCGCCGCATGGCACGACAGAGATCGAAGCCCTGCCCGCAGGTGCGTTGCCCATCGCCGACCATCGCCGGACGCAGGACCTGCTTCACTGCCCGGGCCGCCTCCCTCTGCCATTCGTCCGCCGCGCTCGTTCCGATCAGGATGACCGCCAGCAGGATCGGGATGGAAACCAGATGCCTTATTGTGGTTTTTGCGTTTTTCAGTGGGTTCATCTCAATCGGTTCATCTTAAAAGGTGCCCGCTGCCCATCCGAAGGCGTTGCGCAGCCGGGGGATGAGATGCCGATGTACGGCCCTCAAAACCCCTCCATTCAAGAAACAGGCCATTCCAGGGATGGCCTTCTGAAATCGGCAACAATTTGAATTTAGTGGCTTTTTGAAATTTCCTCCCCGGCGGCCGTTCAGGGCCCGGCGGCCCAATGGGAAAACAAATCGCTATCCGCTAGAGAAAATAGGTAAGAATTCGAACCCTCTCCGGCGCCGCGGCCCGGAAGGGATCCCACGAATCCGCCCGCGAAAGGGATTGGGATGGTCACCGCGCTACCGCCGGGATTTTCCCTTGCTATTGTCCGGCCGCGGGCGAACATGGTAGGAATGGGGGTGCCATGATACCCCTCGAAACGCTTCTCACATTTCTGACGGCCTCCATCCTGTTGGCGCTCGCACCGGGCCCCGACAATATTTTCGTTCTGACCCAGTCCGCCCTGTCCGGAAGATCCGCCGGCATTGCGGTCATGTTCGGCCTGTGCACGGGGCTCATCGCCCACAGTGCCGCGGTTGCGCTGGGGGTGGCGGTCCTCTTTCAAACTTCCGTGGTGGCCTTCACGGCCCTCAAATGCATCGGCGCCGGATACCTGCTCTATCTCGCCTGGCAGGCTTTCCGGGCGCCGGCCGGCCGCATCGAGCGCAAGGCGGGTGCTCCCCTCAACCGCTGGAAACTCTATGGCCGTGGCATTGTCATGAACATCACCAACCCCAAGGTATCGATCTTCTTTCTGGCCTTTCTGCCCCAGTTCGCCGATCCCCGGCGGGGACCGGTAGCGATCCAAATCCTGCTGCTGGGGGGCGTGTTCATTCTCGCCACCATCGTGGTCTTCGGCAGTATCGCCCTGCTGGCCGGCACCCTCGGCCAGTGGCTGAACCGATCCGGCCGCGCCCAACGTTTTTTGAACAAGGTGGCCGGTACGGTCTTTCTGGGATTGGCGCTCAAACTGGCCACCACTGCGCAGTCACAAGCAACACCATGAAAACCATTCCGCCCCTATTGGACGCCCTCAAGCAATCCGATGTTTTCCATGGTTTGGACCAACCGCAATACGAAGCCGTCGTCCGC
>CAYMQN010000326.1:0-3080 GCA_964392545.1 uncultured Desulfobacteraceae bacterium
ACGCCGCAGGCATACTCACGTATGTCGAGGACGTGAGGCGAGGGCGCAACGCCGATATCGGACGAAAAGACGATTTTGAGACGCTTCTAACCAAGGAGGGGGCGGATCCCCCGCACCGCCTGATTGATGCGCATGGTGTTCTCGATCAGGGCGAAGCGCACGAAGTCGTCGCCGTAGCTGCCGAATCCCAGGCCGGGGGAAACCGCCACCTTGGCCTCCCGGATCAGGAATTTGGAAAATTCAACGGACCCCATGTGGCGGAATTGTTCGGGAATCCGGGCCCAGACGAACATGGTTCCTTTGGGGGCGCGGATTTCCCAGCCGATGCGGCCCAGGCCCGCGATGAGGGCGTCGCGGCGCTCGCGGTAGGTATCCCGGATCTCGGCCACGCAGCGCTGCTCTTCGTTCAAGGCGATGATCGAGGCGATCTGGATGGGCTGGAAAATGCCGTAATCCAGGTAGCTCTTGATGCGTTTGAGGGCGGAGATGATCTCCTCGTTGCCCACGCAGAAGCCCACCCGCCATCCCGGCATGCTGTAGCTCTTGGACAGGGAGAAGAACTCCACCCCCACATCCCGGGCGCCCCGGGCCTGGAGAAAGCTGGGGGCCTGGTAGCCGTCGAACGTCAAATCCGCGTAGGCGAAGTCATGGATCACCATGATGTCGTGCTCTTTGGCATAGGCCACGATCTTGTCGAAGAAGTCCGCTTCCACCACTTCGGTGGTGGGGTTGTGGGGGTAGCTGATGATCAGGATCTTGGGCTTGGGCCAGGTCTGGCGGGTGGCCTCGATCAGGTTGTCGAAGAAATCGTTGCCGGGCCCCACCGGCACCCCGCGCACGTCGCCGCCGGCGATGATGGCGGAGTAGGGGTGGATCGGGTAGGTGGGTGTGGGGGTGAAGACCACGTCCCCCGGGCGGATGGTGACCAGCACCAGATGCGACATGCCCTCCTTGACACCGATGGTGACGATGGCTTCGCGTTCCGGGTCGATGTCCACCTCGAAGCGGCGGCGATACCAGTCGGCGATGGCGCCGCGCAGGCGGGTGATCCCCATGGAGGCCGAATAGCGGTGGTTGTGGGGCTTGGCGGCGGCTTCGACCAGTTTTTCGACGATATGGGGCGGGGTGCAGAGATCGGGATTGCCCATCCCCATGTCGATGATGTCCTCGCCGGCGCGTCGGCATTCCATCTTGAGTTCGTTGACGGTGGCGAAAACATAGGGCGGCAGGCGGTCCAGGCGGGCGAATCGGGTCATGGCGTACCTCGTAGACCCCTGATCGGGGCGGGTGGGCGCCGGATCCTGCGACCGCACGCCCACGGGTTGTTGAAAAGGTCCTGCGCTGACGCTCGAGCTCGACGAATTCGTAAAAAGTCCCTGCGTCGTCCCTCTCGCGGATGCGGGTGTCCATCCATTTTTGGATGGACGCCAAATATGGAGTTACATTATCGGCGGGGGCTTGTCAAAAACATTGTTTTGGCTTATCAGGGAGGCATTTCGCGCAGTTGGGCGATAGCAACCTCAGTCCTGGATTTGGAGAGGAACCTATGACGGATGAATTGACCTACGCCGCCGCCGGCGTCGACATCGACAAAGCCAACCGCCTGGTGGACCGCATCAAGGCCATCGCCAAGTCCACCGCCCGTCCCGGCGTGATGGGGGATATCGGGGGCTTCGGCGGCATGTTCTCGCTCAACGTGGCCCACATGGAGAAGCCGGTGCTGGTCAGCTCCACCGATGGGGTGGGCACCAAGCTCAAGATCGCTTTTCTCACCGGCCGCCACGACACGGTGGGCATCGATCTGGTGGCCATGTGCGTCAACGACATCGTCGTGCAGGGGGCCCGGCCGCTGTTCTTTCTGGACTATTTTTCCACCGGACGCCTGGACGAAGCCGTGGCCGAAGCGGTGATCGGCGGCATCGGGGAAGGCTGCCGCCAGGCCGGCTGCGCACTGATCGGCGGCGAGACCGCCGAAATGCCGGGCTTTTACGCCGACAACGAATACGATCTGGCCGGCTTTGCCGTCGGTCTGGTGGACAACGCCAAGATCATCGACGGCAGCGAGATCCGTCGCGGCGACAGCCTGGTGGGCATTGCCTCCAGCGGGCTGCACAGCAACGGCTATTCCCTGGTGCGCAAGATCGTTTTCGACGTTCTCAAGATGGACGTGGACACCCTGGTGCCCGAATTGGGGCGCACCATCGGAGAGGAGCTGCTCACGCCCACCCGCATTTACGCCGCGGCCATCGAAAGCCTGGCGCGGGATCTGCCGTTGCGGGGCCTGGCCCACATAACCGGCGGGGGGATTACCGAAAACGTGGTGCGCATCATTCCGGATTCCTGCGGCATCCGCATGTTCGCGGGAAGCTGGGACGTACCGCCCATTTTTCCTTTTCTGCAAAAGGCCGGCCGGGTTGCCGACAGGGAGATGAAGCGCACCTTCAACAACGGCATCGGCATGATCGCCGTGGTGCCGGAGCAGGTCACCTCCGACGTGGTGGGGCGCCTGCGGGGCATGGGCGAAAAAGTCTTCGTGGTGGGGGAGATCATCAAGCGTCCGGACAGCGACCCCCGCATCGTATGGGAGCCCACCGATGCCTGCGGCTAAAGACGATCCAAAGGAAAGCCAGCCCGGCGCCGGTCCGGCCTGGCTGCGGCGGCTGCTGGCCTGGGTATCCAAGGGGGCTGCCCAGGCGCCGATCTGCCCAAGCTGAGCCATCGGAAAGAAAGCTCCCGGCGGGAGCTCGAAACGATCGAAAGAATGAGGGGACGCCCGGCGGCGGAAGGATCCTATCCCGGCGAAAAACGGGATCGGCGCCTCGTCATGCCTTTGGTTCGACGAGATGCCGGCTTCCGCCGGCATGACGGAAAAATAGAACCTGGTTATCCATAAAGTGAAGGTAGCTTTTTCGATAGGTGAGCTTCCGTGAAGGCGCAAAAACAATTCTATCCGCAGATTACGCAGATGACGCAGATGACGCAGATGAACGCCGATAACGGCATCACCACCTATAAACACTGTCGATGAACGCTCTTTCTAATCTGTGTTAATCTGCGTCATCTGTGGATCAAAAGCTTTT
>CAYMQN010000327.1:0-3059 GCA_964392545.1 uncultured Desulfobacteraceae bacterium
ATGGGCTCGTCCTTGCGGGTCTCTTCGGCAGGGTTTGGCATGGCGTCGGTCATGGTGATCTTTTCCTGGGTTGGTGTTTCATGGCGTCGAGAGCTCAGTCATTGGTCACTGGTCATTGGTTAGGTCAAAAGCGATTCCCTCTACCGTCAGGGTCCTGCTGTTTTATAAACCTGGTTATCCACAAAACAAAAGCTTTTGATCCACAGATGACACAGATTAACGCAGATTAAAAAATAGGTCATTGGCCGTGCACATGCGGTTATGCCGTTATCGGTGTACATCTGCGTCATCTGCGTCATCTGTGGATAGAATGGTTTTTGCGCGTTCACACGGTAGCTGACCCATCGAAAAAGCTACTTCACTTTATGGATAACCAGGTTTCCAAAATCTCGCCCGGAAAAACAAGCTGGGGATGGCTTTCCCAATGAGCAATGACGATTGAGCAATGACCGGCGCTTGTCCCGTGCCGTTGTCGTTGTCAGTGACGCGCTGGTCTCCCGCCTTGACAGCGTCCAAAACATGTTGTACATATTTACGTACATGTACTGGAGGTGCCCAATGGAAGCGATAACCTACACGGCCGCCCGGCAGAATCTTGCCAAAACCATGGAAAAAGTCTGCCAGGATCATTCGCCGATTATCATAACGCGCAAAAAAACCGACTCCGTGGTCATGATGTCCCTTGAGGACTACGCCGCGCTGGAGGAGACGGCCTATTTATTGCGGTCTCCCAAGAATGCCCGGCGGTTGATCGAATCGATCGTTCAACTCGGCAACGGCAAAGGATCCGAACGCGAACTCATCGAGTGAAACTGATCTTCTCCGACCACGCCTGGGAGGATTACCTATACTGGCAGCGCCATGACAAGAAAATCCTCCGGCGTATCAACACCCTCATCAAAGAGATCCAGCGCAACCCGTTCGAAGGCATCGGCAAGCCCGAACCGCTGAAGCACGCCCTTTCCGGCTACTGGTCGCGCCGCATAAACGACGAGCACCGCATCGTATACAAAGCGTCAGGCGATGCCATCCAGATCGCTCAATTGCGTTACCACTACCAATAGCTCGGCATCATCGCGCACCACCTGCCACGCTGATGGCCGAAGCCGGGATCGCAGCGCCATTCCCCCGTCGTCTCCCAACAAATCCCGGCTTCCGAGACTGTGTCGTAATACGGCAAAGATGCCTATTTTTCCGTCATGCCGGACCCGATCCGGCATCTCGTTCAGCTAACACTATAAATTGGCAAGCGATTCCGGCTTCCGCCGGAATGACGATCCTTACAAACTTCTTTCCATGCCTATGGCGGCACAGCCTCTCCCGCCGGGATGACGATCACGTCAGGATACCTCTCCTCCCTTTGATCAATGCTGCAAAGAACGCCCTCCCTTGATACTTCTGCTTTTCTTCGTGTTCTTCGTGCCCTTCGTGGTGAAGGCTTTGCCGTTCGCTTTTCTCTGCACCGACACGCATCTAACTTTCCTTACAACCCCGTATCCAACTCCCGCTCCAGCTTGCGGCTGAAGTTCGACATGTAGAAGCAGCACACAAAATAAATCGAGGCCACGAAAATATAGGCCTCGGCCGAAAACCCCATCCAGCGCGGATCGCCCAGCACCGACTGGGTTGTCTTGAGCAGGTCGTAGAGCGCGATGATGACCACCAGGGAGGTGTCCTTGAAGGCTGATATCAGGATGCTCACCGAGGGCGGGATCACGATCTTGAGGGCCTGGGGCAGGATCACCAGGCGCATGGTCTGCACGTAGTTGAGCCCCAGGGATTCCGCGGCCTCGTACTGCCCGCGCGACATGCCCTGCAGCCCCCCGCGCACCACCTCGGCAATGTAGGCCGCGGTGAACAGGATGATGGCCACCTGGGCCCGCAGGATGGCATTGAGGTTGACGCCCTCCGGCAAAAACAGCGGGAAGACCACCGACGACATGAACAACAGGCTGATCAGGGGAACGCCCCGGATCAGTTCGATGTAGACGATGCACAGGGATTTGATCGCCGGCAGCCGGGACTGGCGCCCCAGGGCCAGCACGACCCCCAGGGGGTAGGCCGCGGTGAGCCCGAAGACCGAGAGCAGCAGGGTCAACGGGAGCCCGCCCCATTTCGCGGTTTCCACCGACGAGAGTCCGAAGATGCCGCCGCGCATCAGGATGCCCATGGCCACCAGACCGACGATCCAGATGTAAAAGAGGCTTTTCTTCCAGTTGCGGCGGTACTGGCTGTAGATCAGCAGGCTGACCAGCAGGACGATGGCCAGCCCCGGACGCCACTGGTCGGCATAGGGATAAAACCCGAAGAGAATGAACCGGATGTTGGCCGGGATGATGGACCAGCAGGCCCCGTCGGCGGCCAGGCACGCCTCGCCGGTGGAAAACCACAAGCTGTCGATAAAGGCCCACGCGACGAAGGGCGGGATGACCTTGTAGAAAAGGTACAGGAGCGCCACGGTCAACAGCGAATTGTACCAGGTGTTGAACAGGTTCGCCTTGAGCCAACCGATCACACCGACCGTTGTTTTGGGCGGCTTGACATCGTCCGGGGAGGTTTCCGGCAGGCGTGTTTCTTCCATGGTCCGCCTATCGCTCCACGAGTTTCATTTTCTTGTTGTACCAGTTCATAAACGCCGAGGTGGACAGACTGAAAATCAGGTAGACCATCATGATCAGGGCCACGCCCTCGATGGCCTGCCCGGTCTGGTTGATGGTGGTGCCGGCCACCGAAACGAAATCGGGATACCCGATGGCCACCGCCAGGGAGCTGTTCTTGGTCAAATTCAGCATCTGGCTGGTCAGGGGCGGAATGATGACCCGCAGCGCCTGGGGCAGGATCACCAGCTGCAAGACCTGCCCGGGCCGCAGGCCGATGGACAGGGCGGCTTCGGTCTGGCCCCGGCTGACCGACTGGATGCCGGCCCGCACGACTTCGGCCACGAAGGCCGCCGTGTAGAGCACCAGCCCCAGAAGCAGGGCTGCAAATTCCGGACTTACGCTGACCCCGCCCTTGAAGTTGAAGCCCTTCAGAACCGGCACGTTCATCTCCGTAGGGGC
>CAYMQN010000328.1:0-3050 GCA_964392545.1 uncultured Desulfobacteraceae bacterium
AAGACACCGCCATCACGCCGGTATCATTGTCCATAATTGACCCTGAGGAGATTTGCGGCTATAAAGCATAAGTGGGGCCTTTGGCGCCGCCATAAAGAAATCCTTTGAACCGACCGATAAGCGATTGGACGGCAGGGTGCCTTCGCCCTGCAGGATGGATCATGCACAAAAATCATGACGTTTGGCAACTGATATGGGGGGCGGCCCTGACCGCCGCCGGCGTGGGGGTTTTGGTGCTGCTGCCCCAGCGCATGGAACAGATCCGCCAGCTGCGCCAGGCCGAACCCTTTTCCTTCGATATGCTCTTTCTGTGGTTTTGCTTCGGCCTGCTGGGGGTGCTGCTGATCGGCGGCGGCCTGCGCAAGATCGTCGGACATTTCAAACATTCGTCCGGGTCGCAGCCCGAAGATCCCGACCGCGAGTGAACCCCAAAAGAAAATGGACGCCATCATGCATCAGAAAACCCAGGAACTGCGGGTCAAGGAATCCAACGTCCAGGACCTTAAATCCGAGGTCGTCTATCGCGACCGGCTGCAGAGCATTTGCAACAAAATCTATGCCGCCGCCAATCTGGACGAGATCCTCATCGATCTCAAAGACGAGATCACGGCCCTTTTCGACGCCCAACGGGTGACCGTCTTTGTCGTCGACGGCAAGACCCGCCAGCTGGTTTCGCGCTTCAAATCCAAGGCCGAGATATCCGAGATTCGGATTCCCATATCCCCCAACAGCATTGCCGGCTACACCGCCACCAAGCAGGCCCCCCTCAACATTCGCGACGTCTACGATGAGCGCGAATTGCGCCAGATCAGCCCCGATCTAAAGTTTGACCGCAGCTGGGACATGAAAACCGGTTTTCGAACCCGGCAGGTGCTGGCCTATCCCATCGTTTTCAAGAAGTTTCTGCTGGGGGTGCTGCAGCTCATCAACCGCAAGGGCGCCGAAGGCCCGTTTACGGAGGAAGATCTCACCTCTGCCGCCAAGGTGGCCGAAATCATCGGCATTGCGGTCTACAATCAGAAGCGGATTGCCAAAAGCCGTCCCCATCGCTTCAGTTATCTGATCGATCACCATTTCCTGACCCAGAAAGAGCTGGATCGCGCGGTGGCCGATGCCCGGCGGCAGAAGCTGCCCATCGAACAGATCCTGATGCGGGACCTGAACATCCCCAAAAAAAACATCGGCCAATCGCTTTCCCAATATTACGGCACGCCGTTCGTGGAATTCTTCCGCAATGCCCAGGTGCCCGGAAGCCTGATGGAAGGACTGCGGATCCCCTTTCTTGAAAGAAATTACTGGGTGCCCCTGCGAACCGAGGGCGACAAGGTCGTGATCGCCATCGACGACCCCCAGGACCTGCGCAAGATCGACGAGATCAAAGCACTTTTTCCGGGACGTGAATTGGGCCTGGTGGTGGCCCTGAAGCCGGATATCCTCAATTTTATCAAATTGTTTACCCAGAGCGACCAGAAACTCGATGGCATTGACGAAATTCTGGCGGACATGAAAGCCGAAGAGACGGCCCTCGAAGAAGCCGAGTCCATGGTGGGCGAGGAAGACAGCGCCGTGGTCAAACTGGTCAACAAGATCATCCTGGAGGCTTTCAGCCGCGGGGCCTCGGACATTCACATCGAACCTTATGCGGGGCGGGAAGAAACCGAAGTCCGCATCCGGGTGGACGGGGCCTGCACGCTTTACCAGAAGATTCCGTTCCAACTGCGCAATGCGGTGTTGTCGCGCGTCAAGATCATGGCCAACCTGGACATCGCCGAGCGGCGCAAGCCCCAGGACGGCAAGATCCAGTTCAAGAAATTCGGCGGCAAGGATATCGAGTTGCGTGTCGCCACCGTGCCCACCCAGGGCGGCATGGAGGACATTGTGCTGCGCATTCTGGCGGCCGGCGAACCCATCCCCCTGGACCGCATTGGATTCAGTCATCGCAACTACGACAAATTCGTCGCCTCCATTACCAAGCCCTACGGCATCATTTTCGTGTGCGGCCCCACCGGATCCGGTAAAACCACCACCCTGCACTCGGCCTTGAGCTATATCAACAAGACCGAAACCAAAATCTGGACGGCCGAAGATCCGGTTGAAATCACCCAGCGCGGCCTCAGGCAAGTGCAGGTCAAACCCCAGATCGGCTTCGATTTCGCGGCGGCCATGCGTTCTTTTCTGCGCGCCGACCCGGATGTGATCATGGTCGGCGAGATGCGGGACAAGGAAACCACCCACATCGGCATCGAAGCTTCCCTGACCGGCCATCTCGTGTTGTCCACCCTGCACACCAACAACGCGCCGGAGAGCATTACCCGCCTTCTCGATATGGGGATGGACCCCTTCAACTTCGCCGATGCCATCCTCTGTATTCTGGCCCAACGGCTTTTGCGTACCCTCTGTCGGGAATGCAAGCGCGCCTATGTCCCCAGCCAGTCCCAGTACGAGGAACTGGTGCGCGAATATGGCAAGGCGGATTTCGAAGAGAAGGTGCGCATTCCTTTCGGGGAGGATCTCAAGCTCTACAAGCCGCTGGGCTGTGAAGTTTGCAACAACAGCGGCTATCTGGGCCGCATGGGCATCCATGAGCTGCTCACCGGCACGGACCAGATGAAACAGCTGATCCAGAACAAGGAGCGGGTCGAAGCGATCCGGGAGCAGGCCGTAAAGGATGGGATGAGCACGCTTAAACAGGACGGGGTCGAAAAGATATTCGGGGGCAACTGCGACCTGCTGCAGGTCCGCAAGGTGACCATCAAGTAAAAGCAGGAGAAAGGCTAAAGGATAAAGGGGAAAGGAGAAAGGCTAAAGGATTACGGCCTGCGGCCGGCGCCTGCGGCGCAAGGAGCAAAGGGAAACGCGGCGATCAAAGACCAAGGGACTTCGGTTTTCGTCATTCCCGGGCGTGACCCGGGAATCCCGACGGGAAAGGTAAGGGCGAAAAAAATACGTATTTCCAATACATTTCCCTTGACAAAAGTCATCCCCAACGGTGTTTTTGATCCTTGATCCTTGATCCTTGATCCTTGATCCTTGATCCTTGATCCTTGATC
>CAYMQN010000329.1:0-3035 GCA_964392545.1 uncultured Desulfobacteraceae bacterium
GGGCGCCCGTCGGCTGCGGCCTTGCCGGGAACCAAAATCTACCCTTTCTGGACGGACACTCTGGCGGGATAATATTCCGCGCTGTACGGCGGGACCGGGAATTAAAAGTTACAGTTTCTTAAAAGACCCTCTTCAATGACATCATCCTGAAGCGCGGGAGACAAGGGCGAGGCTTTTATTCGAATCCGATGGGTACGGTATCCTTCACTTTAAAGAACCAGCTGTCTGAGCTCGACGTTCTGTGCGACAACCTCAGACGCTTTTGCCGGGGGGCGGGTGTTTCCAAACGCCAGACCTTCGAAATCAACCTGGCCCTCGACGAGTTGTTTACCAATATCATCTCTCACGCCTATCGGGACGAGGAAGAGCATCACGTAAAGGTCACCTGCGCCAAAAAGGACGGCGCCCTCGAGATCACCATCGAAGACGACGGCATTCCCTTCAATCCGGCCGCCGCGCCGCATCCGAACCTGAAATGTGCCTTTCGTGAACGTGAGATCGGGGGTCTGGGCATTCACCTGATCCGCTCGTATATGGATCACATCGCGTATACCCGTCAAAACAATCGAAACGTCCTGGTCTTGACCAAGGCGCTTTAGGCCGGGGACACGCCGGCCGCACGGCTTTGCAAGCGGCAATCCTTCAAGGAGGAAAGCATGGAGATCACCGAAACCAAGCACGATGACTACAGCATATTCAAGCTCAACGGCCGTTTGGACTCCAACACGGCCATGGGCTTCGAGCAAAAGCTCTTCGAGAGCATCGAAAACGGGGAGCAGCGGCTGATCCTCGACTTTCAGGATCTGGATTACATTTCCAGCGCCGGTTTGCGGGTGATTCTCAAAGCCACCAAAAGTCTGAAAAGCTCCGATGGCAAACTGGTGCTTTGTGCGATGCAGGACTACGTCAAGGAAGTGTTCGAAATATCAGGCTTCGATTCCTTTCTACCGATCGAGGCCACCGTGGACGATGCCGTCAAAGTCGTGTGATCGCCCTTTGTTTCCCCGGGCGGGCCTCCGCCCGCGTCCGGCGCGGCCTCGACCTTAGCCCCGGCCCCGGTTCATGGCTTGCGCAGCGGGGCCATGCCGACGATGCCGCGCCGCCCCAACTCCCGCAGAAACTGCGTTACAGCGGCTTCGGCTTCTTTGGGATGGACCTCGACTTCCCGGGCAAAATGCCGCACGATCCCCCTCACCGTCCGGCGTCCGTCAATTAAATCCCAGGTAAGGCTTCCCAGTTCATCCAGCTCCAACTGTCGCATGGGCGGTGCCGCAGCCGAAGCACCGCCGAAGCGCCGGGCCAGTTCGGCCATCCAGGGCTTCAACGCCAATGGATAGCGCAGACGCACCACGCCTTCCGCGGTGTGGGAAGCGTGGATGGCGGCGCTCTTTACGGGAATGCAATCGAGGGCCTGCTCCCGTGAGAGAGGGGGCGGGGCCGATTTTTTCCTAAATAAGCCCATAGTCGGCGCAGATTTTCTCGAATAGGTCGTAGCGCCGCAACTTCTCTGTCCGTACCGCAAGCAAACAGTTGCTCCGCGGCGGCTGCCAGATGCGCAGGGCGCAGTCCGAAGGCGGCGCGTGGCGGTTCAGGAAAGTCTGCATGCGCCGGGCCAGTCCGCCGCGGCGCCACTGCCACTCCGTCGCGGCGCCATTGGCGCGGCCGGAAGCGGGGGAGGCCTCCGGCGGCAACAGCTTGCTGTCCCGGACGATCGCGGCCATATCGTGCCGCCGGCGTTCGAGAAGGGTTTTGGCCGGACTCAAGCGCCAGAGCGTCACCTGCTCCCCCCGCGGCCGGCTGAAGACGAGTTCGAAGCGGCCGGCCGCGAAATGAAAATGGGTCAGTAGCAGCCGGTCCGGCAGCGTGGCGGCGATATCATAGACGGCCAGGGTGGGGCCGGCCGCCAACCCGTGGTCGCGAAAAGAGGCCAGCACCGATGGCGCCGCGGCCGAGCCCCCACCGGCATCGGGATAGGTATAGAATTGCATGAGGGTGGCCCGGCGGCAGGTGCGGCAATAATGCAGGAGACCTTGTCCACCGATGGCGGCGCCCTGCCAGCGAAAGGCCTCGACCTCCATCGCGGCGGGAAAACACGACCAGTCGGGCGGCAGCCTCATGGCCGTGAGGGAGAGGCCGCCGGTGGGCCGGCCGCTGCGGGCCAGCTGCTTCATATGGCGTTTGAAGGAGAAGCGGCCCCGGATGACGGCCGTCTTGACTTCCAGAACGGGCCGGAAAGCGGATTCCAGCACGGCATAGCCCATGCCCAGGTAGCCGGTTTCCCAATGGGTCGGGATCGACAGGGCAATACCGCTCCAAACAAACGGCTTGGTGGCGTCGCAGGGGGGCATGGTTAAAAGACGCTTTCCGATGCCTAGCGCGGCAGGAACGGTTGCCAGTCCTTTGGCGTCATGGATTTCAATGGCAGACGCCGATACCCTTTGCCTTGGGGTTCCTGGGGGTACTTTTCCGCGTGGCAGTCACGCTCGGCTTCAATGGCGCCGATCTGGGTCAGTTTGACGGCATTGCCGTATTTTTCTTCGAAGTCCTGGTTGTTGTGGCTCAGGTGCAGGGTGATCCGGTTGCCCTCCGCATCCACGAAGGACCATTTCCACTCGACCACGATGTGAAAAGGGTCGCCTTCATAGACGGAGGGCTTGCCAAAGCGGTTTTCCACGCGTTCCAGCAAGGCGTCATAGAACGCCCGGCTGGCATCGATGTATTTCAACTTGACCCGCACGATGCGGCCGGGCGCAGCACAGGTGCCATAGGCGATCAGGCCGCTTTTGAAGCCGGGCAAGGGGGCGATTTCCACCTCCTCGAGGTACGCCTGGTAGCGTACGGGCAGGACGCTGTCCATCTGCAGGCGCCCGGCAAGCCCGGTGATGTCCGCACCCAAGGCGAATCCGGCGATTTCATGCGGGGCTTCCCCGGCGGAAAGCGGCGTCGCAATCAACAGGCTGCACAATACCAGAACGGCTGTAAGCCATCGCATGGCCCGTCCTTTCGGTAATGAGAGGAACTGCAAGAGTCGGTGT
>CAYMQN010000330.1:0-3031 GCA_964392545.1 uncultured Desulfobacteraceae bacterium
GCCCGGAGGTGAGAACGCCGCCAGGGGCCAAAAGATGCCGCTTCGCGCAGGATACTAGTTGAGGGTTACCATTAACCGCATCCCCAACTGCTCCTCCCCCGAAGCGCGCCCCCCGCTCAGGATCTGCCGGTGTAGGTCCGCGTATTGGGTATCCACCCCGGCGATCTCGATCCATTGCCCCAGCGGCGCGTTCACCCGCGTGGCCGCCTCGGCGAAGCGGATGGGTTGGCGCAGGCCGCGGCGGCCGAGGTAGCTGATGCGCGGGGTTATCTCGATCTGGACGATTTCTCCCACCAGGACGGGCCGGACATCGAAACCGGTGTCCACCTTTTTAAAGGTTACGGTTGAATGGGTGTGCCCATAGCGGTGGGACAATTGCGCCCACTGCGCGGGGTAGGGGACATCGTAGCCGGAACTGATAAAGGCCGTCGTGCCCGAGCGCACCAGGATGGTGTACTCGCCCCGGTCCTGCTGTCGGCCGCTTTGTGAGGTCAGGCCGACGTCGACACCCTCTTGCCGCCTTTCCCCGGTGCCCACCGTGACATCTCCCGCCTCGACGCGCCCTTCCACCGTGGCCGACTGTTCCTCCTGACTTTTTTGATAGCCGTACTGCACGCGAATTTTAAGCTGCGGCACCGGGCGGTCGATCTTGGCCACAAGATCCTCGATGCGGGCGATGGCGGCCGGGTCGTCGATGACGATCAGGGAATTGCTGGGGCCGTCGGCGGAAATATAGCCGTGCGGGCTGACCATGGGTTGTACGATGGTCAGCATCTCGCCTGCATCGCGGTGGACGATGCGGATCTGCACCACCTGCTCTTCAGCCCGCAGCCCGGTGCCCTGGATGGCGAACAGTAGAACCAGGCTCAAAGCGGCCAGAATGGGAACCCGCTGGGTGGTAAAACCTTGGCCGTGAGGCTGCTTGCGTTTTGTGATCTTTGCGATGATGCCTTGCAGATTCATCGATTCCACATGGTTTGCGATGGTTTCCGGCTAGCCAAAAACTTTCGCGATGCGGTCCATGGCTTCGGCGACTTTTTCATCGTCGTTGAAGGCGCTGATGCGTACATAGCCTTCGCCGCAGCGGCCGAAACCCGGACCCGGGGTGCAGACCACGCCGGCTTCGTTCAAGAGGCGGTCGAAAAATTCCCAGGCGTTGCCGCCGGTGGCAATCCAGATGTAGGGGGAATGCTGTCCGCCGATCAGGTCGTAGCCCAGCGCCGCCATACGCTCGCGGATCAGGGCGGCGTTTTGGAGATAATAGTCGATCAGGGCCTTGGCCTGGGCCTTCCCCTCGGGTGTGTAGACGGCCGCCGCGGCTTTTTGCACCGGATAGGAGACCCCGTTGAACTTGGTCGTGTGGCGCCGGTTCCAGAGGGCGTTCAGGAACTGGGGCCGGCCGTCGGCGTCGTAGGCCCGGCAGTCTTTGGGGACCACGGTGTAGGCGCAGCGGGTACCCGTAAAACCGGCGGTCTTGGAGAAGCTGCGGAACTCGATGGCCACCTCCCGGGCCCCGTCGATCTCGTAGATCGTGCGGGGCAGGGATTCATCGCGGATAAAGGATTCGTAGGCCGCGTCGAACAGGATAAGGGCCTGGTTGTCCCGGGCAAAATCCACCCACTGGGCCAGGGCTTCGCGGCGGATGGTGGCCCCGGTGGGGTTGTTGGGAAAACACAGGTAAATGAGATCCACGGGCTCGTCCGGGAAGGCGGGCAGATAGTCATTCTCGGCGGTGCTGGGCATGTAGACCACCCCGCCGTAGCGACCGTCCTTGAAAATCCCGGTGCGGCCGGCCATGACGTTGGTGTCGAGATAGACCGGATAGACCGGATCGGGAATGGCCACCTTGATGTCTACGGCAAAGAGTTCCTGGATGTTGGCGGTATCGCACTTGGAACCATCGCTGATGAAAATCTCCGACGGGTCGATGTCCGCGTTGCGGGGCTGGTAATCGTTGGCCACCACGGCCTCCCGCAGAAAGGGATAGCCCTGCTCCGGGCCGTAGCCTTTGAAGGTTGCCCCCCGGGCCAGATCGTCCACCCCCTCGTGAAAGGCCTTGACGCAGGCTTCGGGCAGGGGGCGCGTCACGTCCCCGATTCCCAGCTTGATGATGTCCACGTCAGGATTGGCCGCCTGAAAGGCCGCCACGCGTTTGGCGATTTCGCTGAACAGATAAGACGATTGCAGTTTGCGGTAGTTCTCGTTGATTCGGATCATCGTGGGCTGCCTTTCCTACCCCATGTCGTTGTTTCAGACCGCCAAAACGGTTTCCGTGAGCTGAATTTCGCCGTGATTCAAGCGGATTGTATACCATGCCCGCTTTCCACTTCTCAAGGGTGAAAATCGGCGAAGCGATCGGTTATGACCATGGGATTTCATCTTGACCAAGGGTCGCCAAAATGACTGGTGGTTATTTATCAATTGAAAATATAGAAATGATAGAGAAAGCGCGCAATGCTGGTCCTGCAGCGTCGGCATCGGGCGGAATCGCAAGAACGCCGGATGGCGTTTGGCCCCGGCACGCGCTGGTTGTGTAGCGAACAGCCATTGCATGCTGGCGGTCTTGTCGCATCTTGACTGGCGCAGCCATGCAATCCACGAGGCGGTTGTAGAATACGGCAACGGACGCGACCACCCCGATACCCTTCCCGACGCCGATGGAAGCCGCCCCATAGGATGTGCTGACGAAGGAAGCGTATCGTTCCGCAGAGCCTAAAACAAGATTTTTTCCCATAATGGAAAAATTAAATAAAATTACTGCTAAGTTGTATATAAATAATTATAAATTTTGCCTCGGAGTTGGAATGCTACAAAATATGAGGGCCAAATCGACAAGCAGGCGACACCCCCTGGAGCCCGCTAGGGGAAGACCGCCTGATCCCATCCGACCCCCTACTGCAGGGTGGGAAAAAGAGGGGAACTACAAGGGGGCAAATTTGCATCAGGGTAAAAACCGTCATGGCGATTGGGGGGGGCAGGTTACGGACACCATCGTGTACCGGTGTCCACCGTGATCGGACACCATCAGTAA
>CAYMQN010000331.1:0-3016 GCA_964392545.1 uncultured Desulfobacteraceae bacterium
CGGAAGCCGGGATCTCTCACAATTTCATGCCGTAAGCCCGATGAGATGCCGGCTTTCGCCGGCATGACGGGCGAAAATGGAATGAGGTATCGGTTGCGACACAGTCTCCTTCGCGGGGATGACAAAATATCCAATTTTCGACGCTTTATGAGCGCATTAAGAGAATGAACCAATATCGAATGGGCCTCCCTGGGCTATTCGATTCTGCGGGCGGCGTCTAACGCTTGGCCTGCGGCGCCAGTTCCTGGCGGTGCGCCGTGTGCTTCTTGCCGATGGTTTTCATGGCGCGGGCCGCTTCGGGCATGGCGCTGATCTTCTCCGTGGCGGTGCGGTAGAACATCTCCGCGGTTTCCTCGATGCGGCGGGCGTCTGACAGAACGGCCTCCGGGGGGCGGTCCGCCGGGTCGGCGTATTCCATGACGAACGGGTCGCGCTGGAAATCCCGGATCGGCTCCAGGATCATCTCGGTGACGTTCTCCCGCCGGGTGCGCTGCAGGGTTTTAACGTGCTTGCGGCTGTCCCTGGCAAAGCGGTGATAGCGCTCGGCCGCGTCGGCGCAGGCCGGATTGGCGGCCGCACCTTCATAAAAAGAAACGATGAGATTTTCCAGGGCTTCGGCGAAGTTGCAGATGCTGCCGAAATTGTTCAGGGGCATGATGTGCTCCTTTTATTGGTGCGGTAGCGAAAAGGGCCGGTCTCCGTAACGACAACGGTGAAAATGCTCCCCTCACCCGCGGGAGTGACATATCTGCTGATTCAAGCCATTTTTGAGGCGGTTATAGCCAGCGCTCGATGACCACCTTGGTATCGGTGAAAAACTGGAAGATCTCCTGGCCGTGGCCCTTGATGTCGCCGAACATCGACTCGCCGCTGCCGCCGAAGGGGAAGAAGCTCATGGGGGCGGCGATGCCGATGTTGATGCCGATCATGCTGGGTTTGACCCGGTACTTGAACTCGCGCGCGGCCTTGCCGCTGCCGGTGTAAAGGCAGGCCGCGTTGGCGAACCCGCGCGTGTTGACGAGATCCACCACCGCATCCAGATCGGCGGCACGCACCATGCTGACCACCGGTCCGAAGATCTCCTCCCTGGCGATCGTCATCTCCGGGGTGACCCGGTCGAAGACGGTGGGCCCCATGAAAAAGCCGTTCGGGCGCTCGGGGTCCTGGTAGCCGCGGCCGTCCAGGGCCAGTTCGGCGCCCTCGGCGATGCCCTTTTCGATATAGCCCAGCACCCGTTCGCGGTGGGCGGCGCTCACCACGGGCCCCATGCTTGTCTGTTCGTCCAGCCCGTCACCGATCTTCATGGCCTTGGCCGCGGCGACGAATTCCTCCCGCAGGCGGTCGGCCACCTCGCCCACCGGCACCAGGATCGACCCGGACAGGCAGCGCTGGCCGCTGCAGCCGAAGAACGAGGTGATCAGGGAGGGCATGGCCGTCTTCAGGTCGGCGTCCGGCATGACCGCCACGATGTTTTTGGCCCCGCCCAGGGCCTGCACGCGTTTGCCCGTCTCGCCGCAGCGGCGGTAGATGTATTTCGCCGTCGGCGTAGAGCCCACGAAGGAGACGCCCTCGATGTCGGGATGGTCCAGGATCGCGTCGACCACCTCCCGGGAGCCGTGCACCATGTTCACCACGCCTTCGGGGAATCCCACCTCGTCGATGATCTCGAAGATCCGGGTCTGGGTCATGGGGACCTGCTCGGAGGGCTTCAACACGAAGGTGTTGCCCGCCACCAGGGCGTATGGCAGAAACCACCAGGGCACCATGGCCGGGAAGTTGTAGGGCGCGATGGCCGCGAACACCCCCAGGGGCTGGCGATGGCCGTAGCAGTCGATGCCCTTGGCGATGTCTTCCAGGGTGTAGCCGCACATCAGGGTGGTGACCCCGGTGGCGTGCTCCACGTTTTCGATCATGCGGCGCACCTCGCCCCGGGCTTCGTCGATGGCCTTGCCCTGTTCGGTGGTAAGAACCCGGGCGATATCCTCGAATTCCTCCTCGAAAGCCTCCTTGAGCCGGAAAAGATAGCGCGCCCGGCTGAGCGGCGGGGTTTCACGCCATTCCGGATAGGCCTCCCGGGCCGCCCGGACGGCCAGGTCCACGTCCTCGGTGCCGCTGTAGGGCACGACGGCGATTGTTGCGCCGGTGGCCGGATTCCGGATATCGCCGGTTTGCGGGGCGCGGGACGCAACCCATTCTCCATTGATATAGTTTTTGATCGTGGCATTGGACATGGCGTGACCTCTTGCGCTGGGTTGGCTGTCGATTGAATGAAAATTTAGTGTCGACTCAAAGAAAAATACCGCTAAAAATCGATATTCGTGATAATTAGCTTTGAAAACTGCGTTTGTCAATTAATAATGATCCATATTTGACGAATCGTCAATATTTTGCCATAAAGGGTTCGGAAGATTCAGCCTGCCAACCCCAACGGGAGCACCCCCCATGGCAAAGCGCACCGCACCGCAGAACAGACGGCCGCTGGACGCGGTGGACTGCGAATTGATCCGCCTGCTGCAGAAGGACGGCCGGATAGCCAATACGGTTTTGGCCAAAAAAATCGGTGTCTCGGAAGCCACCATCCGGACCCGCCTGAACCGGCTGATCGAGGATGAGGTCATCCAGATCGTGGCCGTGAGCAACCCCATGAAGCTCGGTTTCGAGATCGTGGGCATCATCCGCATCCACGTCGACATTCATAAAATGGCCCACATCACCCGGGAGCTGCAGAAGCTGGACGCCCTCTGGTTTATCGTCCACACCACCGGCGGCACCGGCATCGACGCCGAATTCGTGGTCAAGGACATCCAGGAGCTCAACGAATTGATTTTCGAGAAGATCAACCGCATCGACGGCGTCAACCAGACCGAAACCTCCCTGATCCTTAAATTTGTCAAACGGAATTACAGCTGGGGGACGGCCCTGGATTGATGCCCGTCCTCTTCAGAAATGGTCTTTTTTGTCCTGATCGGCGTTCTCCGCGGGGTTTGCGGCTGCGGCGTACCAGCGTACGCCTCAC
>CAYMQN010000332.1:0-2979 GCA_964392545.1 uncultured Desulfobacteraceae bacterium
ACGGGCGTTTTCTTTTGGTTCGTTTTCTTTCACGGGAAAGAAAATGAACAATTCAGTGAAAATCAATATTCTGGATCGGTAAAGCCTTTCCGCGTCCCCCACCCAAAGTGGGGAGTTTACATCGAATCTCTATAATCTGCCGGGTGCCTTCCTGGTTCAGCCTATACCGACTATTCCCGATATTCCGGCCATCCAACTTCCGAGGCGGTAGACCAGGTTGGCCAGGATGCCGGCGGCCACGTCGTCGGCCACGATGCCGAGCCCTCCGGTGAGGTGTCGGTCCAGCCAGCCCACCGGAAACGGTTTGGTGATATCGAAGAGCCGGAACAACGCAAAAAGTGCGATGGCGGCAGGGACCGAGAGCGTCAAGCCCCAACAGGCCACCAGCATGCCGGCGACCTCGTCGATGACGATCAGGCCGGGATCCTTGGCGCCCAGGATGCCTTCGGCCTCGTGAGACAGCCACACCGCCAGGCCGCAAACGGCCACGGCAACCCCTCCGGCAAGGGCTGGAGGCCATCCTGAGATGCCCCAGGCCAGACCGAGCCCCACCAGCGAACCGAAGGTGCCGGGCGCCGCGGGACTGTATCCGACGCCCAACCCCGTGGCACCCAAGAGAATCCAACGGTCCCGTTTCAGCATGGCCCGTGTCTATCTCCCGCAGGGGGTTTTGTCAATGATCAGTTCCGGCGGCCGCGGCTTCCCGGGCGATCTGTTCATACACCCGGCGCAGGGGAATGCCTTTCTCCCGCGCCACCCGGCGGCAGTCTTCGTATTCCGGGATGAGGCGCACTTCGCCGTCCGGCAGGACGGCCTTTTTCAGGCTAACGGGCCCCATGCTCGAGGACAGGGTCACCGATTCGCGAGGCAGCATCCAGCGGCGCGCCGCGGACACCCTGACCCCCAGGGTGGTGGTTTCCCTGAAGAGGATATCGCGCAGGGTCGGCGTCTGCGCCGCGCGGCAGAGGACCTGGACCAGGATCCCGGGACGGTTTTTCTTCATGTGCGCCGGAATCCAGACCACGTCCAGGGCGCCGTGCTCGAACAGCAGCGCCATGAGATGGCCGCAATATTCCGGGTTCATATCGTCGATGGTCGTTTCAAGGATATCGACGCTATCCGTCAAATACCCCTGATCTTGGACAGACTCCCCGGCACACGGCTCTCCGATGGCAATCCGCAACAGGTTGGGATGGGAGCGGTGGCGCCGCTGACCGGCACCGTACCCCACCGCGCGGATGGTCATGGGCGGTATGGGGCCGAATGCCTGGCCCACGGTAGAGACGATTGCAGCACCGGTGGGCGTGACCAGCTCGCCCTCGCGATCTACCCCATAAACCGGAAGGTCCTTCATCAACGCCAGGGCAGCCGGCGCCGGCAGCGGCAGGCGGCCATGGCGGCAGTTCACGAAGCCCCGGCCCTGGGGCAGCGCGGAAACGGCCACCCGGCTGACACCGAGGTAGTCCAGGCAAAGCGCACAACCGACGATATCGACGATGGCGTCCACGGCCCCCACCTCGTGGAAATGGACCTCGCTGACCTTGCAGCCGTGGACCCCGGCCTCCGCCGCGGCCAAATTTCGGAAGACGGCCAGCGCCACATCCTGGACGGTATCGGGCAGACCGCTGTTCTGGATAATCGCCTCGATATCCGTCAGATGGCGCGCCGCAGCGCTTTCCGCCGTCCGGACCTCGCAGCGCACGGCGCGGATGCCGTGATGCTCGACATGCGAGACCTTCAACGCAAACGGCTCGATGGCCAAACCGGCCAGGTCGCGCTGCAGATCATCCGGCGAAACACCGAGATCGATGAAGGCCCCCAGCGTCATGTCGCCGCTGATGCCGGAAAAGCAGTCAAAATAGGCCAGCACGTTCGATGGTCTCCATGTTTTTCATTATCCGGCCCCGCCGGCCGCCGGCAAAGCGAAATAACGGTCAGGGGCGATGAAAGGCCGGGTTTTCCCGATAGACCGTTAAAATTGCCAGGGCCATTTCGCAGGCCTTGACCATGTCATCCACCGCGACATGCTCCCGCACCGAATGCACATCCGTCATGCCGGTGCCCAGGACGCCCGCCATGATGCCCTGCTGGAAAAACACGTTGGCATCCGATCCGCCGCCGGCCACTTGCAAGGTGATGGGCCGACGCAGACGCTCGGCGGCTTTCAGGGCCATCTGGACGACAGGGTGCGACTTGGGGATGTCCGTGCGCTTGAAATCCGGGTGGACGACGGTCTCGACCTTGGGCAGGCCGCTGTCATCACTTGCAGGGTAGGCGGCGGCGGCGTTTTCGAAGGCCGCCACCATGCGCTGGGTGACATCCGCCAACTTGCGATCGTCATGGCTGCGCACCTCGCCGTCCACCTGAACGCTCTTCGGTACGATATTGGTAGCCTCACCACCCTTGATCACGCCGAGATTGCAGGTGGTTTCACCGTCGATGCGCCCCAGTTCGAGCGCCGCAATGGCCCTGGCGGCAATCAGGATGGCATTGATCCCGTTTTCCGGGGCCGAGCCGGCATGGGCATCCCTTCCGATGACCCTGAAGGCCAGACGGTTGGCCGAGGGGGCCCGAATCACGAGCCCTTCCGGGTCGCGGGTATCGAACACGTACCCCTGGCGTGCGGAAATCAGGGACCAGTCCAGGTGTTTGGCACCCTGCAGGCCGATTTCCTCGCAGGTCGAAAAAACGATTTCCAGCGGAGGATGGGGCTGGCCGGTCTCCCGCAAGACTTGGAGCATTTCCAGCAGAATGGCGATGGCGCTCTTGTCGTCGGCGCCCAGAATGGTCGTTCCGTCGCTGGTGATCCGCCCATCCTTCAAAACCGGTTGGATGCCGCGGCCGGGTTCCACCGTATCCATGTGGGCGCTGAAAAGCAGCGGCGGCAAATCCGGGCGGCCGTCGATGCGCGCAACCAGGTTGCCGGTATCGCTGCCGGTATGAACCTCCGAGCCGTCGATGACCGTTTCGGCGCCGAGC
>CAYMQN010000333.1:0-2951 GCA_964392545.1 uncultured Desulfobacteraceae bacterium
CGGTCCTCGGCGTAGACGGGCTACGCCTGCGGGCGCCCGTCGGCTGCGGTTTGTTGAACACCGTCGGCTTTTTAAGATCAGACGTGAAATCCCGTCTAGCGGGACCAGGGACCAAAATCTACCCCTTCTGGATGGACACCAGGCGGCGTCAACAAACTTTTTCGAAGGGAAGGTGGAGATGAGGAAAATAGGCGTATTGGTTCTTACGGCCGGATTGATTTTTCTAGTGTCGCGCGTTTCCATGGCTGACCGCTGGAAGAACGAATCCGGCAAGGGGCCTGCTTCTTTTTCTCGATCGGTCGTTGAGGGCTAGACGCGCAGGCTGTCATCGATCGTCTCCATTTTTCGCTCGAGGCGGTCGAGGTCTTCGTCTTTCGCGGTTCCTTCCAGACGTTTGCGCAATTCTTCGAGTTTCTCCCTGAACAGTGGGAGAATCTCGTGTTCGAGCCTGTACTGCATGTCGCGGCTCATCTTCCCCAGATCGGCGATGATCGCATCGAGCTGCCGATCAAGCTGCGCGATCTGCTCCTCGGTGGAAATGCCCTGAAGCGCCTCCAGGAATTCATTGATGCCGGACTCCAGAATCGTGATATTTTTGCCCAGTCGGTGGGCGAACTGTTCATAGAGGACGGCATACTTCGTATGGCCGTCGACGACGGCACCCTCTTCGACCGGCGTACCGCCCGGGGCCATCTGCGCCACCTGGACCCGCTTTTGCGTGCCGTTTTGCGGGGCGGTGTCGATATAAAACCGGCTGGCATCCGTTGCCGCCGAAGCGAATTCCCTTTGCAAGGCTACGTTCACCAGAAAAATGCCGGCATCCGTGTATTCGACCGCCGCGACCTCCCCGATAAGCGATTCCTCGAAATAGACCGGGTCCCCTGTCTTGAGACCGTGCCCATCCTCGAAGCGGATCGTAAAATCATGGGTGCCGTTGAAACAGCCGAACACCGTCAGGGCCAGCAGCACGATGGCCAGTGCAAGGATTCCGCGAAGCGTTAATTGGTCATGGGAAACCATACGGCCTCCTTTTCCTTGAAGTGGATCGACGTTTCGTTGAGGCGTTACGTTTAAAACAAATGTTTTCAAAACCGCTGTCCCAATTGCGCACCACGAAATATGCCAACCGTCTGCACATGAATCGCCACCGTGTCGCCGATGTCCCGCCCGTAGCCGCCGGCCATCGTGATTCCACTCCGGCCCGTCAATAGATCGATGGTACCCAACAGGCAGACCGTAAGCTTTCTTCCGATCCAATGCAAGCCGGCATTTGCCGGCCGGATGCTTCCTCCTGCCGCCTCCAAACCTCCCCGCGCGTATCCCATCGTTGCACTTGGTCTCCGGGCCCTTTTTGTGGTAGTTTCCTTGATGTCCATGGACCCTCGAACCCTTGGCGCCTTTCAATGACCACGCGCACCAAAGCCATATTGAGCGCTGTTCCCATAGCGATTCTGCTCGTTCTGATCGGCTTTTATTACCTGTTCCCCGAAACCATCTTCACGCTCCTCATAAAGACGGAACGCGCGGCCGCCGGTCTGGACGAGCGTCATATTCGGGTGGGCGGCCTGGACTTCGCCTACCTTGAGGGGGGCAAGGGCGAACCGCTTGTGCTGCTCCACGGCTTCGGGGCCAACAAGGACCACTGGACGCGCATGGGCAAGTACCTGACACCGTATTTCAGGGTGATTGCCCCGGATCTGACGGGTTTCGGGGAAAGCCGTCCGGCACCGGACGGGGACTACACCATCCGCGCCCAGGTCCGGCGCATGAGCGCGTTCTTACGCGCCATGGACATCGCATCCTTCCACCTCGGGGGTAGCTCCATGGGAGGGCATATCGCGGGCGTCTACGCCGCCGCCTATCCCCAGCAGGTCAAGACCCTTTTGCTGCTGGCACCGGGGGGCGTCGTCTCGGCCCAGCCGAGCGACATGGCCCGCCGGATGATGGCGGGGGGCTCCAACCCCCTGCTGGCCGAAAATATCGCCGATTTCAGGCGCACGCTGGATTTCGTATTTTACAGGGAGCCATTCCTGCCCCGGCCCATCAAAAAGGTGCTCCTGCGCAAAGCCCTGGACCGCCAGGCGCTGTACGCCGCCATTTTCGAACAGATCCGCGATGCCTGGCAGCGGGAGCCCCTGGAAGATGTCCTGCAGGGCCTGGGGGTGCCGACCCTCATCATCTGGGGGGCCCGCGACCGGGTGCTGCATGTGTCCGGGGCGGCGGTTCTTGCGGCGGTCATACCTGAGGCCGAGCTCGCGGTGATGAGGGCGGTGGGTCATCTTCCGATGATCGAAAAACCCCGGGAGACGGCCGAAGTCTACCGGAACTGGCTGAAAAATACGCAATATACCCCATTTTAATCGTGCCCATACCGTCGTAGGCTGCACCGCAATACAATCCAGTGCTTAGATGAGTGCCCTTCGGCAGCCACCCTCTCGTTCGCATCGCGGCCCTTTTTTCCGATCCGCTTCCCAACGAACGCTCCCGGTTTGCCGTTTTGGCGTTCCCGACGCACTCTGCGGTCATCTCAACCCACGCAACGCGGCCCTCGGTCGCCGGAGCGGGCTTTCATAGTGCTGTACCCGGTATCCATACACCGATCCAACCCATGAGTAACCAAGGAGGCACTCCCATGGCAAACGACGACCTCAAATTCACCACCAACGATGCCGGGAATCCGGTCTCGAGCGACGAATTCTCGCTCACCGTAGGACCCGATGGCCCCGTCCTGCTCCAGGACCACTACCTCCTCGAGCAGATGGCCAATTTCAACCGGGAGATGATTCCCGACCGCCAGCCCCATGCCAAGGGCTCGGGGGCCTTCGGCCAGTTCGAAGTGACCCAGGACGTCAGCGCCTACACCAAGGCGGTCTTGTTCCAGCCGGGCGCCAAGACCGACATGCTGGCCCGTTTTTCCACGGTGGCCGGCGAGGCCGGCAGCCCCGACACCT
>CAYMQN010000334.1:0-2946 GCA_964392545.1 uncultured Desulfobacteraceae bacterium
AAACCCGAGGAGAACGCCGATCAGGGCCAAAAAGACCCTTTCTGAACGGACACTCACCCCAGTTTGGGGGGCGGCATGACCAGCGCCGTCCCCTCCGCCACGGTCTCCCCCTTCTGGTTGGTCCAGAGCAGGACCATGCGCACCCAGCGCTTGTCTTCGAGCTTTTCGGTCACCTCGGCCCTGGCTGTGACCGTATCGCCGAAGTGGGTCGGGGCCTTGAAGCGCGTGTTGATTTCCAGGGCCACCGTCCCCAGTCCGGGCAGTTTCGTGCCCAGGACCGGCGCGATCAGGCACTGGGGCAGGGCCCCATGGGCGATGCGGGTGCCGAAGGGGGTCAATTTGGCGAATTCTTCGTTGACGTGCATGGGATTGAAGTCGCCCGAAATGCCGGCGAAGATATAGACGTCCGTTTCGGTGATGGTCTTGGTAAAGGACGCCGCCATGCCGACCTCGAGTTCGTCGTAGGATTTGCCGAGTTCGAATTCCATACTGTCTCCTTTTAGGTTGCGGACCGGGGGGAAGCTTCGTCCCGCAGCGCGGCGGGCACCGGAATGGACTTGACGCGCAGGTACTCGCCCAGGGTCTTGGCCTGGGGGTCGCTTTTGAGGGAGGCGGCCACGCCCTCCCCCAGAAACCCTTTGATGTAGAAATTCAGCGCCCGCAGGTTGGGCAGCGCGTAGCGCTCGATGGCGTAGGGGGCAACATCCGGCAGGAGGGCCGCGAGGCGCTCGGTCGTAAGAAAGCCCCGCAGAAAGCCGTAGGCCGCGTCGCTGCGGGCCCAGACCCCCAGGTTGGCGTTGCCGCCCTTGTCGCCCGAGCGGGTGCCGAACAGCCGCCCGAAGGGCATCTGCACCGTTTCGGCCGTGGGCGTGAAGGCACTTGCCGCGGTCGTGGCATTGGGCGAAGGGGGTTCGACCTCCCCACCCGCAAGGGGTTCCACGCTCACCCGGTCCTCGCCGATCACCACCTCCGGGCGGATATGGCGGTTGGCCACCACGGCCGGCCAGTGCTGGATGGCCGGGGTGCCCTTGGCCGGCGGGGCGGTGGCCGTGAAGCCGGGGATGCTGGCCAGGGCCAGCTCAACGATGGCGGCGGAAAAGCGGGCCACCTTGGCCGGGTCGGGATCCATGACGCCGAACCGCAGATAGGCGAAGGCTTCCTCGTTGGTGGCCGGGTCGGCCTGGTCCGAACGCACGAGCTGCACGTCGAAGACGGCATATTGCGCCCGCCCGCCCAGGGCTTCCACAACGGTTTCTTCGAGAATGCGGGCCTTGGCCGCGATGTCGAGCCCGGTCAACACCAGGGTCATGCTGTTGCGATGGCCGTAGAGCGTGTTGAGGCAGACCTTGGTGGTGGCGGGCGGCGGGGCGCCCTGCACACCGGACACCCGGACCCGGTCCTCCCCTTCGGCGGCCAGCCGGACGGTGTCGAAGCGGGCCGTGACGTCCGGGGTCAGGTAGGCCGGCGACTGGATCTCGTAGAGCAGTTGGGCCGTGACCGTGCCCACGGAGACCCGCCCCCCCGTGCCGGGGTGTTTGGTGATGACCGCCGAACCGTCGGCGTGGATCTCGGCGATGGGGAAGCCCACCTTGTGGAAGGAGGGGATCTCCTCGATGAAGGGGTAGTTGCCGCCGGTGGCCTGGGCGCTGCACTCGATGATGTGCCCGGCCACCGCCGCGCCGGCCAGGCGGTCCCAGTCCTCCCGCCGCCAGCCGAAATGCCAGGCGGCGGGTCCTGTGACCAGGGCGGCGTCGGCCAGGCGGCCGGCCACCACGATGTCCGCCCCCCGGGCCAGGGCCTCGGTCACCGCACAGCCCCCGATATAGGCATTGGCGGAGATGGGCTGGGCGCCGGCTTCCTGGAGGCCGACGCCCTTGTCCAGGTGCACGAAGGCTTCCCCCTGGTCCTGGAGCTCGGCCAGCCGGGGCAGCAGGTCGTCGCCCTCGATGAAGGCGATTTTCGGGGCCAGGCCCAGCTTCTCGGCCAGAACCTGCAGGGCTTCGGCCAGCCCCCGGGGGTTCAGGCCCCCGGCATTGCTGACCACCCGGATGTTACGTTCCAGGCAGGTGCCCATGACCGCTTCCATCTGGCGCAGGAACGGGCGCGCATAGCCCAGGGCGGCGTCCTTGAGCTTCTGGCGGAAGAGGATCGCCATGGTCAGCTCGGCCAGGTAGTCCCCGGTCAGGACATCGATGGGCCCACCGTCCACCATCTCTCGGGCTGCGCTGAAGCGGTCCCCCAGAAACCCGCTGCAGTTGGCGATGATCAGTTTGTCTGCCGATCGAGGTGCTTGCATGTCGATTTGCCTCCCCTGCCTGCCTGATAAGCGTATTTTGTCGTTGAGATCTCTGAAAAAAATGCGATTTCATATGTTCATTTTCTTCCGCGTGGAAGAAAGATGATTTCAAAAAAGCCGAAGTCAGACCTATTTGGTCATCCCCGCGAAGGCGGGGATCCAGGCATTTCAATGGCTTCTGGACTCCCGCCTGCGCTGGAGCTATGGCGGACAGGCCCGCGTTCGCGGGAGTGACGGCTTGCAGACTTTTTAAATCTCATTTTGAAACCGGAGGCGTAGCACGGCTACCTCGAGGATTTCAAAATTGTGAGAACGTCGGCCTGGTTCAAAAGACGCCGTTTGCAGACGCCCAGCCTAATGCCCCGTGAACTTCGGCGGCCGCTTCTCGAGAAACGCCGTAATCCCCTCCACCGCGTCTTCGGTGGCGGCCACCTCGCCCAGCTTGCCGGCCAGGTAGTCCACGGCCGCCTCGAAGGGCATGTCGGCCATGGCGTAGAAGGCCTCCTTGCCGATCTTCATGCCGATGGGGCTCTTGGCGGCCAGGAGCGCGAGCAGCGCGTTGACCTCTTCATCCAGCTTCTCCATGGGCACGGTCCGGGTGAGCAGGCCCATCTCCAGGGCTTCCGCGGCGCTCAGGCGGCGGCCGGTCA
>CAYMQN010000335.1:0-2935 GCA_964392545.1 uncultured Desulfobacteraceae bacterium
TTTTCTTCGTGCCCTTCGTGGTAAAAAGCTTTTCGGTTTTGGTTTTCCCTCTTCATGTCCTTCATGATCTTCACGGTAGGCTGCTTTTATGTTTACCCCTTCGTGGTAGCAGCTTTTATTGGATGGTGCCCGCCAACTGGAAGATGGGCATATACATCGCCAGCACGATGAAGCCGATCAGCAGGCCCATGATGATCATGAGAGCCGGTTCGATGCTCGAGGCGATGATGGACAACTGGACGTCCACCTCATCGTCATAGAAGTCGGCGGCGTCCACCAGAACCAGCTCCAGCTCGCCGCCGCTCTCGCCGGCGGCGATCATCCGGACGGCCAGATGGGGGAAGGACTCGGCTTCTTCCAGGGCTTCCGAAAACCCGTAACCCTCCGTGATGCGGCGTACCACAGTGAGGAGCTTGTCTCTGAGGAACAGATTGTTCAGCGTGCCGGCCGCGATGCGCACGGATTCCACCAGGGGGGCGCCGGCCGTCAGCACCATGGCAACGGTGCGCAGGACCTGCGATGTTGCAAAACTGACATAGAGCCTGCCGATAAAGGGCAATTTCAATATCCACTGATCTCTAAGCACGCGCCAGGTTTCGTGGCGGGCGGCCCAATTCCAGGCGATGATTCCCAAAATGACGGCGGCGATCAAATAGCCGAAGTGATCTTTGACGGCATTGCTGACCGTGATGAGCAGCATGGTGATGGTCGGCAATTGCGTGCCGCTCTCGAAATACGTTTGGGTAAACGCCGGTACCACATAGACCAACAAGAGGATCAGCACCGCAACGGATACCGCGACGAGAATCAAAGGGTAGACCGAGGCCGAAATCAATTTGCGCTTCAAGGCCATCATTTGTTTCAGATAGGCGACATGCTTGACCAGTGCTTCGGGGATGTCGCCGCTCTTTTCGCCGGCCTGGAGGGAAGAGACGTACAATTTCGAAAAATAGCGGGGATACTTGGCAAACGCCTCGGAGAGCGACTCCCCCGTGGATACATCGTAGCGCACCTGCCGCAGGATATGGGTCAGCTCAGAGGGCTGGCTCTTTTCGAGGATGGCGTCCAGCGCGGCGACAATGGGCATGCCGGTGCGGATCAGGACCGCGAATTCCTTGTTGAAGGAGAAAAAATCGCGGAGCTTGAAGCGTTTGGCGCGGGGCTCACCGCCCATTGTCAAGCGCAGACGGTCCTTGCGCCGAATGCGATAGACGAAATGGCCCTCCTGTTCCAGGCGCCATTTGAGGTCGCTGGGGGAATCGGCGGGAATCGTCTTTTTGACGTATTGCCCTTCCGGCGTCATATATTTACAGCTGTAGGAGGGCATAGTTCGGGATTTTCCTCACCCGTCGCCTTACCGGAGATCGAATTTGGAGATGAGGCGGGACAGATATGTGCGTTGGATGCCCATGATTTTGGCGGCCTGGCTGCGATTGCCGCTGGTGTGCTCCAGATTGAGCGTGATGAACTCTTTCTTGAAGCGGTTGAGGGCCTCCTTCAGGGTCAGGCCGACTTCCAGGCCTGTGTCGCAGTTCTGGGAATTGAAGATGGGCAGGTCCTCCGGCCGGACCTTTTTATCGTCGCCCATAACCACGGCGCGTTCGATGGCATTGCGCAGCTCCCGAATATTGCCCGGCCAGTCGTATTGACGCATGCGCTGAACGGCCTCGTCGGACAGCACGAGGTTGGGCAGCCCGCGTTCACGGCGGAACTCGTCCAGAAAATGCTCCGCCAGCATGGGGATGTCTTCCCTGCGGTCGCGCAGGGCCGGCATCTGGATGCTGACGATATTGAGCCGGTAGTAGAGGTCCTCCCGGAAGCGGCCCTCCTTGACCTCGGTGGCGATGTCGCGATTGGTGGCCGACATGACCCGCACGTCCACGGAGATCGAATCGTTGCCGCCGACCCGATAAAACACGCCTTCCTGGAGGACCCGCAGCAGTTTGGCCTGCATGCCGGCGCTCATTTCGCCGATTTCGTCCAGAAAGAGGGTGCCGCCGTCGGCCAGTTCGAATTTGCCGATCTTGCGTTTGAGGGCGCCGGTGAATGCACCTTTTTCGTAGCCGAAAAGCTCGGCTTCCAGGAGGGTTTCCTGGAGCGCGGCGCAGTTCAAGACCACCAGGGGGCCGTCCTTGCGGGGGCTGGAGCGATGAATCAGGTGCGCCAGCAGTTCCTTGCCGGTGCCGCTTTCCCCCAGAATGAGGGTGCTGGTGTTGGAGTTGGCGACTTTCAGGGCCTGGGCCGTGATTTTTTTCAAGGCCTGACTGTTGCCGATGATCTTGTATTTGGCCGCCAGTTCTTCACGGAGATCGCGATATTCCTGACTGACCTTTTCGAAGCGCTTGGCGTTCTGGATGGCCCGGGCGGCAACATCCGAGAAGACCGAAAGGTCGCGCAGGTCGCTTTCCGTAAGCGGCCGTCCATCGGTCTTGTCGATCACTTCCAGGACACCGATGATGCGCCCCTCGCTCTGCATGGGGACGCAGGCGATGGATTGGGTGTCGAGGCGCAAACTGTGGCTGATGGAGCTGTCCCACAGGCTGTTGTCGGCCACGTCGCCAATCAAAAGCGGTTCGCCGGTCTGGGCCACATGGCCGGCGACGCCCTGGCCGAGATTGATGGTAAAGGATTTGACTTCCTGCTTTTTTTCGCCGGTGGTGGCCTTGAAAACCAGTTTCTTGGTCCGCCGGTTCAACAAAAGGATCGATCCGGCTTTGGCGTTCAGGATGCCGACCGCGGTTTCCAGAACCAGTTCGAGGAGCTTTTCGAGGTCCTGGGCGGAGGACACCCAGCTGGCGATTTCGTGCAGCCTTTCGACAAGGCTGTCGGTGGATGATGTCCGATCATTCATTATCTGGTAATCCTTTGAATCCCTTAGTGCCCTTCGTGGTGAAAAATGCGTTTAGCCACAGATGAACACAGATAAACACAGATT
>CAYMQN010000336.1:0-2926 GCA_964392545.1 uncultured Desulfobacteraceae bacterium
ATGCATTTTGACTGTCCCAAAATCAGATTCTTCTAATTTTTCCTTCGTGTTCTTCGTGTCCTTCGTGGTGATCTTTATGGTTTTCCAAACAAACTGCTGCCGCAATCAAAACTATCGACTCAATGAGCCCTAATCTCCAGCACTTTTTCGCTATCTCTCATCTGCTTTTATCTGCGTTCATCTGTGTTCCATTGTCTTTTTCACCTATTCTTCGTGGTAAAACGGTTTGAAACTTGGACCTTAGCCTCTTCATGTCCTTCATGCACTTCATGGTGAATATCTTTTATCCGTGTTGTTCTGTGCAAATCCGTGGCTAACTCTAAAACAAAGGACCCTGCATGCCTGAGAACCCTCTCCACACGATCATGGCCCCCCGCTCCATTGCCATTGTGGGTGCCAGCAACAACCCCACCAAGATGGGGACCATCCAGTTTCTGAACCTGCTGCACAGCGGCTTCCCCGGTCCGGTCTACCCGATTCATCCCAAGGAGACGCAGGTTTTCGGGGTCACGGCCTATGCCCGCATCGAAGACTTGCCGGAAGTGCCCGATCTTGCCATGCTGGTGCTGCCCGGCCGTCTGGTGCCGGAAATGATCGCCCGCTTCGGTGCGTTCGGCACCCGCCGCGCCGTGATCATCACGGCCGGCTTCGGTGAAACCGGTGAAGACGGCAAGGCCTTGCAGCAGGCCCTCGACGAGGCTGCCGGGCGCCACGGGATGCGCTATCTCGGCCCCAACTGCATGGGCCTGGTCAACACCCGTCTGCCCCTGAACGTGACCGCCGCCCCGCTGGTCTCGCCCCCCGGAAACCTCGGGCTGATTTCCCAGAGCGGCACCTATATCACCCAGACGCTTCAATATCTCCACGAACGGGGGGTACGGCTGGACAAGGCCGTCAGTGTGGGCAACGAGGCCAGCATCGACCTGGTGGACGTTCTCGACTATATGGCCGGGGACCCCAAAATCCGGGCCATCGGAATGTACATCGAATGCATCCGCCGGCCAGCGGATTTTTTGGAGGCGGCCCGGCGCATTACGCCCCGCAAACCGATCATCGCCCAGTACGTGGGGGGCACCCAGGCCGGAGCCCGCTCCGGCTCCAGCCACACCGGAGCCCTGGCCGGACCGGACGCTATCTACGACGGACTTTTCCGACAGGCCGGCATCCTCCGGGCAAACAGCATCGAAGATGTCTATCGCTTCGGCCAGGCCCTGGCCGCCCAGCCCCTGCCGGCCGGCAGGCGGGTGGGCATCCTGACCAATTCCGGCGGTCCGGGTACGGCCATGGCGGACACCCTGGACCGCCTGGGCATGCAGGTGCCGGCCTTCAGCGATGCCCTGCAAGCCAGGTTGCGGGAAATTTTGCCGGGGCATGCCAGCACGGCCAACCCGGTGGACCTGACCTTCCATGTGGACATGACGCTGATGGCCCAGACCCTCCCGGAAGTCATTCTGAGCACCGCTGAAGTGGACGCCCTTATGATCCACGGCATCATGGACACCGGTTGGGCAGACCTGGCCTATCCGGTTTTCAAGGACATTGCCCAGGTCAGCCGTGAAGACTTTCGCAAGATGATGCAGGCGGATGTGGCCGGCCTGATCGAGATGCCCACGCGCTTCGGCAAGCCCGTGATGGTCTCGACCTTTTTCGGACGCAACGACCAGGCCGCACGGCGCCTTCAGGACGGCGGCATCCCGGTTTTCAGCAGCCCGGAAAAAGCGGCGGCCGCCATGGCCACCCTCGGCGCCTACCAGCGGGACCGCTCCCGGATCGGACAGGATCACCCCCCCAAAGGCGCCGTGCCGCCCAAGGCGCCGGCCATCGAGGCGGAAGCCCGCAAGGCGGGCTGGGATGAATACCGTGCCAAGGACCTGCTGCGGGCCTACGGGGTGCCGACCTGCCGGGAGCGCTATGCCGTCACGCAGGAAACCACCCTGGCGGCGGCCGAAGCCATCGGATACCCCGTGGCGGTGAAGGCATGCCACCCCGACCTGACACACAAAAGCGAGCAGGGGCTCGTGCATCTGGGGCTGACCTCCCCCGCCGCGGTCCAAGCGGCGTGCGCGGCCATCCGGACCCAGGCCCCCCAGGCCGGTTTCCTGGTCTGCGAAATGGTGGCCGGGGAACGCGAATTCATCGCCGGCATCCATCGTCACCCGGGCTTTCCGCCCTGCGTCCTGTTCGGCCTGGGCGGCATCTGGGCCGAAGCCGTCGAAGATACCGTCCTCCGCCTGGCGCCCCTGAGCCCCTCGGAGGCCCTGGCCCAGGTGGGCGCCATTCGGGCCCAAAAACTGCTGGAGGCCGGCCGCGGCCGGCCGGCGGTCGACCGCCGGGCCCTGGCCGAAATCCTGGTCCGCCTGGGGCGCCTGGCCCTCGATTTCCCCCGGATTGCGGCCATCGACCTCAACCCCGTTGTAATCCGCGACGGGCAGCCGGTGGTGGTGGATGCGTTGTTTGAAATACAGGAATAGGACGCAGATGAACGCTGATGACACTGATGAAAGAAAATTAGAAACCGCGATTTGAAGAGAGCAGATGATGGGATACAAACACGAGGACTTGACGCGGCGCATTATTGAGATTTTCTACAAAGTCTACAATACGTTGGGGTATGGCTTTTTAGAGAAGGTCTATGAAAATGCACTCGTGATTGAATTTCGGAAGTCAGGACTGGAGGCAAAGCCCCAGGCGCCCATCAAAGTGCTCTATGATCAGCAAATTATCGGCGAATATTTCGTCGATATCCTGGTGGAAAATTGCGTTATCGTCGAGATCAAGGCAGTCAAATCTCTTGTAAAAGAGCACGAGGCGCAGCTATTGAATTATCTCAAAGCCTCGCAAATGGAACTGGGTCTGCTCTTCAATTTCGGCCCCAGGCCGGAGATAAAGCGCAAAATATTCGATAACCGCCGGAAATAACAGTAAC
>CAYMQN010000337.1:0-2915 GCA_964392545.1 uncultured Desulfobacteraceae bacterium
ATCCCACAGCCCCCCCCGCACAAGGTGCAAACCGTGTGGGCATAGGTATTTTCACCATCCGGCGGCCACGGCGTCCAAGGCCACATCTGGGTCCAGATGGCCAGATCATCCTGAATCTTCCACGGCAGCGGCGTCAGGGCCGTCCCCACGGCGCCGCCGACAGAGAGCGCTAGAAAACTTCTTCGGTCTATTTTCATCGCCATACCCCTCGTCCTCTGATGAGATCCTATCGCGTCGTCGCCGCTCGCTTACTTGTGGCAGACAAAACAGCCGCCCTTGCCGGTCTGAACACTGGCCTGCCGGACGCCTTCCCGCACGTGGCATTCGGCGCAGTCATCCATCTTCATGCGATCCCAGGTGTTCTTTTTGAATCCGCCGATATTCTTGCCCCAGATATTGCGGCTGTAAAGGGAGATGCGGTTTTGTTCGTAGATGGGAAGCTCGGTCGACGCGCCGATGTGGCCGTGGCATGTCACGCAGTCCATTTGGCCCATTTTGACGTGCGCCACGTGCGAAAAATAGACGCATTGAGGCTGCTTGGAATACACCAACCAGGGGATCTCTCGGTTTTTTTGGACATATTCCTCGTAGAATTTGATTTCATTTTCCGTGTCGGTCATGATGTCCGCATGGCAGTCGATGCATTGGGCGAGTTGCGGCGCGCCTGAAAAGCTGCCGTCTTCACGGAAGAAATGGCAGCTCTCACACCCCTCGTCGACCAGATCCACATGCAGGGCATGGTTGAAATCGATGGGCTGTTTCTTTTGGGAATACAACAGCTTGGGGAAAATGACCCACCCCACCACGAGGCTGAGCACGAAACCGACCATGAAAAAAAGAATGATCGGACCGCCCGTTTGGCTGGCGTCCGGCATCCTTTCCTGACCATCCGCTGCAACTTGCTTGGTGTCGTCTGATTTACTCATGGAAACTCCGTCCGGCTGCTGAACAAAATAAAAAATCCCCTCAATCGGAAAGCCCGATACGGAGAGAAATACGTGAACGACCCGTGAGCCGGGTCCTCGTGTCTGCATTCCCTCTGCTGTCGGCCACCAAAATCAGGGATCCTCCCCACCACTCACATTTGGATTAACCTTTGCCAAAACGAATCAGTATGGTGTGTCTAGGCAAGCCCTCACAAAGAAAACCATCCGCGCCACCGAAACCTCCGGGGCGGACGGCACTCGATACCAACGACCCGCGCCAACCGGACCGCCATCAATCCCTTGAAATACGGTTAAAATTTGCTTTTTCTACCCTGTCGGCGGCGACCATGTCAAGTCAAAATCATTGCCCCATGGCCCCGTAGCTGTGGAGTCCCGGCAGATAGTTGACACCGAAATAAGTGAACAAAACCGCCAGAAACCCCACGATGGACAATACCGCAATCCGATTGCCGTGCCAGCCGCGCATGAAACGGGCGTGCAAGAGAGTGGCATAGACGAACCAGGTGATCAGCGACCAGGTCTCCTTGGGATCCCATCCCCAGTAGCGCCCCCAGGCCGAATTGGCCCAGACGGCGCCGGTGATGATACCCGCCGAAAGAAACAGGAAACCGAACATCACCAGCTGATGCGTCAATTCATCCATCAGGCGATCGGAGGGCAGGCGTTCCAAAACCGCCGGTCCTCCGACGCGACGCAGCAGGTAGAGCAGACTGATCCCGAAGGCGATCGCAAACGAAGCGTACCCGATGAAACAGGTAAACACGTGGGCGATCAGCCAGTTGCTTTTCAGCGCCGGAATGAGGGGTTGAATCTCGCTGGGTTTGAGTGAGGCATAGGCCAGGGCGCTGACCGCCAGGAGGGTGCCGATGACACCGATGACGCGGCTCTTGTAGCGCCATTCCACGAACAGGTGCAAAAGGATGATGCACCAGGCGAAAAAAACCAGGGACTCATAGAGATTCGACAAGGGGGCATGGCCGATGCCCATCTGATAAGACTCGACCCAGCGCAGGATGATGCCGGCCGTATGGGCCACGAAACCCAGCGCAGCCACCCCTGTGGCGATGCGGCCGGCGGCTTCTTTCTTGAAAATCCAGCCGAACAGATACAGAAAGGCGGCCAGTCCATATATGAAGGTAACGATGGAGAGGATGTGTGAGCTGCTCATGATAGATCCTTTATAAAGACGTAAGAAGGGTCGGGCGGCCGGTATCCGCAAAGGGCGGCCTCCACGGCACCGTTCACGAAAGCGATCGGAGCCGCTCGGCCAAGCCTTCGGTCCTGCGGGCCATGCCCAGCTTGTTGCGGTCGGCAACACCGGCCACGGTCACGTGGGTGCGGCCATTCCTGACCTCCAAATCCACGCACACGGACTGGTGGGACATGAAAAAGGTAATCATGAACCCGATGATCATGCCGACAAATCCCGCATAGACCACCGGTACCCCGGGATCCTTGGTCACCTGAAGGCCGGTGTAGTAACGTTCGGCCTGTTCTCCGGGGGTGAAGGTCTTCTTTTCCTGGCCGAGGACCACGAACAGGAAATCGCCGCCCCGCATTTTGTCGAAGTTGGGGAAATGCAGGGGCAAGAGCACCTGTGCGGGCTCACCGGTCTTCGGTGTCACCGCGAGGACCAGACCGGGGCCGAGATCCTGGCCGCCGAACTGCAGGTGCTCCTGGAACTCGGCGATCGTCGCGGTGCCGGCGCCATTGGGCAGATCGAAGCTTTCCCCGACGGCGACCCGTCGGGTCGCCGTCTCGCCGGTGGCTTTTGCGGTAATACGCAATTCCACCGCCTCGGGCGGCCCCCCGTGGGCATGGTCCTCCCGGGGTGCCATCTTCCCGTAGCTCGACTGGAATAGGTTGATGCCGCGATACCGCAACGGGTCGTTGACGATGATGTCTTTTTGCAGCACCGCCCGACCGTCTTCGATGATGGTCAAGCTGGAACGAAATTCCTTGGGGGCG
>CAYMQN010000338.1:0-2842 GCA_964392545.1 uncultured Desulfobacteraceae bacterium
GGCTACGTCGAGGACCGACGGGAGGCGAGAACGCCGCCAGGGGCCGAAAGATGCCGTTTCTGGACGGACACTATTCGATGATTTCGAGGGTGGCCCGCCGCTTATGGGCGGCGGAAGCCGCCTGCAGGATGGTTCGCAGGGCTTGGGCCGTGCGGCCCTTTTTGCCGATCACTTTGCCGACGTCCGACTTGGCCACGCGAACTTCCAGGACAGCCGACTGGCTGCCGTCGATTTGGGTTACCGAGACCGCTTCCGGTTCGTCGACCAGCTGCCGCACCATGACTTCAACCAGTTCTTTCATCTTCCGCATCTCCCCATGTCAACGTGTTCTGCCGTATATTGCGCCAAGAAACTGCTCCGGGGGGCATCAGCCCGATCGCGGCCGTCGGCGGCCGTCAATGCGGACCGATGTCCATTTTATGGATATAACGATGCCAAATGAACGGCTTACTGACCATGGGGTGAACTGCATATTGTGGGTTCGTTTTCACGGTAGGCGGAAGGGAGGGGCATTATCGGATGTTTGCCGCTGGAGGGGACGAGGGGGGATCCCGCAGCCGCCCGGTCGACGACCCCAATACGACGGAAGCACATGTCGGCTGTGCCTTGCCTTCCCGCTCGCTGCGGGTATCCCCGTTCTGTCTAGTCCGGCGGGTGCAGCGGCGGCCGATCGAATCGGGCGCGAAAGCGGTTGATGGTCCGAAGCACCCCCGGCCGGACCGCCAAGAGCTTGAGGAGGCGTTGCTTCTGGGGAATGTCCAATAAACCGATTCCGACGGCAATGGAAATCAGGCCCTGACCGGGGGTCACCAGCATGACGAGCCCCGCCAGGACGAGCAACCCGCCGAAAACGTTTTTGACAAGCAGATAGATCCGACCGCTGATGGTCATACGAACAAACCGTTTGCGGAAACTGCGTTTGTTCCGCAGCAGATAGTCGCCGGGCAACCGTATGACGATCACCGGAAGCAGGACCACGCCCACGAACAGGAAGGCCAGGGAGAGAAGCCCCAGAGGCCAGAGGATATCCTCGTAGGCCAGCAGCCATTGCTGCAGTTCATCCGGTAGCACCATCCGCGCCGATCCCTTCACATCATTGTGGGTGGGTTTTTTCCCGACGGCCGAAAGGCGGCAGCCGGGCGCTTTGAAATGCATCTATATTCACCCCGATGGCCTCCGCGGTCAATCCCGAACTGTAGGTCCACCCCTTGCAGCCGTTCCCGGACCGATGGTGCCGCAGATGGGCTGCACACGATTTGCAATCCCGGTGACCCTGCGTTAGAATACTCTGGAAATGTAGGTTCTTTACGCCCCACCGCCGATAGGGCCCCGGGGAGAAAGGGCCTATTTTATTTCCAGCCGGCCAGCTGGACCCCCGTCGGACAGCTCACAGAAAAGGGTTCCGATGGCAGGGCCGTCGGCAGGCGTTTTTGCCAGCAGCGATTTACACGTGGATCGAAAGGATGGAGAATGGCGAATATACTGACCCTCACCAACGAATACCCGCCCAATGTATACGGGGGCGCCGGGGTCCATGTGGACCACCTGGTGCGTGCCTTGAAGGACTGCGGTAACGGCAGCCACCGCCTCCAGGTGCTATGTTTCGGCGACCAGCGGGAGACCGCTTCCGACATTTCGGTCACCGGCATCGGTCCGGGCGAAGCCCCGTCCGAACTGCCGGGGGGCGAACGCAAGGTTCTTGACACCCTCTACCGTAATATTGCCATGGCCGGTTCGGCGAACGGCGTCGACCTCGTTCACTGCCATACCTGGTATACCTTCCTGGGAGGCTGCCTGATCAAGCAGCTCCGCCAGGTTCCCCTGGTGGTGACCACCCATTCCCTGGAGCCCCATCGTCCCTGGAAGAAGGAACAGCTCGGCAACGGATATTTCGCCGCCGGATGGCTGGAAAACACGGCCCTCGGGAACGCCGACCGGGTCATCGCCGTCTCCTCGGCCATGAAAGCGGATGTCGTTGACCTTTATGGGGTCGCAGCCGGCAAGGTGGACGTGATCCACAACGGCATCGATATCGACACTTACCGCGAAACCCGGGATCCCGCCGTGCTCGAAGCCTACGGGATCGATCCCGCCAAGCCCATCGTGCTCTTCGTGGGGCGGGAAACCCGCCAGAAAGGCATCGTCCACCTGATTCGGGCCTTCCGCCATGTCACGGCGCCGGCCCAGCTGGTGCTCTGCTCGGGTGCGGCGGACACCCCGGAGATCGCCGAGGAGGTCAACAGCGCGGTGGTGGAAGCCCGTGTTCGGACCTCCAACCCGGTGATCCGCATCCGGGAGATGGTCCCCGTCGAGCGCCTGAAGGTTCTCTACAGCCATGCCGCGGTATTCGTCTGCCCGTCGGTGTACGAACCCTTCGGCATCATCAACCTGGAGGCCATGGCCTGCGGCACGCCGGTGGTGGCTTCGGCCGTGGGGGGCATCCCCGAGGCGGTGGCCCACGGGGAGACGGGCTTGCTGGTGCCCTTCGACGCCGTGGGCGGGGGCGATGCCGAACCACAAAATCCCCACCAGTTCGCCCGCGATCTGGCCGCGGCCATCGACAGCCTATTGGGTTCGCCCGAAAAGCGCCGCGCCATGTCGGCCGCCGCCCGCCGGCGGGTGGAAGACCATTTCAGCTGGGAGCGCATCGCCCGCAAGACGCTGGGGGTGTATGAGGACCTCATGGTGAATAATGGCGGGAAAAATTCTTAGGAAGAAACCCCCCCGGCCGTCATGCCCGCGTAGGAGGCTGTTTCACAATTTGCACAAAAGGAATTTGCCATAGGCCGTCATCCCGGCGGAAGAGATTGTGTCACAATTTGCACGAAAGTGATTTTTCATT
>CAYMQN010000339.1:0-2801 GCA_964392545.1 uncultured Desulfobacteraceae bacterium
GACAGGTATGTGGTCGGCAGGATGTTTTCCCCCGCCTGCTACATCACCGATTCCTGGCCGAGCGTCCTTTATCTGGCGTACAAGTATGCTGCCGCCCCTGAAGAAGCGCTGCTGGCCAACACCAATCTGGGTGGCGACAACGTTCACCGGGGGATGGTGCTCGGCGCCCTGCTGGGATTGATAAACAGCGCTGCAGTGAGTGACTGGTTTGATCAGCTGGCTCAGCGGACTGAGATCGACCAGGAAGTCAATGCCTTGTTGGCGAACCCCAAGCAATGAAGGATCTCATTGTCAATGGATATAGTGCTTCAATGCGGATAACAGGCAAAGCGGCAATCCGACAATCTGGCATGCGATGGTCGGTGAAAGGAAACACAACGCCCTGATGCACGGTAATGCCCATAAACCGCAAAAGCACGGCGGACGCCAAGATGAACGCGGCCCTCGTCGCTGCATTGTCTGTGACACGCTCCATGCCAGGTATTTTTGCACGGTGGAGGGGAACCGCTACCATCGCTGCGACACCTGCCAGGCGACATTCCTCGACCCCGCGCAGCGCCTGCCCATCCCCCAGGAGCGGGCGTACTATCACCGGCACCGCAATGACCCGTCGGACCCCCGTTATCGCCGTTTCCTGTCGAAGCTGGCCGACCCGCTGCTGCAGCGGCTGCCGCCCCGGGCGTCCGGTCTGGACTATGGGTGCGGTCCGGGCCCTGCCCTGGCCTGCATGCTGCGTGCGGCAGGCCACCGCATGCGATTGTTCGACCCGCTTTTCGCGCCCGGGCGCGAGGCCCTCGAAAAACGCTATGATTTCATTACCTGCACCGAGACCATCGAGCATTTCCACCGGCCGGCCGAGGAGTTCGCCCGTTTCGACCGGATGCTGCGCCCCGGCGGATGGCTGGCGCTGATGACCTGTTTTCAAACGGATGACGATCGTTTCGCGGCCTGGCATTACCGCCGCGACCCGACCCATGTGGTCTTTTTCCGTGAGGCGACACTGCATCACCTGGCCCGAGGATTCGGGTGGACCTGCGAAATCCCGGTGAAGGATGTGGCCCTCATGCGCAAGCCTTGCAATCCCGACATCATTCCGGAAATTGCCGCCTTGCCTGCCGGCGTAAAACCGTATAAGAGTGAATCACGGTCCCCAAACTTAGGAAAATTCCCAAAATGACGAACAGACTGCATCTTCTTCTCCCCCCGCCACCGCCCTTCTGCTGACGGTTTGTCAAAAACCGGCAGAGGGCTTTCCCGGTGTGGAAGCCTTCCACTATCCCGCCGCTCATTCCGGAATGGCGGGACCATTCCATAGGACGGCCCTCTTTCCGAATGCCTAGTATACGTTGAATTCGGTTACCCGAATCCGAGCAGGAGTGTTGCCATGAATCCTATCCAATCGGTTGCGGCCCTGAACGGGGCGGTCTTCCTTTTCATGTTCGGGGTCGGCATGATCGTCGCCATGCTGCCGGCCAAGATGCTCGCGTTGTCCGACTCGGCCATCCATGTCGGGGCGATGGCTTCGGCGTTTGCCATCCCCTACATCCTTTTTCAGCTTCCCATCGGCAGACTTTCGGATCGCTATGGCTGCAAAACGTTCCTGGCGGGGGGCTATGGCATATGCGCCGTCGCAGGAATTATTTTCTATGCCTCCAGCTCATCGCAAACCATTCTCTGGGGACGCATGGTGCAGGGCATCGGCGAGGCGCCCGTGTGGGCGCTCGGCCCGGCGCTGCTGTCCATCCTTTATCCGGAAAAAAGAGCACGGGCGATGGGCTGGTATAACGCTTCCCTTCATTTGGGGCTGATGGCGGGAAGCCTGACGGGGGTGCTGATGTCCCGGACCTGGTCCGGGTCGCAAGCCTTCTTGCTGTTCAGCGCCCTCAGCACGGCCGCCGCGGTGTGGATCGCAATCGGGGTGGACGAAAAGCGTTCATCGGGCACCGCAATTGAAGCCATCGGACGGCTGAGCGACCTGCGTATGCTCCTGAACGCAAGACCATCGTGGTGGTATTTTCGGGCATTCTGCTTTACGGGGTCGGATACGGTCTTTTTCTTACCATCGTCCCGGCCTTTCTGATCCAGACCAAAGGGGCCGGCACGGATGCGGTGGGCACCTTTTTCACCCTTTTCTATGTCGCCATCAGCCTGGCCCAGCTCATCATCGGCCCGCTGGCGGATCGATTCGGGAGAATGGGCCCCATGGTCGGCGGCATGCTGGCGGCGGCCATCGGCATGGTTTGTTTTCCGCATCTCCCGTTGCCCGCGGCGCTGATGGTGCTCGCTTGCGCCGGTGGCGGCCTGGGCGTTTATCTGGTGGCCTCCCTCGCCTTCCTCAACGACCAGGTCCCCTCCCATTTCAAGGGAACCGTCTCGGGCGCGTTCTATTTGTTCTGGGGATGCGGGTTTTTCGCAGGCCCGATGCTGATCGGTGCCGCGGGGGAGAGCGGCCGCTATAACGAAGGGTTTTTCATCATTGGGCTGCTGTTCGCCCTGGTATGCCTGATGCTGTTCCCCCATGCGCTCGTTCGATCGAAAAAATCCGAGAGGATGTAGCACGATACACGATTGCAAAAGGACGGCGATTGCCTCGGTGCTTGAGAGGCAATCGCCGAATGACCACCTGAGGACAGCCGCCCGGGCGTTCCAAGAGACGTTTCTGATAAAAAGGGGGCATGGGACGTTTTACGTTAAGCGGTGCTCTGCAAAGCTCCAGACGACAAGCATTTACCACGAAGAACGCGAAGAAAAACCGGGCCGAGCATATGCGTTCCTTCGTGTCCTTCGCGATCTTCGTGGTT
>CAYMQN010000340.1:0-2799 GCA_964392545.1 uncultured Desulfobacteraceae bacterium
CAAGCGGGCGCTGATCAACGCCGGTCAACCGATCCACATCCCGGCCTATCTCGTGCTGGAGGTGGGCACCGGCTCCGGCTACCAGGCGGCCATCCTGTTCGAATTGACCGGCCGGGTCTACACCATCGAAATCATCGCCCCCCTGGCCGAGCGCACCGGGCGCCTGTTCCAAGAGCTGGGCCTGACCGGGATCCGGGCCAGGGAAGGCGACGGCTACTATGGCTGGGCGCCGGAGGCCGTCTTTGACCGCATCCTGGTGACGGCGGCGGCCGAACACATCCCGCCGCCTTTGCTGCGGCAGTTGAAGCCCGGCGGACGCATGGTGATCCCGGTGGGGCCCCGCTGGGGCAACCAGGAGTTGCTGCTGATCACCAAAAGCGACAGCGGCGATATCGCCACACGGTCGATCCTGCCGGTGCGCTTCGTTCCCCTGACCGGCGGCTAGGGCGGGCGCCCGGCGATGCGGACGGTAGACAGAACTTCCCCGGGGCTGGCGGCCCTGGCGCTCATGACGGCGTCCCTTCTGGGCTACGAAGTCCTGCTGACGCGGGCCGTGGCCATTCAACATTGGCACCATCTGACCGCGGTGGTCGTCGCCGTGGCTCTCCTGGGGCTGGGTTGCGCCGGCAGCCTGGCCGCCGCCTTTGCAGCCGGCGCGCGGCGTCACGCACGCGGCCTGATGGCGGCCGGCGCCCTGGCCACGGCCCTCACCATCCCGCTTGGCCTAACCCTCGCCCGCCAGGTGCCCCTCAACATGCTGGCCCTGCCCTGGTACGGGCCGCAACAGGCCGGCTGGCTGCTGCTGTATGCTCTTTGCTATTTTCTGCCGTTTTTCTGCGGGGCCGTTTTCATTACCCTGGCCTTCATGCGCTGGGCGAACCTTATCGCGCGCTGCTATGCCGCCGACCTCGGGGGCAGCGCCCTGGGTGTGGTCCTCGTTCTGGCCTGGCTGGACGGGAACCCGGCATCGGTCGCCACCCTGGAAACAGGCTTCGGTCTGACGGCGGTGCTGCCCGTTTTCGCTTTCCTGTTCTTGGAACCGATCCGTTTGAAGCGCATCGCCATCGCCGGAGCGGCCCTGGCCGGCGTGATGATCCTCTTCGTCGGCGGGCGGGGCGCCGTAACGCCATCGGACACCAAGGCCCTGGCCGTGCAACTGGCGGAGCGGGGCGCCCGGGTGCTGTGGCAGCAGGATACCTCCCAATCCCGCCTGACCGTGGTCGAGAGCCCCGCCCAGCACCAGGCCCCCGGCCTCAGCATCCGCAGCCGGCGTGAAGCACCGCTGCAGTGGCAGGTTTATCGTGATGGCGAGGACCCCCTGCCGCTGCTCCGCGATGCCGATGAGGACACCTACCGGACATACTTCGACGAGGTGCTGACCGCTGCGGCCTTCCGGGCCGCCCCGCGCGCGCCCCGCGTCCTGCTCCTGCCGGGCAATCCATCCTGGCACGCCTGGAACGCCCATTGGCACCAGGCCCGGTCCCTCACGCTGGTGGCCCCGGACCGGGGCCTGGCGGATTTGCTTGGCGGAAAGATTATCCGCGATCAACCGTTCCTGCCGACCGGCAGTCGTCTGGAGGTCATGCATGCGCGCCGCTACCTCGAGGCGGCCCGAGCGCCCTTCGACCTGATCCTGGCCGATATGGGCGCCAGCCCGGTGGGCTCCGCCGCCACCCGGGTGCAGTTCATGCTGACGGAGGAAGCCCTGGGGCGCATGCTGGAGCGCTTGAGCCCCAACGGCGTGCTGGCTCTGACCGGCCAGGTCATGCCCCTGCCCCGGGACGCCCTGCGCCTGGTCCACAGCCTGGCCGAAGTGCTGCGGGACCGGCAGCGGGTGCCCGGCGAGCATCTCGTGGTGCTGCGGGACTGGCAGAACCTGCTGATACTGGTGGGCCGTCGGCCGTTTGATCGACCCACCCTGGACGACCTTGCCGAATGGTGCCGCCGGTGGGGCTTCGACCGGGTGGCCATGCCCGGCCTCGTGGCCGCCGAAGCCAACCGCTTTCACCGCAAGCAGGATGCCCTTTATTTCAAAACGGTGTCGACGCTTTTGGCAGGTGACGCCCCCGCTTTGGTCGAGGCCTACCCCTTCGATCTTTCGGTTACCGACGACGACCAACCCTTTTTCTATCATTTCTTCCGCTGGGGTCACTGGCAGGAAGTCAAGGAGCGTCTGGGACAATCCTGGATCCTCTATGCGGGCTGGGGCTATCTGCTGGGTCTGCTGGCGTTGGTGGTGCTGACCCCCACGGCGGGGCTTCTGATCCTGGTCCCCCTTACAGTGCCCGCCCTGCGGCGGCAGATCGCGCACCGGCCGGGCGCCGTCCTGGGCTATTTCGGTGCCATCGGGCTGGGGTTCATGCTGATCGAAATCGCGCTCATTCAAAAGGCCCTGCTCGTGATGAACGCGCCCACCAGTGCCTTCGCGGTGGTGGTGGTGGCCATGCTCCTGGGGGCCGGTGCGGGGAGCCTGTGGTCCGGCCGCACAAATACAGGCCGCGTCCCGACGTGGGCCGCGCCCTTCCTCATCGGCGTCCTGGCCCTGGCGGCGCCGGGCCTGATCGATCTTCTGGCCGTCCGGCCGGCGGCCCACGGGATGCAGGTTGCCGCGCTGCTTCTGCTGCTTTGCGCCCTGGCCTTCCCCATGGGCACCCTGCTGCCCCGGGGCATCGCCCGCATCCGGGGCCGGGGTTCCGGGGCGGTGGCCTGGGCCTGGGGCGTCAACGGCTTCTGCTCCGTCCTGGGCGCCCTGGCGGCACCCCTGATGGCCATCGAGATCGGCTTCATGGGGGTGATGGG
>CAYMQN010000341.1:0-2679 GCA_964392545.1 uncultured Desulfobacteraceae bacterium
CGCCGCCCATACCGCGACCGCCCCCCATGCCGAAATGGCTTTCGACATTGGGGGCCTCGGACGCATGCAGGTTGCCGGCCTTGAATTGGGCCACCGCCTCGCGGACCGGCCCCTGCACACCGGTGATCACTTTGAGCCCCGCCGCCCCGAACACCTGAAAGGCATTGGGGCCGCAGGTGCCGGTCAGAACGGCGCCGACCCCCTTGGAGGCCATCATCTGGGCCGATTGAATGCCGGCCCCGCCGCCCAGGGCCCGGTTGGGATTTTCGATGGCTTCCAGTTCCATGGTGTCCGCATCCACGATCAAGAAGTAAGGGCAGCGACCGAAGCGGGCCTCCACCCTGTCGTCCAGGGTGGGACCGGTCGAGGTAATTGCGATTTTCATTGGATTTGCCTCCAGTGCTGATGGTGTTTGCTGTCCTAAAATGAGTTTGGGGATCCGACGGCCGCAGCGGCGGTCCCCGCTGCAGCCCGGCATCCGGTATTGGGGGGCCAAATGCCGGCCCCGCAGATACGCCGCCAGAACGTCTTCGACCGCCCCGGCGGCAAAGGGGATGATCTCGATCTGCCGGGCCTCGATGGGAACGGCAAACGTGCGGGAGATCCCCCCGCAGATCAAGGTGTCGACCCCCAGCTCCTCCAGCCGGGCCGCCCGGGAGAAAGCGGACGTGCGATCGAACGGCTCCAACCGGCGGTCGGTCACCCGGTTGTCCGCGATGTCCGCAATGAGCAGCATGCGCGTGGCATCGAACAGGGGCGAAATGTGTTCCCGCCAAACGGTTAAAGCCACTTTCATTTCAAACGTCCTCCCGGATGGACTGGGAGCAATGCAAATCGAATACCGGGATATGTCTCACCTAATTAATATTTTTTTTAAGTAATTATTCCAGGCAAATAGAAGTAACAACGGTGGAAGGAGGGAACAGCGAGACGGTGTCTGCCGATGCACTGGCGCGACGATCGGCCTGCTACCGTCGCGCTATTGCATCTTCAGGGGGTGCTTTTGGGGACAGCACGCCCGTCGACTGTGGGCAGTATTATGCCTAATCGTTTGATTTTTCGATACAAGGTACTTTTGTGCAAACCCAGTTCGCGCGCCGTGGCCTGGCGATTGAAATGGTTGCGTTGGAGCGTTTCCAGGATGACGCGGGCCTCGGCGGATTCAAGGGTCGCCGCCATCCCGTGCGGCGCGGCGGTGCCGGCGTGGGCCACCTGGAGCTTTTCGGGCAGGCAGTGGACCCCGATCCGACCTTCGGGGCACAGGACCAGGGCGTGCTCGACCATGTTTTCCAGCTCGCGGATATTGCCCGGAAAATCATAAAACATGAGCAGCGACAGGGCCTCCGGGCTGATCTCGCCGTGCTCCAGCTCGCGCAGCCGTTGCAGCCGGCCGATGAAGTGCTCCACCAGCATGGGGATGTCCTCCTTGCGCTGCCGCAACGGCGGCAGGTCGAGGCCGACCACATTGATGCGGTAAAACAGGTCCTGGCGGAAAGCGCCTTCCTGCACCAGGTCGGCCAAATTCCGGTTGGTCGCCGCCAGCACCCTGACGTCCGCCCGGACGGAGCGGGTGCCGCCGAGGGGCTGGAAGGTCCGTTCCTGGAGCACCCGCAGGAGCCGTACCTGGAAGGCCGGGCTGAGATCCCCGATTTCATCCAGCAGGAGCGTGCCGCCCTCGGCCTGGGCGAACAGGCCGGGCTTGTCCCGGGTGGCATGGGTAAAGGCCCCGGCCTTGTAGCCGAACAATTCCGACTCCAGCAGGGTGTCCGGCAGGGCCCCGCAGTTGACGGCCACGAAGGGCCTGTCTTTCCGGGGGCTCAGATCGTGAATCGCCCGGGCCAGCAGCTCCTTGCCGGTGCCGGTCTCCCCCTGGATCAGCACCGTGCTGTCGCTTCCCGCCACCTGGGGCAGGATCTTGAACACCTTGTGCATGGCCGGGCTGCGGCTGACCATGTCCCCCACCTGGCAGCGGCCCTCCAATTCCTTGCGCAGTTCCTCCAGCAGGCTGATGTCGCGAAAGGTTTCCACCCCGCCGAGCACCGTGCCATCGTCATCCTTGAGCAGGGCGGTGGACACCACCACCGGGATGCGGCGCTGGGCACTGTCGACGATGTAGGTGGCCGTGTCCACGAAGGCCTTGCCCCGGGCCATGGTACGCCGCAGGGCGCAGTCGGTCTCGCACATGTTGGAGCGGAAAACCTCCCAGCAATGTTTGCCCAGGGCCTCATCCCGGGGAATGCCGGTAATTTCCTCGGCCGCCCGGTTGAAGGAGGTAATGCGCCATTCGTGGTCCACGGTGAACACCCCGTCGGAGACACTTTCGAGGATGATCTCGGTTACATGCGGGGGGATCTGGTAGGAATTGTCTTGGCCCATGGATCTGGTCCGCTGCCGCGCCTTCGGGTTCGGAGGATTGGAAAAACAAGAAAATCGCCACTAAACATACCCCTGAAAATGGCTTTGTAAAGGTATGTTTACACAATCCTCCGAATCCAACGAGGGGGCGGTTCGCTCCTGAACAGCGCGATCATCACCAGAAAGCCCAGGATGTGGACCTGAGCTCGAAACCATAGTATCAATAGCGGGCGGCAGGTCGCGCCGGCGGGCGCCATCCTCGCCGCATCGGCCGATTTCATAGGCAAGCCAATCCAGCAATGGGAAAGATAATGAAGAACGCCA
>CAYMQN010000342.1:0-2631 GCA_964392545.1 uncultured Desulfobacteraceae bacterium
GGCGCGGGCGGTGGGGCTGGGGCTGGCGGCCCTGGGGGTGGAAAAGGGGGACCGGGTGGCCCTCCTGTCCGAAAACCGCCTCGAATGGCTCTACACCGACATGGGAGCCCTGGGCATCGGCGCCTGCATCGTACCCATCTACACCACCCTCACGGCCGAAGAGACGGCCTACATCGTCGACAACGCCGAGGCCCGGGTACTTGTGGTGGAAGATGCCGTCCAGGCGGCCAAGGCCCGGGAGGCCGCACCTAAATGTCCATCGCTCCACGCCATCGTTATCATGGATGCCGATTCCGGGACGGATGTCGACCTGATCGTCTTTGACGATCTCATGCAGTCCGGGCGCAAGATCCATCACGGCAACCCATCGGACTTCGAAGATCGTGCCGACCGGGTGGTTCCGGAGGACCTGGCCACCATCGTCTATACCTCGGGCACCACCGGCGTCCCCAAGGGGGCCATGATCAGCCACAGGAACATCATGGCCGTCATCACCTCCCTGGACCGCATCACCCCGGCCTTTGCCGACGACCGGGACCAGGCCGTGCCCTTCCTGCCGTTGAGCCATGTCTTCGAGCGCGCCGCCGGGCACTATTACGGCATGTACAAGGGCATCACCTCCTCCTATGCCGAAAGCGTCACCAGCGTGCTGGAGGATTTCGGCGAAAAGCGGCCCACGATCATTCTGGCGGTCCCCCGGGTCTGCGAAAAAGTCTATCAGAAGATCCTCATGCAGGTGGAACGACAGCCCCCCTGGCGGCGCCGGATCTTCCACTGGGGCCATGGCATCGGCGTGCGCATCTCCGCCCTGCGGGAAGCCAAGCACCCGGCGCCGGCCCTGCTCAAACTCCAATACCGCCTGGCGTTTCTCCTCATCTTCAAAAAACTGCGCCAGGCAGTAGGGGGCCGGGTGCGCTGGATGACCGCCTCCGGAGCGCCCACTGCCCGCGACATCGTTCTCTTTTTCAACGCCGCCGGCATCCAGGTGGTGGAGGGCTACGGCATGACCGAATGCTTTGCGCCGGCCACCATGAGCAACCTGGCCGACTACCGCATCGGCACGGTGGGCCGCCCCCTGCCGGGGGTCGACATCAAGCTGGCCGAGGACGGCGAGATCCTCATCCGGGGGGACAATGTCTTCGCGGGCTATTGGAAGATGCCCGAGGCCACGGCCGCGGCCTTTACCGCGGACGGCTACCTCAAAAGCGGCGATATCGGGAGCTTCGATGCGGACGGCTTTCTGACCATCACCGACCGCAAGAAGAACCTGATCATCACCTCGGGCGGCAAGAACATCGCCCCCCAGAAAATCGAAAATCATTTTTTAACGGACCCGCTTTTCACCCACTTCGTCGTCATCGGCGAACGCCGCAAGTTTTTGAGCGCCCTGGTCACCATCAACCAGGACCAGGCCGCCCTGCTGGCCCACCAACACGGCATCGCCTTCGAAGACCCCGAAGCGCTGCTCGACGACCCGCAGATGCAGCGCATCGTCGACGCGCACGTGGCCGAGCGCAACCGCCACCTGGCCCGCTTCGAAACCATCAAGCGCTACCGGATCATCAAAGGTGATTTTTCCCAGGAAACCGGCGAGCTGACCCCCTCACTCAAGCTCAAGCGCAGCGTGATCCACGAGCGCTACGCCGAGCTGATCGAGCGCATTTATGCCGAGGCCTGATAAAAAACGGAGCGCCCTGGACCCCAAGGCGCTCCCCCGAACACCCCGCACCCGTGTCACCACCGCGGCGGTGACGCCGGTCAGTGCGGCCTGCAACCGCTGGTTGCCGGCCATGGCCTCGATGAAGGGCGCGCCGGCGAAAATGAAGAAGAAACAGGGCAGGAAGGTCACGTAGGTCGTGACCAGGGCTCTCAGAATGCACGCGGTCAAGGGGTGAAGGCCCCCGGGCAGATTCCAGGCCGCCAAAAAGCCTGCGTACTGGGTCACCATGATCAGGGGGCCGGGCGTGGACTCGGCCAGGCCGAGACCGATCAGCATCTGCTGGGTGGAAAGCCATCCGTTGGACACGGCCACCTCGGTGATATAGCTCAATACGGCATAGGCGCCGCCGAAGGTGACGAATGCGGCCTTGGTAAAGAACAGGCCAAGTTGCGTCAAGGTACCGTCCGCCCCGCGCCACGCCCAAAGGCACCCGACCACCGCCAGCCATAAAACCGCGCAGACAAGGGCCACCTTGACGACGTGGGCCCATGACGGCCGGCCCCCCTGCGGGCCGTCGTCTTCCATCCGGCAATCACGCGATTGCGCATCGAAAGTCCCCTTGCAGAAGACCTCGGGCCGCCGCCGCTGCATGAACAGACCGCCCAGGGCGGCCGCCGCCACGATGGCCGGGAAAGGCACCCCGAGGGCATAGATGGCCACAAACGCCAGGGCGGCAAAGATGTAGAGGACCCGGAGCTTGAGGGCCTTCTTGCCGATGCGCAGCACCGCTTCGATTACCACGGCCACCACCACCTCCTGGTGCATGATGACGATCTGGCCCGCCGGGCCGCCGAAGCTGATGAAGCCCAGTTTCGTCCAGAACTTGAGTGCATCCTTGAAGGATACGGTGGTGGTTGGAGCCGGGGACGGGGTCGCCATGCGTTCTTCATTGAATGAAGTGGTTGTTTGTA
>CAYMQN010000343.1:0-2616 GCA_964392545.1 uncultured Desulfobacteraceae bacterium
GAGATCCGAGCGCCCGTCCAGGGATTTGCCGGCGACCTGCTCGGGCGACATGTAGGAGGGCGTTCCCATCACGATGCCGGTGCGGGTCTTGGCGCTGTCGCGGACCTTGGCGATGCCGAAGTCGGTGACCTTCACGCGGCCGTCCTCGAGCCGCATGATGTTGGCCGGCTTGATATCCCGGTGGATGACCCCGGCCCGATGGGCATAACCCAGGGCCTCGGCCACCGCGGCCATGATATCGAGCACTTCCGCGACGGGTTTGAGGTTGTCGGTGCGGCAGCATTCGGTGAGGTCCTGGCCGTTCAGCAGCTCCATGGCCATGTAGGCCGTATCGTGCTCCTCGCCGACATCGTAGATCGTGACGATATTGGGGTGGGAGAGTTTGCCGGCCGCTTCCGCCTCCCGCAGGAAGCGTGTTTTGACCTCTTCCAGCTCTTCGGGGGGGACGCTGTCGTAGCCCAGGGTCTTGATCGCCACCTGGCGATTGATTTTTGGGTCCCGGCCCAGGTAGACGGTTCCCATGGCCCCCTGGCCGATTTCCTCCAGAATCTCATAGCGGCCGAAAGTGGGGCGGGTTTCGGCGTCGCCCAGCTTCAGGGTGCCGGCCGGCGCCTCGATGGCCACCGTTGCCGCGGCGGACCGCTGCGCGGACTTCAACCGGCGTACCCGGCGTTTGGCATCGCGGTAGCCGCCGACCGCGAGGATGCGGTCATAGACGGCCAGGGCCTTGTCCGGCATGCGCTTGCGCTCGAAATCCAGGCCGAGATTGTAGAGCAGGCGCCGCATGGTGGCATTATCGGCCGGACATTGCACAAATTTATCAAACGCCATGTCGAGCATGCCCTGGGACTGAAAGGAAAGGCCCAGCGAGCGGTTCAGCGCCACGTTTTCGGTCTTCAAGCGTCGGGCGGTTTGACGGGCGGCGATCAGGCCGAACCCCAGAACGCTCAGGACCAGCGGCGGAAGGATGCGGAACCAGTAGCCGGCCTGCAGGAAGGCCGCCGCGGCGCCGCCCCAGCAGGTGGCCAGAAAGACGGTCAGAATGACGGCCCCGACCGTCAGTTTGACCCGCGGAATGACGATCAGCAGAAAAAACAAGAAATACAGCAGTACGGCGCCTTCCGCCAGTGGGGCCCAGGAGGGCCGGAAAAGGTACCCCCCGCTCAGGATGGTGTCCACGGCAGCCGCCATGATGTCAGGGGCGGTGGCGCGGGCGGCCACCGGCGTGGGGTAGGCGGTGGCCAGGTCGGCGGCCGTCACCCCCACGAGGGCAATCTGATCCTTCAGGCTGCCCGGGTCGACCTTTCCGGCGAGGAGATCGGCAAAGGGGATCCGGGTTAGATGCGCCGACGGTGCCGGGTAGGCGATGCGCATCTGAAAACCGGCGTCCGTGGGGATGGTGTGGCCATTGGTGCGGAGGCCATAGGAAGCCCGATCCGCAGCCTGGGGTTCGGCCTCCCGCAGGGGGCGGCCCAGGGCCTTCAATACAAGCTGTAGCGGCAATGCCGGAAGGTAACGCTCCTCGTAGGGCCACAGCAGCCGGATTTGACGGACGACCCCGTCGGGGTCGCTGGAGAGATTGACGGCGCCCAGGGCGGCCGCCTTGCCGGCCAGGGCACGATAGGTTTCCCGAACACCCGCTGCCGCCGGAAAGGACGGCTGCAGTCGATCCAGGAGGGGCTGGAGGCGGCCGGGGAATGTCCCGGCCGCCAGGGGCTGGGGCGTTTCCTCCGGGCGGGGCAGCGAATTGATGCGCAGCAGGCCGCTCAAGGGGGGCGCATCCTCCGAGGGCGCACCGGCGACCAGCATGCGGAAGGGCAAAACCATGTTGTGGCCGGAGCGCACGGCCTGGATGAGGGCCCGGTCCCCGTCGAGGGCGGTTTCGATCGGCCCCAGCTTACCGGCCAGCGCGGTATGCCCTGCCTGCTGAAGTTCGGTGCGCAGCCGGCGAAGGTCGTCGATGGCCGCCCGGTTCGCAGGCGCCGTAAAAAGGGGCGTCAAGGCCACCGCCGCGGCCCCGGATTCCGTCAAGCGGGTCAGGCCCTCGGCCAGAATGCTGCGCGGCCAGGGCCACATGCCGAGGTGCTGGATGCTGGCATCGTCGATGGCCACGACCACCACGCGTCCGGTGCTGGGCACCTGCTTCAGGCGCAGCAACTGGTCGTAAATCAAACGTTCCGGCCGCTGCAGCACTTCCCATTGCCCGAAAAGACTCGAGATCAAAAGCGCGGCCGTCAAGCCGAGGATGCAGCCTGTCGAAAGAATAAGCTTTTTCATTTGCACGGCGCTTCCAGCCGGTGGAACCCGCAGGGTTCATCCCGGCAGCCCAAAAAAAAACCGAATCGTCCAGGTATCTGAAGCGATTCGGCCGTTGGTTTTCATCGGCGGCCCGGCTGTCTCGCGTAAGACCCGTGGCTTTCCGTCCCTGCCTCACGGCAGGTTTGGCGTTCTCCGCTGGCGGAGAGCAATGAAATGATGTTCTCTATTCAATCAATAGGGGAAAAAGTCGGGCATGTCAAAAGGAAATCCACCATGCCAGCCGTTGTCCCGCAAAACTTCAGTCGCCCATCCATAAGTTGCACAGAAAAAAGGGCCCGCTGCCTCGAAACCAGTGCA
>CAYMQN010000344.1:0-2598 GCA_964392545.1 uncultured Desulfobacteraceae bacterium
TGGGAATCGACATGACCGAGCTGACGGATATCCATTATGCGCTGCATATCGAACCGGATCTGGCAACGTTTGCCTTTACCGGGCGGCTGGAGCTGACGGCCACGCCCACCGTGGCCGTGGACCGGGTGCGGCTGAATGCGCTGGAGCTGGCGTTTGCGGGCTGCACGGCGCGGCAGGGCGACGTCGTCCTTGAAACCGACATGGCTTTCGACGCCGCGCGCGAGACCCTGACGATCGCCCTGGCGCCGGCGGTCGCGCAGCCCTTTACGGTGACCATCGACTATCGCGGGACCATCAACGACCGCATGGCCGGTTTCTACCGCTCCGGCTATCGCTGGGAAGACCAACCCCATTTCATGGCCGTGACCCAATTTCAGGAAAGCGATGCCCGCCGGGCGTTTCCCTGCTTCGACCATCCGGCCCACAAGGCGACCTTCGATATCGCAATGACCGTGGACGCCGCCTTGAGCGCCGTGTCCAACCAGTCGGTGCGCGAGGAAGCGGTCCTGCCCGACGGGCGCAAGCGGGTGTCTTTCGAGCGCACGCCGCGCATGTCCACCTATCTGGTCTTCTTCGGGGTCGGGCGCTTTGAAGCGATTCAAGACCGGGAGGATCCGCGGGTCCGCCTGCTGGCACCGCCCGGCCATGCCCGCTTCGGCAAGATGGGGCTGGCCTGCGGGCGCCAGTCCCTGCAGTTTTGCGAATCCTATTTCGATATTCCCTATCCCCTCCAAAAACTGGATCTCTTGAGCATTCCCGACTTTGCCTTCGGGGCCATGGAGAACTGGGGGGCCGTGACCTTCCGGGAGAATCTTCTGCTGGACGACCCCGAGGTGACATCCAAGGCCGGCCGGGAACGCATCTTCGAAGTGATCGCCCACGAGATCACCCATCAATGGTTCGGCAACCTGGTGACCCCTTCGGACTGGCGCTACCTGTGGCTCAACGAGAGTTTCGCCACCTATTTCGGTTTCGGCATCGTGGATCGCTATCGTCCCGAATGGGCCATATGGAGCCGCTTCATTCTTTCCCAGACGGATGCGGCCCTGCGCCGGGACGGCCTGCGGGAAACCTTCCCGATCGAGATCCCCGGCGGGGAGCACCTGGTGATCAACACCAGCACGGCGCCCATCATCTACAGCAAGGGTGGCAGCATTCTGCGCCAGATCCACGGGTTCATCGGTGAGGCGGCCTTCCAGCGCGGGCTGCGCCGGTATCTTCGCCGGCATGCCTACGGATGTGCCGGCAGCCTGCAATTTTGGGAAGCGTTCGAAGCCGTTTCCGACGAGCCGGTGAGCGACATCATGCGGGCCTGGGTCGAGCAGCCGGGCCACCCCCTGGTGCGCGTGCGCCGCGAGGGGGCCGAACTGATCCTGACCCAGGAGCGCTTCAGTTACCTCCCCGGCGACGGCGACGGCTGCTGGCCGATTCCGATCACCTTGCGGATCTTCGATCGCAACGGCGGGGAGCGGCGTTTACGGGAGCTGATGCGGGAGAAGACGTTGACCCTGACCATCGGGGATGCCGCCGCCGTAAAAATCAACGACGGCCAGACCGGGTTCTACCGGACCCTCTATGAAGACGAGGCCGAGCGCGCCGCGCTCGGGGCCCTGGTGCGCGAAAAACGGCTTGCCCCCGAAGACCGCTGGGGACTGCAGGCCGATTTCTTCGCGCTGGTCCAGGCGGGGCAGGTTGCCCTGGAGGCGTATTTCGCCTGTCTCGACGGGTATGCGGACGAGGATGCCTTTCTGCCGCTCATGGGCATCGACGGCAACCTGCGCTATGCCCATCTGGTGGGGAATCCGGATGTTTCCGCCGCCGCGGGCGATGCGGGCCGGCGGCTGGCCGAGCGGGTGCTGGGGGCCATCGGCTGGCTGCCCTCCGACCGTGAATCCCATGTTACCGCCGCCCTGCGGGACCAACTGCTATGGCATGGGGTCCTCTACGGGTCCGCTGCGGCCGGGGAGGCCGCGGGACGGGCTTTCCAGGAGCTTCGGCAGGGAAAGCGCCTGCATCCCGATCTGCTCAAAGCCGCGCTTCAGGCCGGCGCACTGCTGTATGACGCCCAGGCCTTGGACTGGATGAGCGACCGGCTCGAGCGCAGCACCAGCGAGCACGAGCGCCTGGCCATCATGGCCGCCCTGGGTTGCTTCCGGGAACCGGAGACCCTGGCGGCGGCCCGGGACTACGTGCTCGACCACGTGCCCGACCGCAACCGCTTCATGCCCCTGGTGGCCATGGCGGCCAACCCGCATGCCGTCGGGGAGTTGTGGGACTGGTTCACCGCAAGCCAGGATCGTTTCCAGGATTTCCACCCCCTGCTCTTCGAGCGGGTCATCGCGGCGATGGTGCCGGTGGCCGGCCTGGCGGACCCGGCCACGGTGCGCACCTTTTGCAAAGGCTACGCCGAGGCCGCCCCCCAGTTCAAGAGCGTGGTGGCCCTCTCCCTGGAAAAGCTCGCGATCAACCTTCGCTTTCGGGAAGGTTGACCTCGATGTTTACTTTCCAATATTGCCTTTGGGAAGCCCGCAAATTTCTTTCGGATATTTGAGTATTGCCTTTGTTGTTCATTTTCTTCCGCGTGGAAGAAAACGAACC
>CAYMQN010000345.1:0-2563 GCA_964392545.1 uncultured Desulfobacteraceae bacterium
AAAAGGCCTTGCCGGTGTAGACCGGGTCCAGTACGAGGCCTTCGCGGCGGCAGACATGGGCGATCAGCTGTAATTCCTCGGGGTGCGACAGGGCGTAGCCGGCGCCCACGTAGCCGTCCACGATCTCCAGGTCCCGTTCGGCGTCGAAATCCACATTCAGGCCGTAGCGTGCGATGGCCTCCCGGCAGATCCCGCCGCAAACCCGCATAAAATAGTCCCGGTCGTCGCAGACATTGACGCTCACCACGCGCAGGTCCAGTTTCAGAAGCAGCTTGCCGAGCACGAGGCCCGCGCCGGTGCCCCCCGATCCCATGGCGTGGATCACGGTGGTGGTTTTCGCTGCCTCTTCATCCAGGCGTGCGATATCTTCGGCCAGCTCGGCCATGGCGCGGATGTAGCCCCAGGCCCCCAAAGCGTCCGAGGCCCCCTCGGGGATGACAAAGGGCCGGCGGCCGGCTTGTCTCAGGGCCTCGGATTCGCGGGCGAAGACGGCGTCCCGGCCGCGGTATTCCTCCGGCGAGATCCAGACGATGCGGGCACCGGCCAGCCGGTCCAGCAGGCTGTTGGCCTCCAGCGGCGGCGGATTCGCGGGATTCGAGGTGCGCAGCAAAAGGGAGCAGCCCAGCCCCAGGCGCGCCGCCGCCAGGGCCGTGGCCCGGCAGTGGTTGGACTGCACGCCGCCGCAGGTCAGGACCGTGTCGGCGCCCCGGGCGCGGGCCTCGGCCAGCGCGTATTCCAGCTTGCGCACTTTGTTGCCGCTGAGTTCCGCGCCGGTGTAGTCGTCGCGCTTGACCCACAGGTCCACGCCCAATTCCCTGCCGATGCGCTCCATGGGCTGCAGCGGCGTGGGCAGATGGGCCAGCGCTAAACGCGGCGGGGCCAGGGAGTCGATACGTTCGATGAAAGACGGGGTCGATGGTATGGGCATCGTGCTCTCCTAAAAATAATTTCTTACCCGAAGACATTGTTCAAAGCGGACAATAAAACAGGCCGCCCTCGTCATCCCGGCGAAAGCCGGGATCTTCATTCGTGGTAAAAGCGCGGCAGATCCGGGTTGAGACGGGCCAGCAGGTTGTAGACCGAACGCCCGGTAACCTCGGCGATGTCCTGCAGGTCGATGACCGCATCGCCCTGGCGGCCGTAGAGCACGATCTCGTCGCCCGCCTGGATCTCTCCCCCGGCACTGCGCACGCAGATGTGGTTGGCGCTGACCGCGGCCACCAGGGGGTGGCGCCGGCCGCCGATGAGGCATGCGGCCCGATCGGCAAGCTGCACCGGATAACCGTCGCTGTAGCCGATGGCGCCGGTCACCAGCGTCTCCTCGCCGGGTGCGCGATAGGCGCGGTGATAGCCGACCGGAGCACCGGCCTCGAGGTGTTTGACGCAGACCACGCGGGCCTTGAGGGTGAGGGCCGGCTGCAGGTCGATGCGCCGCCGACGGTGCTCGGCCGCCGAGGGGTAGTAGCCGAGAACCGTGATGCCGGGGCGCACCAGATCCAGGGCCGCATCCGGTGCATCCAAGACAGCGGCGCTGGACGCCGCGTGACGCTGCCCCAGGGGGATGCCGGCCCGGGCCGGTTCGGCCAGGGCCGCGGCAAAACGCTCTAGCTGAATTGCGTCGAATGCCCGATCTTCGCTCAGGGTGGTAAAAACCCCCGCGATGCGCACGTGCTTCAAGCGGGCCGTATGAAAGATGAACGCCGCGGCCCGGGCGTGCGGCACCCCGATGCGGCCCAGGCCGGTGTCGATCTTGACGTGCACCGCGGCAACGCGGCCCTGGGCGGCCGCGGCCCGGTCCAGGACCGCGACCGCCTCCGAGAAGACGGACTGGCCGATGTCGCACTCCACGATGGCCTCGGCCTCGGCCGGCGTGCAAGGCCCCAGGTTCAGAACCGGAAGCGTGAGTCCGGCCCTGCGCAGCGCCAGGGCCTCCCGCACATTGCCCACGCACAGCCCGGCCACAGCTTCTTCCCGTGCCAGCCGGCGCGCCACCGGCACCAGTCCGTGGCCGTAGGCATTGGCTTTGACCACAGGCATCAGCGGCCGGCCGCACCAGCCGTGGATGCGGCCGATATTGCGCGCCACGGCCGCCAGATCGACCTCGATCCAGGGGCCCGACACCTCATCGGGCGCCGTGCAGCGCGTTTGCGGTTTGTTTTCGATCCGGGGCATGGGCCTCCGACAACGCACCACGGTTAGAAGTGTTTCAGTGGGACAGGATCTTGCTCAGGAACAGCAGCGTGCGCTCGTTCCGGGCCTTGGTGAAAAATTCCTCGGGCGGAGCGGTTTCGATGATCTGCCCCATATCCATGAAGACCACCTTGTGGCTCACCTCCCGGGCAAACCCCATCTCGTGGGTCACCACGACCATGGTCATGCCGTCCTTGGCGAGCTGAATCATGACTTCCAGGACCTCGTTGATCATCTCCGGATCCAGGGCCGAGGTGGGCTCGTCGAAGAGCATGATCTTGGGCTGCATGGCCAGACCCCGGGCGATGGCCACCCGCTGCTGCTGGCCGCCCGAAAGCTGGGAGGGGTAGGCGTTGGCCTTGTCGTGGATGCC
>CAYMQN010000346.1:0-2547 GCA_964392545.1 uncultured Desulfobacteraceae bacterium
TTGGCCCACCGACGGCGGAGCCGGGGCCAAAAGATGCCATTTATGGATGGGCACGATATAGGATGACACCATGCATTTAAAGCGATGGCTTACCGGACTCCTGCTCCTGCCCGTGCTGATTTATATTTTGTACCGGGGGGGGATGGCCTTTGCGGTGCTTATCGCGCTGGCCGGTCTCGCGGCCATGTGGGAGTACTACCGCATCGTCTTCCACGCCTGGCGGAAAACGCTGCCGGGCTTGATTCCGCCCTTGGGCCTGGCCATGGTTCCCGCGCTGACCGCCCTGGCCCATGCCGGCCGAATGGAGTGGTTGCCGGGGCTTTTGGCCCTCAACCTCATTCTGGCCGGCGTGCTTTCGCTGCGTTATTTCGGAAGCGATCCGCGGGTGCTGGACATCGTCCAGAAGCAGCTCCAGGGGGTCCTCTACATTCCACTGCTCCTGGCGCTGCTGATCCCCATCCGCCAGGAGCCCCGGGGCTTCTGGCTGATTTTTACGCTGGTCTTCGTGGTGTTTGCCGGCGATACCCTGGCCCTCTATGTGGGGACGTTTTTCGGACGGCACAAACTCTGCCCGACCATCAGCCCCAAAAAGACGGTGGAAGGCGCCCTGGGGGGCCTTGGCGGCAGCCTTTTGGCCGGCCTGATCATGAAGCTGAGCATCTTCCAGGAGATCGGGTGGGGCTCGGCGGCGCTTTTTTGCCTGGCCGTGGGCGCCGCCGGCCAGGTGGGCGATCTTTTCGAATCCCAGATGAAACGCGTGAGCGGCATCAAGGATTCCGGCGCCATTCTGCCGGGGCACGGCGGCATGCTCGATCGGATCGATGCCCTCCTGTTTGCCGGCCCGGTGGCCTACGGGCTGATCGTTGTCCTCTGACCGGCTTTAGGAAACCCATGAAAAACCTTGCTGTTTTAGGCGCCACGGGGTCCATCGGGTGCAGCACCCTGGATGTCGTGCGCCGGTTTCCCGAACAGTTTCGCGTGGTGAGTCTCACGGCGGGGCGCAATGTCGACCGCCTGGCCCGCCAGATCGAGGCATTTCGTCCGGCCATGGCCGTGGTGCTCGAGGAAGGCGACCGCAAGGCCCTGCAGGCGCGGCTGCCGGCCGATCTCAAGGTCGATCTGCGCTGGGGCGAAGCGGGCCTCGTCGCGGCGGCGGCGCTGCCCGAAGTCGACATGGTGGTCACGGGGATCGTCGGTGCCGCGGGACTGATGCCCACCCTGGCGGCCATCGATGCCGGCAAACCCATCGCCCTGGCCAACAAGGAAACCCTTGTCATGGCCGGGGAAACGGTCATGGCCCGGGCGGCCGCCGCCGGAGTGCCGATTCTGCCGGTGGACAGCGAGCACAGCGCCATCTTCCAATGCATCGGCCAACACCCCGCGAAGGAGGTCGATCGTCTCTTTCTAACCGCCTCCGGCGGGCCCTTCCGCACCCTGCCGGCCGATCGGTTCGAGGCCATCCGACCGGAGGACGCCCTCAAGCACCCCAACTGGTCCATGGGCGCCAAGATCACCATCGACTCGGCCACCCTGATGAACAAGGGACTGGAGTTCATCGAAGCCCGCTACCTGTTCGATATGGCGCCGGAGCGGATCGAGGTCCTAGTCCACCCCCAGAGCATCGTGCACTCCATGGTGGGGTTCGTGGACGGCGCGGTCATCGCGCAGATGGGCATCCCCGACATGAAGGGCCCCATCGCCTACGCCCTGGCTTACCCCGAGCGGCTGCCCCTGGGGCTCGCCTATCCGGATTTCGCATCGCTTGCCAGCTTGACCTTCGAAAAACCCGATGTGGCGCGCTTCCCCTGTTTGGCGCTGGCCTGGGAGGCCTGCCGCCAGGGGGGGACGCTGCCCGCCGTCCTCAACGCCGCCAACGAAGTGGCGGTCAACGCCTTTCTGCAGGGCCGCATCGGATTTACCCGGATAGCGCCTGTGATCGAACAGACCATGGCCGGCCACCGGGTGGAACGTCGGCCCGCCATCGAGCAGATCCGCGAGGCCGACCGCCGGGCGCGGCGGGCGGCCGAGGAAACGATCCGGAGGCTTGCAGTTTGAGGGCAATTCCTTTATGATCCCCCGGTAATCAGCCACCGCGATCACCCACTCCCGGAGAAGCCCCGGGAAAGCCTTCGGAAAGCACCTGACTATTCCATGAGTACAAGCATTATCGCCTTTGTCATCGTTCTTGGCGTCCTGATCTTCTTTCACGAACTCGGCCACTTTCTGGTCGCCCGTCTATTCGGTGTGGGCGTTGAGAAGTTTTCCCTGGGGTTCGGCCCCCGCCTGTTCGGCAAGACGGTCGGCATGACGGATTACCGGGTGTCGCTCATCCCCCTCGGCGGCTATGTCAAAATGGTCGGCGAGGAGCCGGACGCCCCCATCGAGCCCCACCTCGTGCCGCAATCCTTCACGCACAAAAGCGTGTACCAGCGGTTTCTCATCGTGGCGGCCGGCCCCCTTTCCAATCTTCTCCTGGCCGTGGCGATCTTTTTTCTGGTCTTCCAGACCTCGGGCACCTATGTGCTGCGGCCCTTGGTGGGGGAGGTG
>CAYMQN010000347.1:0-2518 GCA_964392545.1 uncultured Desulfobacteraceae bacterium
TTGAACTTCTGAATCTTCCCGCTGGCCGTCATGGGGTAGTCCTGCACGAAGGCCACGTACTTGGGGATCTTGTAGTGGCTGATCTGCCCGCGGCAGAAGTCGCGGATGTCCTCGGGCTGGCAGGTGTGGCCGTCTTTCAAGATGACGAAAGCCCCGACTTCCTCGCCGTACTTCACGCTGGGCACGCCGGCCACCTGGACGTCGGCGATGCCCTCCATGCGGTAGAGGAACTCCTCGATCTCGCGCGGGTAGATGTTCTCCCCGCCCCGGATGATCATGTCCTTGTGGCGGCCGGTGATGGCCAGATAGCCGTCTGCGTCCATGACCCCCAGGTCGCCCGAGTGCAGCCAGCCCTCGGCGTCGATGGTCTCGGCCGTGGCCTCGGGCATGTTGTAGTAGCCCTTCATCACGTTGTAGCCCCGGCAGCAGACCTCGCCCTGCTCCCCCGGCGCCAGGATCCGGCCGGTGTCGGGATCGACGATCTTGACTTCGACGCCCGGCATGGCGCGGCCCACCGACTCCACCCGCAGGCGGACGGCGTCGTCGGAGCGGGTCTGGGTGATCACCGGCGAGGCCTCGGTGAGGCCGTAGCAGATGGTGATCTCGGACATGTTCATCCGCTCGATCACCTGGCGCATGACCTCGATGGGGCAGGGCGAGCCGGCCATGATGCCGGTTCGCAAGGAAGTGAAGTCGAATTTTTTAAAGAGTTTGTGCTGGAGTACGGCGATAAACATGGTGGGCACGCCGTAGAGGGCGGTGCAGCGCTCCTCCTCCACCGAGGCCATGACGTCCACCGGATCGAAGGTTTCCAGCAGCACCATGGTGGCCGCATGGGTGACGGCGGCCAGCACGCCCAGCACGCAGCCGAAGCAGTGGAAGAGCGGCACCGGGATGCAGACCCGGTCCTGGTCGGTGAACCGCTGGTTCTCGCCGATCCAGTAGCCGTTGGTGCCGATGTTGTGGTGGGTCAGCATGACGCCTTTCGGAAAGCCGGTGGTGCCCGAGGTGTACTGCATGTTGACCACCTCGTGGGGGTCGAGGCCGGCCTGGCGGGCCTGGTAGGCGGCCTCGTCCGTCATGGCATCGAGGGCCAGGATCTCGGGGATGGCGTACATGCCCCGGTGCTTCTCCGGGCCGAGAAAGCAGACCCGCTTTAAATGCGGATACGTTTTGCTCTTGAGGTAGCCGCGTTCCTGGGTCTTGAGCTCGGGCACCAGTTCATAGAGGGTCCGCACGTAGTCGGTGTCCCGGAAGCCCTCGATGATGAAGATGTTTTCGGTTTCGGACTGGCGCAGCAGGTAGTCCAGCTCGGCGCTCTTGTAGTTGGTGTTCACGGTCAGCAGGATCGCCCCGATCTTGGCCGTGGCGAACTGCAGGGCCACCCAGTAGGGCACGTTGGTGGCCCAGACGGCCACTTTTTCGTTTTTCGCCACGCCCAGGGCCATGAGGCCCTTGGCCAGGCGGTCCACCAGGTCGCCGAACGCGCGGTAGGTGAGGCGAAAATCGCGGTCCACATAGATGACGGCATCGTTGTCGGGATGGGCGGCCACGGCCTGGTCCAGCAGTTGGCCCAGCGTGCTCGGCTTCGGATCTTGATCGGTCATCGGGTCCTCTTCTCCAGGAAGCGTTTCCGGACAGGTTATTCGGGGATGTAGAGCACGGCGTAGATGGCGGCCGGCGCGTCGCCGACGCAGCCCACGTGGTGGGGCACGATGGAGTTGTAGTAGATGCTGTCGCCCACCTCGAGGGTGTGGGTTGCCTTGCCATAGACCACCTCCACCCGCCCCTGCACGACGACGATGAACTCTTCGCCCTCATGGCTGGAAAGCTCTCCGTCCCTGGCGGACTCGGGCAGAAGCTCCACGAAGAAGGGCTCCATGTGGCGGTCGGTCTTGCCGCGCCCCAGGGAGTAGAAGCGGGTCTCCACCGGACGGTCCTTGGCCCGCAGGGTGGAAAGTTCGCTCTGCCGCTCGGAGTGGCGCACGATCAGGGGATCGACGCTGCCCTGGTCGTCCAGAAAGGTGCCCAGGCGCACCCCCAGGGCCCGGGCGATCTTGACCAGCGGCCCCAGGGAGGGATAGGCCTCGTCGTCCCGGATGGCGGTGAGCAGGGCCTGGGAAAGGCCGGTGCGTTCGGCCAGCGTTTCGATGGTGATGTCGTTCTGGGCCATGTATTTCGCAATCCGCGGGCCCACCTTGGACGTCTGCATGTTGAATCCTCCTCAAATCGCATTTTAATTCGCCGGGCAGGAGGCACCGTCATTCCGTGGCCCGTGCCGTCCGAAAAACAAAAAGAGGCGACCATATGACAGAAAGGATGTTGAGGTCAACAGGGGCTTGCAGAGTGAAGGATACACGGGACATAATAGAACTACGCCGCAAAAATCCCAGGAATGATAAGCATCCGAGCTGACAGGTTACTCAGTGTCCATTCAGAGATGGTAGATTTTGGTTCCGGCCAAGGCCGCAGCAATGTGGAAACCGCAGGCGTAGCTGGGCTACGGCGAGGATTTCCA
>CAYMQN010000348.1:0-2489 GCA_964392545.1 uncultured Desulfobacteraceae bacterium
ACTACATCTACATCCCCTGCAGCCCGATCCACGGCAACAGCGTCTACTGGGCGCCCATCGACAAGGGTTTGGCCGTGGGCCGCTACCTGCGCGCCCATCTCTCCGACCGGGTGATCCCGCGGATCTGTACCGCCACCCCCATCGGCAAGATGGACTGGCATACCAGCGGCTGGGCCGTGGCGCCGGTGGCCGACAATCCCCATTTCATCTGGATCCGCAGCCCCTACACGCCGGATTATTTCAAGGAGTTCGCGCCCATCGCCAACGAACTGGCAAACATCCGGGTCAACGAAGAGGGCACCATCGATATTCAATACATGGCCGACATGGGGGACGAAGCCCTCTTTCTGGGCGCCCGTCCGCTGCGCCTGGGCGGTGGGATGGCGAACCCGCCGGAGACCGCCGCGGCCATATGGCCCCTGGTCCTGGAGAGCGAAGGGCTAAGCCCCTCGCTGGTGCCCACCGGTTCGCCGAAGCTCTCCCGCGTGCACGCCACCCGGGTCGAAATGGCACCCGGCGCCAGCGGCGGCGAACTGGACTACATCCGCCATGACGACCGCATTACCGACGTGGTCATCGTCTCCGGGGACGACGTCCCCGCGGCCTTGTTGGAGATCGGCGCCCTCGTCCGAGCGCTGGATGCCATCCCGCACGTCAATGCCGTGCGGCTGCGCAGCCTGGCCTTCAACCACGCGCCGGAACGCTATACCCCGACCGTCGTCGACACCCTGGGGGGCTTGAACAAGCTGACCATCGTCAATCCCCTGCGCCTGGAAATCGAAACCCAATTCATCGCGGCCGACGAACTTCAGCCGATCCACGCCCGGCTGGCCCGGCAGCTCGGCAATAAGGGCGTCACCGTCTACAACAACACGCCCCTTCTGGGCCGCATCAACGACACCCCGGAGGCCATTCACCGCCTGGCCTACCGCTGCCGCGAAGCCGGCATCGAATTTCACCACCTCTACGTGGCCGGGCTGCCGGTCCAGAACCGCTGGAACGCGGACAACCCGGTGGCCCTTTACGACGTTGTGGACATCGCCACGCGCGTACGGCGGGAAGGCAGCGGTCGGGAGGTGCCCCGCTACATCATCCGCACCGTGTTGGGGGAGGTGGACTTCGGTTTGTCTTCCACCATCGTGGGCGAGGGGGACTGCTTGTCCCTCAAACTGCTGGCCTACGATCTGGCCTATTTCAAGGCCCTCTCCGAGGACTTCCGCTGGCCCGAAAACGTCAGTGAAGACGGGGACGGCCGGCCGGTGGTGTCCGTGGACGGCCTGAAGAAGACCACCGACTTTGCCCTTTCCTGACCCGGAGGCCCCCCATGTACTATCCCTTTCTGCTCTACAGCCCGCGCGTGCGCCACGCGCCCCTCTTCGAGGGGCTGACAGGCGAGCCCTACATCGCCGATCTTTCCGTCGGCAGCCCCCTGCTTCAGGGGGCCGCCCCCCGGGACCAGAAAAGACTCCAGCAGGTCCTGGATGAGGCCATGGGCGCCACTTACCGCTGGGGGGTCTCCCCCTATCTGGAACGCCGGGACAGCCTTCTCGGCGACTGCCCCCAGATGGTGTCCGAAAAACGCTTCATCCATCTGGGCCTGGACATCATCGTGCCCCTGGGCACGCCGTTGCAGGCCCCCCTGGATGCCGTGGTGGCCGAAAGCGGCTATGAAAGCGGCGAGGGCAACTACGGCGCCTACGTTCTCCTGGAGCACGCCGCCCCCCACTTCGAGACCTTCTTCAGTTTTTACGGGCACCTGCGCAAAGACCGGCTGCCGGCGGCCGGCGAAAGTTTTGCGGCGGGCACCGCCTTTGCCGAAATCGGCGACTTTCACGACAACGGCAACTGGTTTCATCACACCCACCTGCAGGTCATCACCCGCGAGGGGCTGGCGCGGGGCTACCTCTCCAAAGGCTACTGCAGCGCCGCCGATCTTGCTACGATGAACGATCTTTGCCCGTCGCCCATCCCGTTGTTTCGTATCGGTTAGCCCGCCCAAGGCGGGTCCGACGTGCGGCCCGGCATAGCCAGCCCTGCCGCTGCCGCCGTAGGGCGATTATGCGTTGCATTTTTCTTTGGAGGCAGGCATTAAACCCCTGTGGGGATTGTTCGGATTCGAAGCGCGCTTGTCCGCCGCTGGCCGTCACCCTCAGCATCCGCAACATCGACCCGCTGGGGTCCGTCACGTTGACCATGGTGGACTATTACAATTCCGAGGGGCATCTCATCCAGCACTACCTGGACCGACCGCTCGACCTGCCGCCCATGGCGACGGTGCGCTACGTGGTCAAGGAATCCGACAAGGCCGGTGGTTCGGGGGCCAATTTCATCGTACGCTGGCAGGCCGCATCGGCGGTCAACCCGCCCCTCACCGAGAGCATCATGATCAGCACCGCCTCCCAGCTGGGCATCTCCTTTTCCTCCCGGGGCGTGCCGATCGTCCCCTCGAGCCCCTAGTCCGGGAGACCCCACCGGTGGATCCGCTCTGG
>CAYMQN010000349.1:0-2448 GCA_964392545.1 uncultured Desulfobacteraceae bacterium
GCTTATTGGGTTCGTCGAGTCTGTTGGGTTGTTGAGAAGCGTGAGTTGTAGTGGGTGGAAGGTCGATTTATTGAAGTTTCAACCTACACCTATCCATCTATTACCCACAGTCTTCTCCAAAGCCTGATCTGTGTCATCTGCACCAATTGACCTTTTGTTTTTGCTTTCAATAAATTTGTCACCGACAAATTGATTTCTTCATGATCTTCATGATCTTCATGGTGACTAGTTTTATTCTTTTATCATTATTTATCTGTGTTCATCTGCGTCCCATTGGTTTTCTTCGTGTTATTCGTGGTGAACAGCTTTAATCTCTTGATCAGTGTTTATCAGTGCCCATCTGTGGCTAACATTTTTAGAAAAAGGAAAACATCACAATGGCTCAACTCATCGCCGACCGCCGCGACATCGACTTTGTCCTCCATGAACTGCTCGACATCGAAACATTGACCGAATCAGATATTTTCGGGGAATTCAACCGCAAGACCTTCGACCTGATCCTCAACGAAGCCCGTCGTTTCGCTCTCAAGGAAATGCTGCCCACCTATGAGGAGGGCGACCGCATCGGGGTGCGCTACGAGGGCGACGGAACGGTGAAGGTGCCGGAGAGCTTCCACCGGGTGCACAAGCTCTTCCTGGAAAGCGAATGGACCGCACCCGCCATGAATCCGGAATACGGCGGCCAGGGGCTGCCGCATGCCCTGACCGTGGCCGTGGACGAGTACCTCATGGGCGGCAACTGGGCCCTCAGCGCCTATGGCTCCATGGGGGCGGGCACCGGCTACATGATCGAGAGTTTCGGCACCGGGGAACAGAAACAGACCTATCTCAAAAAGCTGTACACCGGCGAGTGGGGCGGCACCATGCTGCTCACCGAATCGGACGCCGGCTCCGATGTGGGCGCGCTGACCACCAGCGCCGTGCGCAATCCCGACGGCTCCTATTCCCTCACCGGCAACAAGATCTTCATCACCAACGGCGAACATGATCTGACGGAGAACATCATCCATCCCGTGCTGGCCCGCATCGAAGGGGACCCGCCCGGCACCACGGGCATTTCCATCTTCATCGTACCCAAGTATTTCGTCAACGCCGACGGGAGCCTGGGCGAACGCAACGACATCGTCTGCACCGGGGTGGAGGAAAAACACGGCATCCATGCCAGCGCCACCTGCAGCATGGCCCTGGGCACCAAGGGGCGCTGCACCGGCTATCTGTTGGGCGAAGAACGGCAGGGCATGAAAATCATGTTCCAGATGATGAACGGCGCCCGCCTGGGCACCGGCCTGCAGGCCCTGGCCAACGCCTCGACCGCCTACCTCTATGCCCTGGACTACGCCCGCAAGCGCATCCAAGGCCGCGACCTGGACGATTTCAAGAACCGCGACGCGCCTTCGGTGCCCATTATCCGCCACCCGGACATCCGCCGCACCCTGATGTGGATGAAGGCCCACGTGGAAGGCCTGCGCGCCCTGATCTACTATTGCTGGTTCTTGATCGACCAGGCCAAAATCGCGGCCTCCGAGGAGGAGCGCACCCGCCTGATGGATTTGGTGGGGCTGCTCACGCCGATCATCAAAGGCTACGGCAGCGAGCGGGGCTACGAGGTCTGCGTTCAGGGCATCCAGGTCTACGGTGGAGCCGGGTACACCCGCGACTACCCCCTGGAAGCCATTGCCCGGGACTGCAAGATCACCACGATCTTCGAGGGTTGCACCGGCATCCAGGCCCTGGATCTGCTGGGCCGCAAACTGGGCTTGAAAAAGGGCGCCGTCTTCATGGCGTTTCTCGCCAACCTCAAGGAGACGGTGGCGGCGGCCCAGGCGCGGGAAGCCACGGCCGGTCTGGCCGAGCGCTTCGACAAGGTGGTCGACCGCCTGGGGGAGATCGCCTTTCACCTGGGACAGGCCGCCATGTCGCCCAAATTCAAGGCGGCCTTCTCGCACTCGGTGCCCTTCCTGGAGGTCGTGGGAGACGTGATGACGGCCTGGATGCTCCTGTGGCGGGCCAACGTGGCCGCGGAGAAGCTGGAGGAAGCCAAGAAAAAGGATCGCCAGTTCTACGAAGGCCAGATCCAGACCGCCGAATTTTTCATCCGCACCGTTCTGCCGGTCACCCTGGGCAAAATGGCCGCCATCGAGGACTGCGCGGAAGTGGCGGTGGCCATGGACGAGGCGGCCTTCGGGGGGTAACGGCGAGGATGGGACGCAGATGAACGCAGATAAAGGCGGTTAAAGATAAAAAACTTTCCACCATGAAGTGCATGAAGGACATGAAGCGGAAAACCAAGGGCAAAACCCCCATCGCCCAGACGATAGCTGCTTAGCCAATTATTTAAAAAAGTTTTCTATCAATTGGTCGAAGACCAATTGATAACTTCATGTCCTTCATGATCTTCATGGTAAATAGCGCTTGTATTTGATTTTATTCCTAGCTGTGGCATCCGCG
>CAYMQN010000350.1:0-2444 GCA_964392545.1 uncultured Desulfobacteraceae bacterium
ATGGAGACCGAGTAGAAGTTGCGCACGTTGTTTTCGATAAAATATTCCTGGATGTCGCCCATCATCTTGAGGGCGAAATCGATCGAAAAGATACAGGTGTTCTGCCCCTGGTCCTCCTTGAGGATGTCGGCCTGGACGGTGCCGCGCACGTTGGCCAGGACCTCGGCGCGGATCTGCTGACAGGTCTCCGGCGAGGGATCTTTGCCGTTTTCCCCGCGGTAGCGGTCCACCTGCTGGTCGATGGCGGCGTTGAGGAACATGGCCAGGATGATGGGCGCCGGCCCGTTGATGGTCATCGAAACCGAGGTGGTGGGTGCGCACAGCTCGAAGCCGCCGTAGAGCACCTTGACGTCGTCCAGGGTGCACACGCTGACCCCCGAGGTGCCCACCTTGCCGTAGATGTCCGGCCGCAGGTCCGGGTCGTAGCCGTAAAGGGTCACCGAATCGAAGGCCGTGGACAGGCGCTTGGCCTCGCTTTCGGCCGAAAGCAGCTTGAAGCGCCGGTTGGTGCGGGCCGGGTCACCCTCGCCGGCAAACATGCGGGTGGGATCTTCACCCACCCGCTTGAGGGGGAAGACCCCGGCCGTATACGGGAAATAGCCCGGCAGGTTTTCCCGCCGCAGCCAGCGGTAAGTCTCCCCCGGATCTTCGAAGCGGGGCAAGGCGATCTTGGGGATCTTCTTGCGGCTCAAGGATTCGGTATACAGGGGAACGCGGATCTCGCGGTCGCGGACCTGATAGACCAGTTCGTCCTGCTGGTAGGCGCTTTTGGTCTCCGCCCAGCGTTTGACGAGTTCAGTGGTCTCCGGATCCAAGGCCTGGCGTGCCTCGGCGGCGGCGGCTTTCAACTGCGCGAGCAAGGCCTCGGTGGTTTCGCCCGGTTCGGCCTCCCCCAGCGCCCGGGTGCTTTCTTCCAGGTGCCAGACCCGGCGCAAAGCCTCGGCCTGGTCGTCGGTGCGCGCATGATAGCCGCGCACGGTCTCGGCGATTTCCGCCAGATAGCGGGTACGCTCGGGGGGAATGATGATGGTTTTTGAGGAAGCGACCTTGCTCGCCGGGCGGGGCAGACTGGATTCGAAGACGATGCCGGTCTTCTCCCGAATGGTGTCCAACAGTCCGTGGTAGAGGGCCGTAACCCCGTCGTCGTTGAACTTGGAGGCAATGGTGCCGTAGACCGGCATTTCCTCGGGGGCCATGCCGAAGGCGTTGCGGTTGCGCTGCACCTGTTTGCGCACGTCGCGGACCGCATCTTCTCCGCCGCGCTTTTCGAACTTGTTGACCACCACGATGTCGGCGAAGTCGAGCATGTCGATTTTCTCGAGCTGGGAGGCCGCCCCGAATTCCGCGGTCATGACATAGATGGAGATGTCCACCAGATCGACGATGAGGGAATCGCCCTGGCCGATGCCGGCCGTCTCGACGATGATCAGATCGAAACCGGCGGCCTTGGCCACCTGGAGGATGTCCGGCAGGGCTTCGGGAACCTCGGTGTGGGAGCGGCGGGTGGCCAGCGAGCGCATATAGACGCGTGAATTGCCGATGGCGTTCATGCGGATGCGGTCGCCCAGAAGCGCCCCGCCTGTCTTGCGGCGCGAGGGATCGGCGCTGATGATGGCCACGCGCATGTCCTTGAGGTCGAGCAGCATGCGCTGGATGAGTTCGTCGGTGAGGGAGGACTTGCCCGAGCCGCCCGTGCCGGTGATGCCGATGACCGGGATGCGCTGCTGGGAGGTGCGGGCCTTGAGGGCCTCGCGCAACTGGGCCAGATGCCCGTTTTGCATGGCCTTGGCCTGTTCCACGGTGGTGATCAGGTTGGCCACGAGGAGTTTGTTGTCCGGGCTGAGCCGGTCGAGGTCGGGCACCTGGCCGCTGGTGCGGGCGAAATCCATGGTCTGGACCATGTGGTTGATGATGCCCTGCAGCCCCAGCCGGGCGCCGTCCTCGGGGGAATAGATCTTGGCCACCCCGTAGGCCTCGAGTTCCTTGATTTCCTCCGGCACGATGACCCCGCCCCCGCCGCCGAAGACTTTGACGTGGGGGGCCCGGGCCTCCTTGAGGAGGTCCACCATGTATTTGAAGTATTCCACATGGCCGCCCTGGTAGCTGGAGACGGCAATGCCCTGGGCGTCCTCTTCCACGGCGGCATCCACGATTTCCTGGACGGACCGGTTGTGCCCGAGATGAATGACTTCGACGCCCGTACCCTGCAGGATGCGGCGAAAGATATTGATGGAGGCGTCGTGGCCGTCAAAGAGCGAGGTGGCCGTGACGACACGCACGCTGTTGCGGGGCCGGTAGACTTCTACTTCGGCTGTCATAAACCCTCCTTAGTCGTGCCCATCCAGAGATGCCATTTCCGGGTGGGCCCTATTTCATCTTTCCGAGGAGTGCGCTGGCGATGGTGTTTTTCTGGATTTCCTTGGTGCCTTCGTAGATTTCGGTGA
>CAYMQN010000351.1:0-2395 GCA_964392545.1 uncultured Desulfobacteraceae bacterium
GAGCGCGGCCTGGATGTGCTCGGGATGCCGAATGGCGTCGATGATCTGGAACTCCTTGAGGCACTTGGCCCGTTGCAGGAGTGTGATCACGGGCCGCTCGACGATGAGATCGTCCAGGTCCAGCTCCAGCAGTTCCCGGGCTGAGATGCGGCTGTAATAGGGCAGATCGTCGCGCTCCTCGGCCGGAATTTTCTTGGGGTCTCTGGCGTAAAGGCCCTTTTCGTCCTTCAGGAAGATCAGCGAGCGGGCGCCGATGTTCTCGGCCAGGAGAAACGCACCGCAGTCGGTCCGGTGGGGAGGAATCGAACCGTGTTCGGCGGGGTGTTCGAAAAAGCCGTAGGGGGGAATGCCGTAGGTGATCGGTATGTAGCCCAGGCGGCAGAACATGGTGAGTTGTTCCAGGTTGTCGCCATGGCCGATCTTGACCCCGCCGTGTTTGGCCAGCAGCACGGAGAGCATCTCGGCGTTCTGCCAGGACACCTTGTCCCCCAGCTTGGAAAGCACCCCGGTGGGCATGCCCAGATCCACCCCGATATTGTAGACATGCCGCGCGCGGGTGCCTCCGCCGGTCATGATCAGAATCTTGTGTTCCTCCTTGGCGGCGATCAGGGCTTCCAGAATCGGAAACAGCGCCTGCCCGCCGCGGTCTATGATACTCTGCCCGCCGATCTTGAGCACATTGACGTCCGGGTGCATGCGGAAATATTCCCGGGCCTCGGTTTTGGCCAGCAGTTCCTTGCTCACCAGGGATTCACCCATCAGCGGGGTGTCGATGTGCAACCTTCCGGTGTCGCCCTCTTCCTTGATCAATTTATTACCCATGGTCTATCCCCTCGATTGTAACGGAACGATCCGTAAACCAACCCCCGCGATCCCAAATAGATCCCGGCTTGCGAAGCTGTGTCGCAATGCCCTAAAATTTCATATTTTTGCCCGTCATGCCGGCGAAAGCCGGCATCTCGTTGGGCTAAGGATATGAATAGGCGGAGATCCCGGCTTTCGCCGGGATGAAAGCCTGTACCAACCCTTTTGCAGGAAACTTGTGACACAGGTCATTACGCCGGGATGACGAGGTCTTCCTATACCTTTCGGAAGATCATAACCATCACGAGGCCGCACGCAACCATCCTTTCGGACGAGGACGCTCGCTTAGGATGCGACGATGTGGTCACCCTCTATCCCTTGAACCCTGTCTTCTAAAGCAGCCCCCGTTTTTGGGCCAGCAGCATCATCTGTTCGGCCATGCTGGTGGGCGGGACCCGGTGGGTTTCTTTGGGTTTGTTTTCAAGGGTGATGGCTTCCGTCGGGCAGGTTACCACACAGAGCCCGCAGCCGATGCAGCGGTCCGGGTCGACCCGGGCCGCTTCGTCGTCGCCCATCGCAAGGGCGTTCATCTGACAGCGCTCCAAACAGGCCTCACAGCCCGTGCAATCCTCTGCGGCCACCACGGCCAGGCGATTGGCAATGACCAGCTCCGCCGGCTTGGGGTGCTTGTTCAAGGCCGCCAGCACCCCGCAGCAGTCGCCGCAGCAGTTGCACATGCCGGAGGGATTCTGGGCGGTGGCCGGCTGGGTCACAAGTCCCGCTTCCCGGCACGCTTCCAAAATGGCTTTACCCTCCTCCAGCGATACCTCGCGCCCCATGCCCCGGTCGAGATAGTACTGCCCCATGGAGCCGAACATGAAGCAGGCCTCCATGGGCTTGCCGCAGCCCTTGCCGACCACCGCCATGCGTTTGCGGCAGATGCAGTCCGTCACCACGATACGGGGTTTGCTTTGCAGGATGGCCAGGGCATCGTCGTAGGCGGCCACGTGATGCCGGGCATCGATGGATTGATGAACCGGGATCGGGCGCAGGAAATAATCGGCCCCCTCCTGCATGGCCTTCTCGAAACCTTCCGCGAAGTACTGCTCCACCATCTCGGCCAGGGGGCGGTCGAGGGTCTTGACCTGGAACTCGAAGAGACCGTGCACGAAGGGAATCGCCCCGTAACGGGCGGCCCCGTTCTTCCGAAGACGGAAAAGCAGCCCCCTCTCGGCCATGTCCTCCAGGTGCGCGGCCACCGTATCGACGGGCTGCCCGATCCGGGCGGCCACGGCCTCGGCATCCTCCAGGGAATGGCGCATGGCCAGAAACAGGTCCGCGTCCTCCTCGGAGAAGAGGTGGCGCAGAATCTTCAGTTCGATTCCGGAGGCCGTGGCCGGGAAGCCCATGGAGAAGAGGTCCAGGCGCTGCTGCAGTAGATGGTAGATCGTCTCGGTCATGTCCAGTCCTTTCCTTTGTCGAAATCGCTATCGCTATCGAAATCGGTATCGGTATCGGTATCGGGCTTTAAAAATTCCTGGTTATCCACAAAACAAAAGCTTTTGATCCACAGATGACGCAGATTAACGCA
>CAYMQN010000352.1:0-2369 GCA_964392545.1 uncultured Desulfobacteraceae bacterium
CTTTCGCCGGGATGACGAAGCTGTGCCGACCCTTTTACGTGCAAATTGTGACACGGCCTGTTCCGCCAGTATGATCAGCGAAGGCGGAAAGCCAACCCGCAGCCCCTGAACATGCCGAAAGCGTTGATTTTTTATCTATCATGAACCGGAACGGTTCATGATAGTTTGCAGGCGACGATGGAGGCCCGCTCCTTGAGGCGGACGATGACCGGCACGCCGGTCTCTTCCTGGACTTGATCGCGGACGTCCTTCAAACGGTTCTCCAACCCTTTGATTTCGTCGGAAAAGAGTGCATCCTCGACCGCGATCCAAATTTCGAGGAAAACCTTCTCACGGTAGCGGCTTTCGAAAAGGCAGGCATCCTGGGGGGAAAGCCCCAGGGCGGTTTCGATACCCGCCAGGATCTGCTGTTCGTGCACCTTGACGCCGCGAATACGGATCAAACGATCGCTGCGCTCGGGCCGCCATTCGATGCGCACCAGGCGACAATCGCAATCGCAGGCTTCGGGCAGGACGCGGGCCGTGTCCCCCGTGCGAAATCGGATCAACGGAAAGGCACGCGTGGTCAGGGTCGTCAGCACCAGTTCGCCGACCTCGCCGGGCGGCAGGGAAGCGCCGCTGGCCGGGTCGATGATCTCGGGCAAAAAATGATCGTCATTGACGTGGAGGCAGGAGCGTGTCTCGCATTCGTAGGCCAGCGCCGGCCCCGGAACTTCACTCAGGCCGAAATGCTGCCAGGTGCGCACCTGGAGCTTTTCCTCCAGAAAGCCCCTCTCGGTCTTGTCGGCGGGCTCCCCCACCAGGATCAGCTTCTGGAGGCTGAAGAGGGCCGCATCCAGCCCGCGGCGATCCATATGGACGGCGAGCTGATGGGCGTAGGAGGGGGTCGTCACCAAAGCCGACGGCTTGTAGTCCCGCATGACCATGAGTTGTTTTTCAATGGACAACAGGGTGTTGGGAATCACACTGGCGCCCAGCGCCTCCGCCCCGCTCTGGTAGTCACGCCCCCAGGTGGCCAGCCCGGGATCGAGGCTGATTTGCAGAATGTCGTCGGGTGTGACGCCCGATCGCTCCAGGGCCGTGGCGACCATGGTTTCCCAGATGCGCAGGTCCTGGCGGGTATAGCCGCTGACCGTGGGGTTGGCGCTGGTGCCCTGGGCGGTATGAATGCGCACGATATCGCGCAAGGGGACGGCAAACAACCCATAAGGGTAGTTGTCGCTGAGGTGGCGTCGGGTGGTGAAAGGCAGGCGCGTGATGTCGCCGATGGTCTGGATATCGGCGGGATCGATGGCCGCCTCCTGCAAGCGCCCGCGATGGAAGGGCACATTGCGATAGGCCCGATTGAGCGTGCTCTGCAACCGTTCCAGCACCTGTTGGCGGCGATCTTCGGGAATGCACAACCGGCATTCAGGCTTTTCCGTCATAGAAATCACCATAATCCTTTCCCAGATAAGCCCGCTTGACTTCCACGTCCTCCAGCAACTCGCCGGCTTTGCCCTGAAGCACGACCGTCCCGGTTTCGAGAACATAGCCGCGGTCGGCCACTTGAAGGGCGCCTTTGGCATTCTGCTCCACCAGCAAAACCGTCTTGCCGGCTTCGCGCATTTGAACGATCACCTTGAAAATGTCCTGCACGATCAAGGGCGCCAGGCCCGTGGAAGGCTCGTCCATCATGATCAGCGACGGCTTGGACATGAGCGCGCGCGCCATGGCCAGCATCTGTTGTTCCCCACCGGATAGGGTGCCGGCATACTGCCCGCGGCGCTCCTTTAAAATCGGGAACAAAGCATACTGCCGGTCCAACTGGCGGGCCAGCGCCGGCCGCCCTTCGTTTTTGCGCACATAGCCGCCCAGCAGAAGATTTTCCTCCACGGAAAGCGCGGCGAAAACCTGCCGTCCCTCGGGAACCATGACACACCCCAGGGCCGGCCGCTTCGGGGGTGGGACGGCCGTCATATCCCGACCTTTGAACACGATCTCGCCGGACGTCGGCCGCAACAACCCGGCGATGGTCGACAGAAGCGTCGTCTTGCCGGCACCGTTGGCGCCGATGATCGTCACGATCTCCCCGTCGGCCACGTGCATGGAGACATTCTTGAGGACCTTCAGATTACCGTAGCCGGCTTGTAGGTTGCGGATGGTCAGCATAGCACGATACGTCAGGATTACGGCCTGACGGCCGGGATTAGGGCCTGTGGCCCAGGATTACGGGCCTATCGGCCCTGGATTACCGCCTTCGGCGGGCGCCTGCGGCGCAGGATTAGTGGCCCTCCGGGCCAGGATTACGGGCTTCGCCCGGGACTGCCGGCCTGCGGCCGGGGATCAAAGATCAAAGATCAAAGATCAAAGATCAAAGAAAAAAACGG
>CAYMQN010000353.1:0-2362 GCA_964392545.1 uncultured Desulfobacteraceae bacterium
TTGACCACCACCCGCGCCCCGCGGCGCGCCAGCTCAAGCGCATAGGCCCGCCCCAGACCGCCGCCGGCACCCGTAACGATGGCCACGCGGCCGTCGAAGCGGATCCGGTCCATTTCCGCCGCCGCACCCGGCACGGGCACCGCCTTCCAGAAATAGTTGCTGAAGCCCCGCTCACGATCCACGCCCTTGCGCTTGAAGGCCATGCGCACCGGCAGGCCCACCTTTAGCTCACTCAGCTCGCAATCGGTGAAATCCGCGGTGAAGCGCCCCCCACCCTCGAACTGCACCATGCCGTAGATGGCCGGGGGATCCACCGAAACCGATAGCATGTCCCCGGTGAAGGTCTTGACCACCGCCGGCACGTCGGCGAATTCGTAGGGCTCCTGGCTGTGATAGGCGCCGCAGGACGGATTGACGCAGACATCCGCCCGGGGGAACTGCGGCGTGCCGCACTCCCGGCAGCGGCCGCCCACCAGGCCCAGGATCATGTCGTTCTTGCGATAGAGCACCGTGGTGGCCGTCTGGGTGGGGGCTTCGGCCCGGATCCCCATCTCGGTCTGGATCAGGTCCCTGAATTTCAGGAACTTGAGGTAGTTGTCGGTGGGTTTGCGGTTTTCCAGGGCCTGGCTGAACCGCTTGCGGGGGGCCAACGCGCCGATCCGCTCGGTGGCCTCGAAGCATAGCGCCTGGGCCCCCTGGCCGAAGCCCACCATGACGATGCGCTCGCCCGGCTGCGCCTCCTCGAGGGCTTTGGTCATCATCAACAAGGGATGGGCCGCGCCGGTTTCGCCGCAGACCTCGTGCAGGTTGTCCACCACCTTGTCCGGGGCGACGCCCAGGCTTTTGGCAATCTTGCGGTGTTCGGCCTTGAAGAAACAGGGGAAGACCAGCCGGTCCACGGCGCCGATGTCCATTCCCAGCTTGTCGAGCAGGCCATGGACCGCTTCGGGGATCAATCGGGCGTAGCCCATGTCCCGCACCCAGCGCTCTTCCCACATGTAGTCGAAGCGCCGTTCGGCACCGCGGTAGTGGTCCACGAAATCGCTGGAGATCGTGTAGCCGCCCTGGTAGGCGGCGATCACGTCCTCGGCGCCGACACAGAAGGCGGCCGCACCGTCACCGAACCACATCTCGTAGAAATAGGCCGTTCGTGTCTGGCGGCTGTCGCCGGCCGCCACCAGGACATGCCGCCGTTCGCCGCTTTTCACCGTCTCCAGGGCCGTCATCAGCGCCGTGGTGCCGGCCTTTTGGGCCGCCGTGAAATCCGCCGTGACCAGGCGCCGATCCAAATTGAGCGCCGCCGCGACGATGCCGGCGTTCTGCCGGTCGGCGAAGGGCAGGGTCGTGGAGGCCAGGTAGAGACCGTCCAGGGTGGTTTTGTCGCCGCCCACCAGGCAGTCCCGGGCCGCCGCCACCGCCATGGTAAGCGTGTCTTCATCCCAGTTGCACATGGCGCGCTCGCCCTGGGCCACAGCCATGATGGCGGGAGCAAACCAGCCCATGTTTTGAACGATGGCCGCCCGGCTCAGCCGCAGCCGGGGGATATAGGTGCCGTAGGAAGTAATACCGATCATCGCGTCACTCCTTGCTTGGAGGGTTGGACCGATGCCAATCTCACCGGTCACCTGGTGTCCGTCCAGAAACGGCCGCTCTATCTAGCGTTTGAAAAGCCTCTCGATGAGCTGGCTTTTCATGATGTCGCCCTCGATCCTGAGCTTACCGGAATTGAAGGCCTGGATGGGCGGCAGGCCGCCGCTCATCATGGCCAGAAAATCTGGCGTTTCCATGATCAGGGTGCAGGTGGGCTTGTCATGCACCCCTTTCCGGATGTCGCAGGCCTGATCCTTGACCACACAGGCCCAGTCGCCGCCGCCTTCCCCGGCGATGCGGTATTGAAAAACCGCATCCACCCCCTGGGCGGCCTCGGGCACGAAGGCCCGGGGCATGGCCGCGAAAACGTCGGCCACCGTCAGGCTGCCGGCCGCCCCCTGGTCCGGCCCGATGCCGGCATCCTCCGTCGGGCTGCCGAAGGCCGTCATCACATCGGCGAACTGGTCGTTGAGCTGGTGATACGCCTTGGCGCCGTCCAGGGAGGCGATCTTGTCGATGGCCCCGGCCACCGCCTCTACCGAGGGGGCCTGTTCGCCGTCCGCCAGCACCGCTCCGGGGCCGGTCAGCATGGCCGCCCGATTGAAAAAGCCCATGCCGGCATTGTAGATGTTGCCGCTCACCGGACACTCCTCCGAACACAGGTAAAGCGTCATGGGCACCACGAACTCGGGTTTGGCCTTCTCGAAGATCTCCGGGGGCATGACATCCTCGGTCAACCGGGAAGCCGCCAGGGGCGCCACCGTGTTCACCT
>CAYMQN010000354.1:0-2348 GCA_964392545.1 uncultured Desulfobacteraceae bacterium
CCAGGGCCGTCAACCTCTTGCCGAAGCGTGGTTCAGGTCCGAGCACAAAAACTCCAGGCGCTTTAGCTTGCCGGCGGAGGGCCCCTGACTTATCCTTTTTGCAACAAAAAAAGGTTGGCGCTGAATCCGCCAACCTTTGATAAGCGACAATCCATGGGGACTGGCTTATTTGCAGGCCACCTTGGTCCGGCCATCGAGCCGGGCGGCCTCCATCTTGTCCACGTCCGGCTTGCACATGAGGGCCGTGTCCATGCTGTAGGTCCGCGAGGATCTATTTCTTGACGTCGGGGCGGCATTGGATGCATTGACTTTGGGGAACTTCCCGGGTAGCCCCGCGTCAATCCGAATCCATGTAGCGCTCACCGACAGGGATCTTCTCTCCCGGCCGCCAGGTGGAAAAATCCTTCGGGCTCACCAGGTCCTTGGGGTGCACCGGCCGGTCCATCCACACAATGCGCGTGTTGCATTCCCAGACCCTTTTGCCCAGCTGCTTCATGCGCTTGGCCAGGGCCTTCTCGGCGGTTTCCCTGCTCCTGTGAACGGAGAGCACCTCCTTCATGGGTTGGGCGGGGTTGTTTTCATCGTAGATGAGCGCGTACATGGGCACCTCCCGTGGTTATGGCAACCGCCGAAGAAAGCCACGGCGGACGAATGGCACCATCAAGGGGCGTTGCATTGGCGGAGTGGGAGGAGGATCCGGTCGAGTCCGGCTCAGACGCAGGGCCCACGATACGGTCGCGGGCCCGGAAAGAATCGATGGCAGCACCAATTCCGAACGAGATTTACCTATATTTTATATAATAATATTTTAGGGTTTTGTGTCAATGAAGCAACCCGATCGTTGCGCTGGCTCACAGCCGGCACAACGGCTCGAGGCGTTTCGAAGGAATTAATCTGAAAACAACGCGGTGACCCGGTTACGGCCGTCCTGCTTGGACTGGTACATGGCCGTGTCGGCCCGTTTGACGAAGACCGAAATGTCTTCGGTGGGGCGATACTGGGTCACGCCGATGCTGACCGTCACCTTGATATTGCCGTCGGCCTGGGGATGAAACCGTTCTTCTTCCACCGCCCGTTTGATGCGGTAGGCCACGGTTTCGGCTTCTTCGCCGGTGGTTTCGGGAAGAATGACGGTGAATTCTTCTCCGCCGTAGCGATAGGCCGTGTCCAGCTTGCGCAGGCAGCTTTCGATGATCTGAGCCAACCGCACGAGGACCTTGTCGCCCTCCAGGTGCCCGAACGTATCATTGTACTCCTTGAAATGGTCGATATCCATCAGCAACAGTGAAAGCGGCGGGTTGTAGCGGATGGAGCGGTCGACTTCAAGGGTCAACTGGTTGTAGAAATGCCGGGAATTGAAGAGCTTGGTCAGGCCGTCGGTGGTGGCCAGGGTCTGGAGCTGCTCGAGCATCTTGACGCGCTCCTGGGTCAGATGCCTTTCCTTGAGCACGCGCTTGAGCCGCAGCAGCAGTTCGGCAAAGCGCACCGGCTTGAAGAGAAAATCGCTGGCGCCTTTGCTGATGGCCTCTTCATAGGAATAGTCGGCGCTGTAGCCGGTAATGACGATGACATCGGCGTCGAAATTCTTCTTGATGCGGTCCGTCAGCTCCAGGCCGTCCATGCCGGGCAGCGAGATGTCCGAAATGACCACATCCACGTTTTTTTGATCGAGGAGCTCCAGGGCTTCTTCGGCGCTCCCGGCGGCCAAGGCTTCATATCCCGACATGCCGATAAATTCGTGCATCGTATCGCGAATACCAGCGTCGTCGTCCACAATCAGAATGCAGGTATCTTCCATTCGACAAGCAATTCCCGGTATCGGCTTGTTAGGATCGCGTTAACCGCCCGCGTATGCGGGTTGACAGGATAAAAAGTGATCTGGTATTAGAGGCATTCTCGTATGTTTATAAGGTGTTATCCTAATAGTATGGAAAGGATCAGCGTGTCAACCGGCATTTAGGCCGTCCCTGCCGCCGAAACGGCTCACAGCGTGCCACCGAGGGTTGGATTCCCGGGTGGCCCTTTTTCTTTCAGCCCCGTATTTCATTCGACCTGATCTAAAAGGAAACTGTTGACTCCGGGTACGGCGGAGGCATGGGGACCGTTGCAGCATTATATAGGTATTTTAATTACTTGAATTGGTATCCAACGCGGAATGTCATCCGCTTGCACCGGAACGCCGGGCTCTTGCGCATATGAAACTTCACCTTTCTGAAGTTTCTGGATCGCTCAAACGGGCCGATTGCAATGCAACACCGATATGGGATACCAATTGATTTAATTTGATTTATTTAACCTGGTTATCCACAAAACAAAAGCTTTTGATCCACAGATGACGCAGATTAACG
>CAYMQN010000355.1:0-2342 GCA_964392545.1 uncultured Desulfobacteraceae bacterium
GGCATGGGCCTGAAGCTGGACGGCAAATTCCACGGCTACCAGCTTCCGGGCAAAATGAAGATGGGCGTCAGCGGCTGCACCAACATGTGCGCCGAAAACTGCATCAAGGACATTTCCCTTTTCGGCAAAAAGAGCGGCTGGACCCTCATGGCCGGCGGGATCGGCAGCAAAAAGCCCCGCCTGGCCGACGTCGTCGCCGAGGATCTGGACGATCTCCAGGCCCTGGAACGCATCGAGCGCATCATCGCCTTCTATGCTGAAAACGGCCAGAAAAACGAGCGGTTGGGCCGGATGATCGACCGCCTGGGCCTGGATGCCTTGACCGAGGTCGTAACGAAATGAGGCCTTGAGGGTCTTCCCCCTCCTTGCGCCGCGGTCCGGCAAGACGCTCCGGACGGCGGCGGGAGACAGCGCCATGCGGGTGCTTTTGATCGAAGACGACACCAAGATCGCCTCCTTCATCGTCAAGGGGTTGAAGGCGGAGGGTTTTGCCGTGGACCACGCCCTCGACGGGGAAGCCGGCCTGCACCTGGCCATGACCGAACCCTACGACGTGGCCGTGATCGACGTCATGCTGCCCGGCAAGGACGGTTTTCAGATCGTGGCCGCGCTGCGGCGGGAGAAGCGGGTCCTGCCGGTGATCATCCTTAGCGCCCGGGGGGCCACCGAAGACAAGGTCAAGGGCCTGCAGCTCGGCAGTGACGACTACCTGACCAAACCGTTCGCCTTCTCCGAGCTGCTGGCCCGCATCCAGGCCCTTCTCAGGCGCAACCGCGGCGCTTCCGAGCCCACCCGCCTGGAGACCGGGGATCTCTCCATGAATCTCATCACCCGGGAGGTGGTGCGCCGGGGGCGCAGGATCGACCTTCAGCCCCTGGAGTTTTCCCTGCTCGAGTACCTGATGCGCAATGCCGGCAAGGTGGTGAGCAAAACCATGATCATGGAGCATGTCTGGGACTACCATTTCGACCCGCAGACCAATGTCGTCGAATCGCGGATCTACCACCTGCGGGAAAAAATCGACAAGGGATTCGACGCCAAGCTGATCCACACGGTGCGCGGGGTCGGGTATGTGCTTAAAACGGCTGAATAGGCTGCGCCGGTCCCTGGCCTTCCGGCTGACCCTGTGGTACGCCGGCATCTTCTCGGTTTCCTCCTTCCTGGCCTTTTTTTTCTTCTATTTCGTGATGATCGACATCCTGCGCAGCCAGGTGGACGACGAACTGCGGCGGCAACTGCGGTCCTTTGTCGGCATCATGCAGGTGGACGGGCTGGAGGGGGTGCGCCGGGCGGCCCTGCTGGAAGCCCGGGTCGGCGGAGAGGATGCCCGCCTGATCCGCCTGCTCTCGCGCTTCGGAACGGAGTTTTCGGTGTCCGACCACGATTATTGGCGGGATATCGGGGTGGACAGCACCGCTATCCGCCGTCTCCTGACCCGGGGCCAACCCGTTTTTGAAACCGTGGGGAGTCCCGCCAGCGGGGAGAGCCTGCGCATCATCTACGGCACCATCGGACCGGGGATCATCCTGCAGTTGGGGCAGCCCCTCTCGCTGCAGCTCCGTCTGGTGCAGGCCTTCCAGCGCCTTTTTGCCGTGACCATGGCCGTGGTGCTGGGCTTGGCGGCCCTGATCGGATGGTTTCTGGCCCGTCGGGCGCTGGGCGGCGTGGGCGGCATCGCCCGGACGGCCCGCCGCATCACCGGAGGGGATCTGACGGTGCGGGCGCCGATCGGTCCGCGGGACGATGAGATCGACCAATTGGCCGGCAACATCAACCAGATGCTGGACCGCATCCTGGACCTCATTACGGGCATTCGGGAAATGAGCGAAAATATCGCCCACGATCTCAAAAGTCCGCTGACCCGCCTCCGGGGGCTGGCCGAGGTGACCCTCACCACGGCCGAGCACCGCGAAGATTATGAGCAAATGGCGGCCAGCACCATCGAAGAGTGCGACCGTCTGCTGGACATGATCAATACCATGCTGATGATCTCGCGCACCGAGGCCGGGGTTCAGGAACTCGACCGGCAAGCGATCGACGCCGGCGACCTGGTGCAGGATGCCGTGCGGCTTTTCGAGACCACGGCCAGGGACAAGAATCTCAGCATCGCAGTGCATGCCGCCGCCGGGCAGCCCCTCGTGGGGGATCCGCGCATGCTCCAGCGCATGGTGGCCAACCTGCTGGACAACGCCATCCGCTACACACCCGCGGGGGGGCGGATCGCGGTCGCCGTGGAGGCCGTGCCCCCGGGTCATGTGCGCCTGGTGTTTACGGACACCGGCATCGGCATCCGGGAAGCGGAAATCCCGCGCATCTTCGAGCGGTTCTATCGCTGCGACCCG
>CAYMQN010000356.1:0-2337 GCA_964392545.1 uncultured Desulfobacteraceae bacterium
ATTTTCCCCTTGATTTTTTCAGGGCGGGCAGTTACTTCAAATGACTTTAGCGAATTTTGGCGACATACGGGGTATGGATCACTTTTACATGGCAGAGAGGAGCATCAATGGCTGTTAACCCGGAACAATTGAAAAACATCGCCTTGGTATCGCACAGTGGTGCTGGAAAGACCTCGTTGGCAGAGATCATGCTCTTCAAGGCCGGCAAATCCACGCGGGTCGGCCGGGTCGAGGACGGCAACACCCAAATGGATTTCGAGCCCGAGGAGCTGAAGCGTCAAACCAGCATCAGCAGCGGTATTCACCAGCTCGACTGGAAGAAATACACCCTCAACATCATCGACACCCCGGGCGACCAGAACTTCTTCACCGATACCAAAAATTGTATGCAGGCCGCCGATGCCGCTTTGTTCGTGGTCGATGCCATCGACGGTGTCCGCGTACAGACCGAGCAGGCCTGGGAGTTTGCTGCCGATTTCCAGATGCCGGCGATGATTTTCGTCAACAAGCTGGATAAGGAGCGGGCGGATTTCAACACGGCCTTCCAAGATATCACAAACGCCATGTCCGACCCCAAGCCGATCATCGTGCAGCTTCCGATCGGCGCCGAAGACGGTTTCAAAGGCGTCATCGATCTCATCAGCATGAAAGCGTTCGTCTACGACACCGAGGGTAAGCCGAGTGCGACCGATATCCCGGGCGATATGCAGGAATTGGCCGATGCCGAACGCGAGAACCTGATCGAAAACATTGCCGAGGCCGACGACGCCCTGATCGAGCGTTATCTCGAGGGGGAAACCATTACCGACGACGAGCTTAAGGCGGCCCTCAAAAAGGGTATCAACGAACGCATTTTCACCCCCGTGGCGTGCGGTTCCGCAATCGCCAAGGTCGGCATCGAGACCCTGTTGGATTTCGTGGTCGGGGCCCTCCCCTCCCCTGTGGACCGCGGCCCCAAAACCGGTACGGATTTGAGCGGCGAAAACGAACTGACGCGGGATCCTTCCCCCGATGCGCCCTTCTCGGCCTTTATTTTCAAAACCGTGGCCGACCCCTACGCGGGCCGGCTGTCGATCTTTCGCGTCGTATCCGGCACCCTGGGTTCGGACGGCACCTTCTACAACAGCCGCAAGGAGACCCGGGAACGTTTCAATCAACTTCTGACCATGGCCGGCAAGGAACAGAAACCCGTGGACGGCGCCGGCCCCGGGGCCATTGCGGCCGTGGCCAAGTTAAAGGAGACCACCACCGGCGACACCCTGTGCGCCGAAAGCGACAAGATCAAGTACACCCTTGCCGATCCGCTGCCCCCCCTCATTTCCTTCGCGCTGGAGTCCAAAGCCAAGGGTGACGAGGACAAGATCTATCTTTCGCTCAACAAACTCATCGAGGAGGATACGGGCCTCAAGCTGGAACGCAACTCGGAGACCAACGAAATTCTGCTGTCCGGGCGCGGGCAGGTGCACCTCGAAGCCACGATCGAAAAAATGAAACGCAAATTCGGTGTCGACGTGAACCTGAAAGTGCCCAAAATTCCCTACCGCGAAACGATCAAGAAGACGGTTCGCGTCCAGGGCAAACATAAAAAACAAACCGGTGGACACGGCCAGTTCGGCGACTGCTGGGTGCAGTTCGAACCGCTGCCGCGCGGTGCCGGCTTCGAATTCGTGGATGCCATCGTGGGTGGGGTCATCCCGAAAACCTACATCCCCGCGGTTGAAAAAGGGATTGTCGAATCGGCCCGCAAAGGGGTCCTGGCCGGTTTCCCGACCGTCGATTTTCGGGCCACACTCGATTTCGGATCCTTTCATGCGGTGGATTCTTCCGAAATGGCCTTCAAAGTGGCCGGTTCGCTCGCTTTCAAGAAGGGGGTCGCCGAGGCCAACCCCGTATTGCTGGAACCCGTTATGGAAGTCACCGTCACCACCCCGGATGAGTACATGGGCGATATCATGGGGGATCTCAACGGACGCCGCGGCCGCGTGCTGGGAATGGAAAATGCCGGTCGCCATCAGCAGATCAAGGCCCATGTACCGCTGGCCGAATTCCAAACCTATGCGCCCGATCTGCGTTCGATGACCGGGGGACGCGGGATCTACAGCATGACGTTTTCCCACTATGACGAAGTACCGGCGCAGATTGCCGAGAAAGTGATCGAAGAAGTCAAAAAAGCCGAAGATTAGCCGTATCGGCCGGCACCATCGTCCGTCATCAAAGCCGTCCCCGGAAAAATCTCCCGGGGCGGCTTTTTTATTTCGCGCCCATCCATAAACGGCATCTTTCGGCCCCGGCCGGCGTTCTCGCTCTTTGGAAATCCTCGCCGTAGCTCAGCTACGC
>CAYMQN010000357.1:0-2302 GCA_964392545.1 uncultured Desulfobacteraceae bacterium
CAACAGTCCGCCGACTTGGCCCGCTACGAGACCATCAAGGCCTTTACCCTGCTGCCGCGGGAATTCTCCCAGGCCGACGGCGAGATCACCCCCACCCAAAAGGTTCGCCGCAAGGCCATTGCCCAGCGCTTTGCCCCTGAAATCGATGCCATGTACCCGGAGGACCGACCTTGACAGACTCGGCGGACCCCTTAAGGTATTGAGAGGACGCAAGTCCTTTCCTCCTTAATAACCTAACCCGGGGACGGCCCAACCAGCCGTTCCCGTTTTTTTCAGTTCCCCTGCATATCAAAAGCCCTTCTTGTCGACCAAACACCGCTTCCGTGCGTCTTACATAAGAGAACGCCGCACCCTCTATCCCGCGCCAGCCCGCGCATCTACCGCTATAAGCACAACCAGCGCCAAATGTCGGCGTCCTGCGGAAGTCGCCCCGGGTTTCGGGCGTCAGCCTGGATTTAGCGTGTCGCAAAGCCCTGGCGGCAGGCAGGGGCGGGGCCGCACGGCATCTGCCGCGTGCCGGCTGCCGGTCTTGTGGACAGGAATGAACGGAACGGTTAAGATGCGCCATGGTCGCAAATTCACCCCAACACGCCCCTGACCCCGGCGGCGACGTCCGGCAACTGGCCGTGGACGCCCAGAACGGCAACCGTTTCGCCTTTCAGCAACTGGTAACGCTGCTGGAGCCAAGGATATTTCGGATGATATTTTACCGCACCCGATCACGGCAGGATGCCGAAGACATATGCCAGGACGTATTCCTGAAGGCCTATCGGAGCATGAAGAAACTCAAGGAGCCCGAGCGCTTCGAAAGCTGGCTCTTTCGCATCGCGGTCAACCGCGTGAACGACCACCACCGCCGGCACAAATTCCGCGCGCTGTTCAGCGCCCTGGACGACCGCGACCGGGAAGAACCTGCGGATCCCCCGACAACGCGGGACACTGCGATCATGGACGCCATCGTTCGCAAGGAGTTTTGGGCGCGTGTGCAGGACATGCTGCGGCAGCTCTCGAAAATGGAGCAGGAAGTCTTCCTGTTGCGATTTCTGGACGATCTCGGTATTAGGGAAATTGCCGATATACTGCAGAAAAGCGAAAGCACCGTCAAGACCCACCTGTACCGGGCCCTGAACAAATTCAAGAACGATGCCGCCTTCCGCGCTTTTGTCAAGGAGGCCCAGCCGTGAGTGCCGACGCTGCAGCCCATATCCCGGAAGACCGGATCCTTCAAATCGTTGCCGCACCAGGAGACCTGCGGTCCGCCGAACGCGAACACCTGGCGCATTGCGGACACTGCCGGGCCATGCGGCACGATCTCGAGGAAGACCTCGCGCGCTTTCGGCAGCAAGCCCTTTCGGCGGCCCCGGCACCCGAGCGGCGCTTCGTTCTGCCGGAGGATAAATCCGTGAAGCGTTCGTTGCGCGGGAGGCGCTGGGGGTGGGCGGCAGTGGGGACCGCGCTTTCCGCCGCCCTGGTGGTGCTTTTCCTACAGCTTGGACCGGATCGACCGCTTCCCGGTCCGTCCACGAAAACCACCCCGTTCGCGGACTGGAAGGACCCCGAGATGATCGAAGTCAATCGGCTGGCGGAAAACCCCTTGCCGGATGCCTATCTGGCCTTGTCAGAAAGCCTCGACGGCGTCTATGATGAGGAATTCATCGATTTTCTGACTGCTCCGCTCGATGATGATTCCCTATCCTGATCCGGGCGATGAAAGGAGTTGAGGCATGTTGAAAAATTGCATGGCCGGGATGAGCCTGATCATCGTATTGACCCTGACGTCCTTGGCAACGGCGCAGGACATGCCAAGCGGCAAATGGTGGAAGGACCCCGGCATCGCCAAAGAGCTCAACCTGAGCGCACGAGATGTCAGGGCCCTTGACGACCTGCTTGTCGAAAGCCGTCGGCGCTGGACCGAACTCAAGAACCATGTCGAAAAAGAACAGTTTGAATACCAGACGCTGATCGAGTCTAAAGATCTGGATGAATCGGCGGTCAATCGACAGCTGCGACGGCTGGAAAAGGCCCGCACCGAACTCAATTCGGAACGTTCGCGATTTGTTTTAGGCATTCGCAAGATTCTGGGCCGCGATCGGTTCCAGCGCCTGCAGCAGATCTACCGATAGACCACCGCAGCCCCGCCCTTGGGCGCCCGGCATGATTCCCGGCACCGGGCGCCATCGCCTTTCCCTTTGACCTAAATGAATAAATTAGGCCCTGCGGGCCTAATTTATTGCGGCCTCCATGAGAGCCCCCATCATCTTGCCGAAGCGGGAGGGATTGTCCAGCTTGCCGCCTTCACCGA
>CAYMQN010000358.1:0-2293 GCA_964392545.1 uncultured Desulfobacteraceae bacterium
TGACGAGGGGTTATCCGGACCAAGCCCTCATCTCGTCTGTCCATGCCACACCCGCCGCCGTTTCCACGTCGAGGCGATGAATGCGGCCGGCCTCCCCGATGCGTCGAACGTGGGGCAGGGGCTTGCGGGCCTTGCCGAGGGGAATGCTCAAGACGGTTTCCGCGGCGCTGGTGGGCCGTCGCACGGCCGCGTATTTGCGGACGTAATAGGGCGCCGTGTCGCCTGTGGGCCTCAGCTCGAACCATGCCAGGCCGGTGTTTTCGGCATAGGCCAGGGCCACGGCCATCATCAGTTCGTCCAGGTTCCAAATCCCTTTGGCGCCGCGGTTGCGATAAGGGGCTTCCACATGAAACCCGTAGTGGTGGTGCTGGCGCAGGGCTGCGGTGTTTTCCAGGCAGGCGCTGTGGGCGCGCTTGAGGGCGGCCGAAAAGGGCAGGCCGATGAAGGGCGAGACGAAGGCCGAATCCAGGTGGATGGCGCGCGCGAGATCGAAATCCAGGAAGGCCACGGGCTGCCGGCTGCGGCAGTCGAAGACGTCGATCATGCCGGTCCCCCGAAAGGCCACCAGAAGATCGGCAGTCCCCGGAGCGAACCAGGCGAAGCCATCTTCGATCAGACCGGCAAAATCAAAGCGGTTAACGCCGACCACCGGCGGGGTGCCGTGTCTGCTGTTTTTCTCAGGACCCGGGTCTGGCATCGACCGTCCCTTCGTTCTTCAGTGCAGCGTGGGCTGTGACGGGGGCATGGCGCCCGTCAGCAGGAAGAAGCCGGTCAGGGCATCGTGCACGTAGGGGTAGATGCGGCGATCCTCCAACAGGCTGGCCCCGGTGACACACAGCACGGCCACCGCGTGGTCGGTGGCGAAGCGATCCAAGCGAAACGGTACTTCATGGCTTTCCACGGAGGCGGCCTCGATGTGCAGGCAGGGTCGTTTCGGGCCGGACGACAGCAGGCGGTCGATGGGGTCCGGCACGCCACCGCGGAAGAAGGTCAGCAGCCCATCGGATTGCGCGATATTGGCTTTCAGGACGAGCAGGGTGTCGACATACGGTCGCTGCTCGAGGCGGTAGCGGCCCGCCGGTCGGTCGCCGGGCAGCAAGGCCCCCTGGTTGGTGAAGCCGCCATAGGGCACACGAAACCGGATGGCCGCGTCCAAGGCGGCCGACTCCGCTCCCGGGACTCCAGAGGCAACGATGCGTGTTATGCCCATGGTTATTCATCCTCCCATGCATGCCATCCCGCTTGCCTTTGAAAGATAAGGTCGCTTTTGTTTGTTTTAAACACCGGTATCGCCTCCAATGATGCGGGCAAGCGGAGTCGTGGTTTTCTGGCAAAACCCTTGACAAGGGTATGGACAGCCCCAGTTTTCGTGCGGGGAATTTCCCTCATTGACACCAAACCTTGCTTGCAGAAGGAGGCATCATCATGGCGATTGATCGAAAACGCACCAAAGCGTGCTGCTCCCGGGAACATGAGAGAGTGAAAGACGAAATCGCATACTGCGATAACCATTCGAGAACAGAAGAACAGAAGCATCACTGCTACCGCTTCGCCGCCTGGCAGAGCGGGCGCCGCGCCAAGCGCTGCGCCGGGAGTTCCGCATCCCAGTCCGGCCTGCTACGGTAGACGACATTCAAAAGGCGAGGCTTTCGGCCTCGCCTTTTGAATGGCTATTCCGCCCGGCCAAGCCGCCGGAGAAAGGGGTCAACAGGCAGGCTGCGAGCCTCACACGCGAAAACAGGTTGACAGGCTTGGCGAATGGAACGAGACTGGCCTCGACCGATACGGGCCACCGCCATTTTCCAAGCATATCGGTTCATTCCGCCGGCAACGCCATCCTCCAACCGATAGCCGGCCAAGGAACAGACAGCCATGGCTGACCTCGACATCGACAGCCTCGTGCCCCACCGGCGCCCCCTGCGTCTGATCGATGAAATCCTGTCGGTTGGGGAGGCGTCAGCCGAAACGGCGGCTGTGGTAACCGCCGACTGGCCCACCGTCGCCAATGGCGCGGCGGACGTCCTGGTGCTGGTCGAGCTCGTGGCCCAGACGGCCGCAGTCATCGGCGGGTACCTGGCCGTCACGGACCCCGCCGGCGCCCATCCCCACAAAGGCATGCTGGTGGGCATCAAGCAGGCCGCCTTTTCAGCGGAGAACCTTCCCGTCGGAACGCGCATCGTGATCCGCGCCACCACCCGGGCCTTGATGGAACATTTCAAACACATCGATGGCATCGCCAGGATCGGGGACCGCATCGTGGGGGAGATGGCCCTTCAAGGTGTCCAAACGGCTT
>CAYMQN010000359.1:0-2289 GCA_964392545.1 uncultured Desulfobacteraceae bacterium
TTGCCGATGGCTGTAACCACATCCATGCCCTTGATGACCCGGCCGAACACCGTATGGCGGTCATCCAGGTGGGGCGTCGGGGCCAGGGTAACAAAAAACTGGCTGCCGTTGGTGTTGGGACCGGCATTCGCCATGGATAGGAGACCGGCGCCGTCATGGCGAAGCTTGGGATCGAATTCGTCCTCGAAGCGGTAGCCGGGCCCGCCGGTGCCGGTGCCCTGGGGGCAGCCGCCCTGAATGACGAAGCCTTCGATGACCCGGTGGAAGGTCAGACCGTCGTAAAAAGGGCCTTCCTTGGCGGTGGGCTGGCGGCCTTCGGCCAGATTGATGAAATTCCAGACGGTTTCCGGACATTCCGCGGCATACAGCTCGGCCTCGAAGGTGCCCAGGGTGGTGTCGAAGACGGCGACGGGCCGGTCGATGGGTTCTTTGTGATCCACTTTTGCGAAACTCATGAGGGTCTCCTTGTTGTGAAGGTTTGCGGGTTGAGGTTTCCTGGTCATTCAAAAAATAAAAGCGTGTAATCCACAGATGACGCAGATTGGCGCAGATTATAAAAGCAATCCATTGAAATGCCTGGATCCCCGCATTCGCGGGGATGACAAAATTTTTACGCTTTCGACGTGTTGCGAGCTTATCCCTCCCCCTTCCGGAGCTATCCGACACCTCCCGCTGCGCGAGCGGAGACTGACTTGTTGGTGTTCATGGGCTCGGGTACGGCGATTTTCCCCATCAGGCGTCCGGCATCGTGCACGGCTTCGAGCTGAACCGGCAGGATGGTGTTCATGTGGTGATCGTCGCCCTCGATGAGCACCACCAGATAATTGCCGGTAAGCCCTTTAAGAAGTCTCGTTTTGGTATCGCGTCGGGTTTCCACCAGCACTTTTGCGCGCCGGCCGACAGCCTGGGCCATGAAGGCGGCCTTTTTTTCGGCACCGATGGCGCGGATCGCGGCGGTGCGTTCCTTGATCACCGCCGGCGCGATCTGGTCCGGGTAGCCGGCGGCCGGGGTGCCGGGGCGGGCGGAAAAGGGAAAGACATGGAGATAACTCAGGGGCAGCTCGTCGAGCAGCCGCGCCGTGTGGGCGAAGTTCGCTTGGGCTTCACCCGGGAACCCCACCAGAACGTCGGCCCCGATGGCCGCACGGGGGAGGCGGCCATGGATGGCTTCAACCTGCCGGCGGAACAGATCCCGGGTGTAGGGCCGATGCATGCGCTTGAGAATCGCATCGTCCCCGCTCTGCAGGGGCAGATGAAAATGGGGGCAGAAAACGTCAGAGGAAGCCACCAGTTCGATCATGGCCTCGGTCAGCTCGTTGGGTTCGATGGAACTCAGGCGCACGCGATCCACCGGCTGCTCGGCTTCGATGGCCTCCATGAGGGTCATTAGCGGCGAAGGCGGCGTCAAATCCAGGCCATAGGCTCCCAGATGGATGCCCGTCAAGACCACCTCCCGGTAGCCCATGGCCCCCAGGCGCACGAGCTGCTCCATGACGCGCTCCGGCGGCAGGCTGCGGCTGCGTCCGCGTGCGTAAGGCACGATGCAGTACGTGCAGAAGCTGTTGCAGCCGTCCTGAATTTTGAGGAAGGGGCGGGTGCGTGTTCCCGGGGCGGCCGGCGGCATGGCGGCCCACGGCTCCCAGGCCGCTTCCGATACGGGTGAAGGGTCTATCCCGCTCTCGGGGTTTTGCATCGCATTGACGATAATTTCCGGCAGATGGACTTTGCGGTCGCGCCCTACGATGGCATGCACCCCCCCTACGGCCGCGATCTCGTGCGGAGCGATCTGGGCATAACACCCCGTGACCACGACGCGGGCGCCGGGATGGGCACGCTGAAGCTGACGGATCAACTGGCGCGACTGCATGGAGGCCCGCTGGGTGACCGTGCAGGTGTTGACCACGCACACCTCGGCGCGCTCGCCCGCCGTGATGGGCCGCCAGCCGCGGGCGCTGAGGGCCGCCGCCAGGACGTCGGACTCGTGCTGGTTGACCTTGCAGCCCAAGGTGGTGATCAGGAATTTCATAGATGCTCGTTGCGTTTCGAATGTCTCAGCGTACCGGCGTGCTCCGGGCGACCGCCAATTCGTTGTCGTAATCGTTGTCCAAGTCGTGTGTGCTGCGTTTGTTCCAACTCCCCGGTTTTCTCCAGATTACACAGATGACGCAGATGAGGGCCGATAACGGCATCACTGCTTGTAAACACGGTCAATGAACGCTCTTTTTAATCTGCGTTAATCTGGAGCGCCAGGTGAAGCCTGGTGCGACTTGCTGACTGCAAGGAGTCAGC
>CAYMQN010000360.1:0-2285 GCA_964392545.1 uncultured Desulfobacteraceae bacterium
CACGACAACGAAACCTCCTAAGGCCGTCATTCCCGGGCTTGACCCGGGAATCCAGCGTTTACTGCCATTGTTTCACCCCAACTGCCTGGATGCCCGCTTTCGAGGCTGTGTCACAATTTTCACGAAAGGGGTGGGGGGTGTCTTTGCCGCAACCGATACTGACAGCAGTTCATGTGTTCGTCCGGAAAGATGCCCTTTCTGGTCGACCACTACCGCACCCGGAAGCTGGTCCGCTGCGTATCCCGGGCGGTGTCGGATTCGACGATGGTGGTCACCTCGTAGATGCCCTGCGCGGCCGTATCCGGCAGGTGCAGGGGAATCGTGGAGGTGTAGGTTCCGGCCGAGCGTTCCACGCTGACTTCGGGCTTTCCCACCAGTTGGCCTTCATGGGTAATCTGGCGGATTTCGCGGACCGGGGTCACCCCCTGCGGGTTCATCAGGGCATAGGTCACCTCGATATCCACCGTATCGCCCGGATAGATGTATTCCGGCTTTATATCGGTCTCTTCGATGGAGAGCATGGTGCCGTAGTCTTCCTCGTAGTTGTAGAGCTCCTCGGTTTCTTCCCGGTCGCGCTGCTGGTCATAGCCGTAGTGGCCGATGGCGCCGCCGACCAAAGCACCGACCAGGCCGCCCACCACGGCCCCTTTCGTGTCGCCGAGGATGGCTCCGGCCGCGGCGCCCGTGGCCGCCCCGGCGCCGGCGCCCACGGTGGCGCCCTTGTGCTCCTCCGGGATGGTTTCGCACCCCGCCAGCGTCAATGTCAGGATGACCGTCAAAACGATAGGCCAAATAGCAAGTTTGGTTTTCATCTGTCCCTCCTTAGGATCCGTCATTGGTCAGTGGGAAACGACGGTCATTGGGCATCGGGAAAACCGGCCAAAAGCACCGCCGACCATCGGGATCGAAATCGCTATCGGGATCGGGTTTTCAGTTTGGGGTTTTCGAATTGTCGTACTCGGGGTTTTGTCTGAAAACCAAAGGCGAAAACGACCACGATCACGAGAAAAGCACCGTCTTTCGTCATTCCCGGGCTTGACCCGGGAATCCAGTGTCCTTCTGCTGGTGTTCCAACCCCAACATCCTGGATGCCCGCCTGCGCGGGCATGACGGGATGAGGGGGGTGTCTTTGCCCTAACCAATGACCAATCACCAGTGACTTCCGACGCCGAACCACCGGCATCTGGAACAAACTAGCGCATCCCGCCGCGCCGGCCCATACCGTGAATCCTGTAGGCGCATGTCCCCGCAGGGGCATTTCCCTCCTGAATGTCGTGCATATGCGGGATAAGGCCCTGGCGCCGGGTCAATACAGACCAAATGGTATTGGCGCGCCCGTGTTTTTCGACTGTCATGGCGGGCACGGCACTGCCCGGCGGGAGCCGATAAAATGCGGCCCGCCCGGCTGGGGTGTCGATTCCTTTATACAACACAGGCTTCCCGGAAAGGAGGGCCTTGCAATGGACGAAAGACGCGATGTCACTTTTATAAACCAGGGATCCGCTTCCCCCCGGATCGATATCTACGGCCTGCTGTCCGCCCTGCTCCGACAGCCGCCTTCGGAGGGCCGTCTGGAGCATGTGACCACCATTGATTTTCATCCGGATATCCCTTCGTCCCTGAGCCGGGCCGTGGGAGCGGTCAAGGCCGCCGCCGGGCGGACCGGGGCCGAGCGCGTGGCACGGGAGTACCAGGCCCTGTTCGTGGGCATCGAGCGCGGCGAAGTGGTGCCCTATGCCTCCTGGTATATGCAAAACCGGGTGCACGGGACGCCCCCGGTGCCCCTCGAGGATCACCTGGCGGCGCTGCAGATCCGGCGGCGGGGCGAGGCCTGCGACAGCGGGGACCACGCCGCCGCCCTGTGCGAGCTGATGGTGCTCGTCATCGCCGAGCCCCAGATCCTGATCCCGGATCAGGCGGCCTTCTTCAACACCCAGTTGGCCCCCTGGATGCCCCTTTTCTTCGAGGACCTCCGGAACGCCCCATCGGCGGATTTCTACCGCCCGGTGGGCCGCCTGGGCGAGCTTTTCATGGAGCTGGAGGAGGCGCTTTTGAAGGAGCGGGTCAACGGCTGAGTGTCCGGCCAGAAAGGGCATCTTTCGGCCCCTGGCGGCGTTCTCCCCTCCGGTCGGTCCTCGACGTAGCCGGGCTACGTCTGCGGGCGCCCGTCGGCTGCGGCCTTGCCAGGGACCAAAATCTACCCTTTCTGGCCGGACACTTTTTAGATCAATCCAGAAAGGGCATCTTTCGGCCCCTGGCGGCGTTCTCCCCTCCGGTCGGTCCTC
>CAYMQN010000361.1:0-2228 GCA_964392545.1 uncultured Desulfobacteraceae bacterium
AACCGCTCCACCTGTCCCCGGTAGTAGTCCCGATTGCCCTCGGCCTTGGCGAGGGCCTCCCGGGCGGCGCGCACGGCGGCGGCCGGGTCGCCGTTGATGAAATAGCATTCGGCCAGGGTGTCCAGGGCGTGGGGCGAGGGATCGAGGGCCACGGCCCGCAGGGCCAACTCGAGCGCGCGCTGTGGCTGGCGCAGGGTTGCGCTCGTGCTCGTGGCATACAGCCAGGCCAGGTTGTTGAGCACCTGGGCATTGTCCGGCGCCAGGGCCAGACTGCGTTCATAGGCCCGGGCGGCTTCCGGCAGGGCATTCTGGCTGTATTTCAAATCCCCCAGGCGGCTGTAGAGCTCGGCGTCCTGGGGTGTGCGTTCGATCTCCCGCATGAGAATGGTTTCGAGGAAATGGCGGTCGATGTGCCGCCCGGCCCGCCCGTAATTGACTTGGTAGCCGACCAGGCCGACGACCACCATGGCCAGCGCGAAGATCGTCAGGCTCAAGCGCACTTTGCGGTGATGGCGATCGACCCACTGCCGGTCTTGCTCGCACCGCAAGAGATACGCGATGCGTTCCCGGATGCTGTAGTGATGCCAGTTGGGTTTGTCCGGCGACTGCCCGCTGGTCAGCGCAATCTTCTGGAAGGTGGCGATCATGGGCCGGGCGCTGTCGAAAAGACTGTAGACGAAGACATCCGCCTGGCGCTCGAAGGTGCGCATGAAATAGCCGAAGACGAAGCGGAAATAGAGCAGAAAAACCGCCAGGAAGACGGCACTGAAGAGGGTCGACACGATCGTGGTCTGGTCCAGCCCCAGGTGCAGGATGGCCTGGTAGAGGGGGCGGGCGTAAAGGATCAGGTAGATCGCCAGGTCGTTGATGGCGAAGGCGATCAGCATGAATCCGACCATGAAGCCGATATAGTAGAGCAGGTGGTGCTTTTTGACATGACCGATTTCGTGGGCGATCACGGCGTCGACCTCCTGGGGCGAGAGGGTGCGCAGCAGCGCGTCGGTCACCAGGATGTAGCGAAAGCGGCGGGCAATGCCCATGACCCCGGCGGTCAGCATGCGGCCCCCGAAAATGGGCCAGTACACGATGTTGCGGTAGCCGATGCCGGCCCGGGCGCAGAGGGCTTGGATACGGGCCCGATAAAATCCCGCTTCCAGGGGGTAGCAGCCCCACAGGCGCTGGATGACCACGGGCGCGAACACGGCCACGCACAGGAGGAAGACCAGGAAATAGGTCACTTCTCCGGCGGTGGTCGACAGAAACCGTCGGGGGCCTTCGAAGGGCAGGGCGAACACGATATCGGCGATCAGCGAAATCAGGATCCACGGGATCAGGATCGGCACCGACATGCGCCAGTTGGAGAGGATGTAGCCCCAGCGCGACAGGTCGCTCCCATACAGGCGCCGGTAGCTCGGGTAGGCCTGGTACCACACGATGGACAGCAGCAGCAGGAACAGCAGCAGAAAGACCAGGGCCAGAAGGGTCGGCAGCAGCTGGAAGGGGGGCCAACCCTCCAGATAGGCGGGCAATCCCAGACCGTGCACCAGTACGGCGAAAAAGGCAAGGGCCGCCATGCACTGGCGGGTGACCAGGCCGGAGTGGCGGTGGTCGGCGCTGAAGGCGTCCAGTTCGTCCAGGACGGCCGCCAGGCGGCGAAAGAGCCAGCGTGAAAAGCCGCTAAAGGCGGCCACCAGGAGGGCCGCCAGGCCCCAGGCCTCCCAGGCGGCCATGCCCGGGCTCTCCGGGGGCTGATAGATGGCGTAGATCAGAATGGCGATGATCAGGTAGATGAAATTGGTAAACATGGCCAGGCGTGTTGGGGATCGGGGTTGAGGTCGGGCCGCGTCATGGCCTCGGACCGGAAGCCTTGGGAGCGCGGTAGTAGCGTTCTTTTTCGCTGTAGATGCACCCGCAGTATTGCTGCCGATACAGGCCCAGGGCTTTGGAGGCCTCGATGCCCTCCCGCCACCCGTCGCGAAAATCGCGGTAGAGGAAGCGCACGCCGCTCTCCCGCGCGACGGATTCGCCCATCTCCCGGATCAGGTCGTGCTTCTGGTGGCGGCTGTAGAGCAGGGTGCTGGTAAAGGCCGCGAACTTGCCCTTGCGGGCCACCAGGGCCGCCGCCCGCAGCCGGTCGTGGTAGCAGTAGCGGCAGCGCTCGGTTTCGCGAAAGGCCACGTGGCGGATAAAGCCTTCCATGTCGTAGCCGTCCTGGATGATGAGGCGCA
>CAYMQN010000362.1:0-2190 GCA_964392545.1 uncultured Desulfobacteraceae bacterium
GGGTTGTCAAGCCTCCTCGATCCACTGCGCCAGGGTCGGGGGGGCCTGGGCGGAACCGGGCGCCGGTTTCAGATCGCACTGGGCGCTCAGCTCGACCCCGGATTGAATGATGGAAACCGGCCGGTCCGCCGATACGACGATGACCACCAGATCCGGGCGTTCGGCCGTAAAGCGCAGCGCGGAGTTGAAACGGGCGCCCCGGGAACGGTCCTCGCCGGGAATGCTCAGGCCGTCCAGGAGACAGGCAAAACCGTGCAGCTGCAAATCCGCCCCGATATGCACGGCACCATCCACCTTGGACAGCGCACCGGCCAACTCCAGATTGCTTGCCCGGCGCAGGTCGAGCGGCTGATGCAGTTTCTGGCCGGGGATGTCGATGGGAACCGGATTCAGGTCCACCACCAGGGTGCAGCCGTATTTCTGCTGCTCGGCCAGGTGAACGATATGGGTGACCAGACGATACAGGTCGTGGCTTACGGCAGGCTCCAGCTCGGCATCGATCAGGATTTCCTCCATCTGAACCAGATTGGCGCGATGGGTGGTGGCATGAAAGTCACCGTCCTCGAAGCTGCAGACCAAATCCTCATTGTAGCTTAAAAAGCCATGCCGACCGCGGAAATCGGCCCCGATGCGGTAGGCGGGCGGGTCGCGATCCGCAATGCCCATGATGTAGCGGCCATCCGAAAGCAGCTTGCGGTCCGAGTTTTCGACGGCTTGCAGGAGTTTGCGCACATGCTTGAAATTCGTGAGAACCGGCCGTTCGTTTTCGGGAAAGCGGGCGATGAAGGGCACGCCGGCCAGTCGCGGGGATTCGACAAAGACCAGGTCCCCGCGGGGCCAGGCGCCTTCCTCCCGGGTGCGCGAAACACCCAGCACCGCATCCAGGATGTCGTAGACCCGCAGGGTCGTGTCCCAGCCCATGGTGCGGTTCATTTCGTCGATAATGTAGTCCCGCACGGCATGGGTGGCGTATCCGCGCAGCACGTAGCCGGAAATTTCCGTGCAGAGCTTCCTCTGGGAGGAAAAATCCTGGGCGAGCAGCCAGGCGGCGTGTTCCAGCCAGCATTCGGTGGGCCCGATGGCACACATGTCCGGGTGGTGATCGGTAAACCACATCTGGTAGAACAGGGACCGCGACCGTCCCCCGCAGGAAATCAGCCCGGTCAGCTGCAGGTTCTTTTCCACCAGAAACTGGTCGTAGAGGGTGATGCCGATCAGGGACGGATGGCTTGGGTCGGCAAGCGGGGTATCGAGATAGAGCTCTTTGAGTTTCGGTTCGTGACCCCGCAGGAGGTTTTGCGGGTCGTAGATCCGAATCGGGTCGCCGGGGCGAACCGCAAACACGAGGGCCGCTCGGGATGGCCCCGAGAAATGCGACAACCCGTCCCGCAAACCGTCCATCGCATTGAAAATACAAAGATTTTGAAGCGGATTACAGGACATTGGGCGATCCGGATGCGGCACTGGCGTTTAGGGTTGTTCGCTGAACCGTGGGATGAATCTTTCATACCACGCGCCATCGGACGGTACAACCTTGCCGCGTCCGGTTCGATCGAAGAGGAAACGTGACGTCCTGTGAGGGAATAACCGGAGGCGGCGGGATACAGCGCCGGCGGCAAGGGCAGTTGACCTCGGGGCGGCAATCGCCTAAGCTTGAAAGGCATCGGAAGCTGCCTCAAACGGCTGGATACCAGCGTCGCATCACTTCGCGAATCCCTAAGGGGGAGGTCGACATCATGGCCCGCCTGCTGCAACTCCTGGACGGCATTGCCACGGCCCAGTTCGAACTCGACAAACCGGAAATCCGCATCGGCCGTTCGCCGGAAAGCGATATCTACATCGATGACGGCTCGGTAAGCGGTACGCACTGCATCATCGAAAGGGGCGCTCCGGAAGCGGCGGAGGGCCCCGTCGAATATCATGTGCGCGATCTGAACAGCACCAACGGCACCTATGTCAACATCGACCGCGTCGACCGGTGCCGCCTGGTGCACGAGGATGTCCTGCGGGTGGGGCTGAAAAGCTTCAAATTCATCGACGAGCACAGCGCCGAATACGTCAAAACCGCCAAAATCAAGAAAAGCTGGATCCCGGGCGTCTATTATACGAAATAGCGCGCCATGACCGCATAAACACGGTCAATGACCTATCTTTTTAATCTGCGTTAATCTGCGTCATCTGTGGATCAAA
>CAYMQN010000363.1:0-2172 GCA_964392545.1 uncultured Desulfobacteraceae bacterium
GCTCGATCCAGAAGTTGCGCCAGCCCAGAAAGCCGGCCTGCTTGAGCAGGCTCTGCACGCGATCGATGTCCGTGGGGTCCGCCCCCATGAGATAACCGCCCAACAGATCCCCCAGGCCCTCGCGTTCGCGCCCCATGGCGGCGCCGGCCGACCAGCCCTCGATGCCGTCCTTCGTCACCAGCCGGATCAGGGTAAACCGGTTGTGGGTTTGGGGGTAGCCGGGGATCCAGGTGGGCCAGAAGGTCTTTTGAAGAGGAACGGATACATGGTACAGTTCGATCAAGCTGATTTTCATGGTCTGGCCTCCTCTTCCTTGCATTTGACATCCCGCGCGGGATTGAATAGGTTGCTGCACTCGAATTGCCGGCCGAAGCGATGGCCCCGGCAAAGCGTAGATAGGAAAGGACTCAAAATGGGGTTTTACCGCAACTGGTTTCTGGCCAGCCGGCCCTGGTCATTTGCCATGACCGCCATTTCCGTCAGCGTGGGCAGTGCACTGGCCGCCCTGGACGGCCCTTTCGACTGGTCCCTGGGCCTCCTGGCCCTTTTGAGCGCCGTGCTGCTGCACGCTGCCACCAATCTGATCAACGACTACTACGACGTGGTCAACGGCGTCGACACGATCCGGGCGGCCACGGCCCAGTATCGCCCCCACCCCATCGTTGAGGGCCGGATCGCGGTGGAACAGGTCCGCTGGGTCGCCTATACCCTCTTCCTGATCGCCGCCGTGATCGGGATTTATCTGACCCTGGCCTGTGGCTGGGTGGTCCTGGTCATCGGCCTGGTGGGGCTGCTGGCCGGGCTGACCTACACCGCCCCGCCCCTGAAGTATAAATATGTCGCCTTGGGCGAGGTGTCCGTATTCCTCATGTGGGGCCCCCTCATGGTGGAAGGCGCCTATTACGTGCAGCGCCAGAGCCTGAGCCTCCAGGCCTTCTGGGTCTCGCTGCCCTTCGGGATCCTGGTGGCCCTGGTGCTGCTGGCCAACAACATTCGCGATATCGACCACGACCGCAGCCGGGGGATTCGCACCCTAGCAATTCTCCTGGGGCACCGCTTGGGCTTGAATGCCTACCTGGGACTCATGGTGCTGGCCTATGCCGGCATCCTGACCCTGGCCTTGACCGGGGTGCTGACCCCGTGGGTGCTGCTGATCTTCGCCTCCCTGCCCTTGGCCATCCGCCTGCTGCGTCAGATGAGCCGGGCCGTGCCCGCCAATGCCGATGCCCTCACGGCCAAGCTGGACACGGCATTCGGTCTGCTGCTGGTGGTTTCCCTGATTCTCCAGGGGATGACCGGATGAAGCCGCAACACATCCCCTCGAAAGCCGTCTGGTCTACGGTCGCCCTGGCGGCGGTGCTCTGGTTCGTGGCCTTCTACCTGACCTGGTCCAATTTCTGGATCAAAATCTCCTGTTCGGCCGCCCTTCTGGCCCTTTTGGCCTTCAAGCTCCAGCCCGACTACCGGGGGCAGCTCAGCTTCGACCGCAAGGCCATCGTCCAGGGCCTCGTTTCGGCGGCGGCCCTCTACGGCATTTTTTGGCTGGGAAGGGTGATTTCGATGGCCCTCTTCCCGTTTGCCGCCGAACAGATCGGCGGCATCTACGGCAAGGGTGTCGATGTCCCCATGCCCGTCGTCTTTGCGCTTCTCCTGCTGGTCACCGGTCCCTGCGAAGAGATCTATTGGCGCGGCTTCCTGCAACGCCAGTTGATGCTGCGCTACGGGCACCTGCGCGGCTGGCTGGCGGCCACCGCCATCTATGCCGGCGTTCACATCTGGTCGTTCAACTTCATGCTGATCGGGGCCGCCGCCGTGGCCGGCGCTTTCTGGGGTCTCCTTTACTGGCGCTGGCAGCGCCTGGCCCCGGTCGTCGTCTCCCACGCCGTCTGGAGCGCCGTCATCTTCGCGGTGGCGCCGATGCCCTGAATTCGGCAAAACAATTAAGATGGAACCGTAGAAAATCCCTAAGGCGTCACTCCCGCGGATGCGGGCTCGTCCGCCATAGCTCCCGCGGGAGTCCAGAAGCCATTGAAATGCCTGGATCTTCGCATGCGAGGCTGTGTCGCAATCCGATGAAGTACTCCATTTTGGCCCGTCATGCCGGCGAAAGCCGGCATCTCATTGGGCTAACGGCATAAAATTGTGAAAGATCCCGGCTTCCGCCGGGATGAC
>CAYMQN010000364.1:0-2170 GCA_964392545.1 uncultured Desulfobacteraceae bacterium
AGGCGAGAACGCCGCCAGGGGCCAAAAGATGCCCCTTCTGGACGGACACTAAAGGATGCCGGGCGGCATGGGCGCCACCCCCTCCCCCCCCAGAACATACCCGCCGTCGAGCCGGAGGACGCTGCCGGTCATGAAGGGCGCCTCGTCGACGAGAAAACGCACGGCCTTGACCACGTCCTCGATGGTGCCGGTACGCGCCAGCAAGGTGTGATCCACAAGGGCTTTTCGCTGTTGCGGGGATAAAAGACCCCACCCCCGCGTGCCTTCGGCATGGCGGGTGGCCACCAGGCCCAACATGATCTCGTTGACCCTGACCTGCGGGGCCCCTTCCCGGGCCCAGGATTCCGTCAGCAGGGATACGGCCCGGTTGGCGGCGGCATAGCCGTCGTTGAAAACCAGGCTGGCCGGACCGCTGCGGCCCACCAGGCCCGCGATGGAGGAAAGGTTGACGACGCAGCCGCCCCCCGTCGCCTTGAGGTGGGGCAGGGCGCTGGCGAACACCCAGCGCTTGGCACGCAGGGTGGTTTCCTGTTCAAGGTCCCACTGCTCGGGGGTGTAGGGCCCGTGAACGATGGGCCACCCCCCGCGCTCGATGTTGTTGATCAGGATATCGAGACGTCCGAAAGACGCCACCACATCGGCGATCAGGCCCCGAACGCTTTCGCAGTCCCGCAGATCCGCCCGCAGGATCCGGCAGCGGTCGCCGAAGCCTTCGAAATCCGCCCGCATCCGGGGAAGGGCCTCCTCCCAGTCGAAGTGGGTCAAAGCCAGGCGAAACCCCCGGCGGGCCAAATCCAGACCGAGGCCCTTGCCGATCCCCTTGACCGCCCCCAGCACCAAAGCCACCCGCCCCCGGCCCTCGTCCGTGGTTGGGGCGTGGTCGGTCATGCCGCGGGCGCCTTTCCGAACAGGGTCCATTGGAGCCAGACATGGCCGAAGGCCAGCAGGGCGGCATCGTCCGTCGGCAGGCCGGCTTCCCGCGGCGCCGATGCGGCGAGTTCCTGCGGCGTCCCGTGGGCCCGGAGGTGCTCGCGGAAAGCGTCCAGGTCGTACACGGCCATGGCGAACAGGCGCTGCTCCCGCAGGTTCAGGGGGGCTGGATGGTGCTGATTTTTCATGCTGATAAGCGCCATCAGCATGTCGTTGAAATGATGGTAGCGCTCCAGCCCCTGATCCGCGATCCACTCCCGAACGGTCTGGGTGCGGGGCTGGTTGCAGCCGCGGCAGTGGTCTTCGCGCATCAGGGCGAAATGCTCGGTCAGGGCACCGGTTTCCCGCGAGCGCGTGACCGCCCTGGCCAACGGATAGGTGCGGCAGGACGACGGACGGTCTTCGTAGACCCGACAGCCGGCCGCGGATACGAAGGGGCAGCGCCGATCGTCCTCGGGCACGGCCTTCAGGCTGACCACCGGCAGGCCGGTCTGGGGTCCCAGGCGAGTCTCTGTGAAACGTTTCAGGAACTGACCGGCGGTGAGCTCGAGGCGGCTTTTGAGCCGCAGAATATCATACGGGGTCAGGAACTGGTTGAGGTCGCGGCAGCAGGCATTGAAGCAGGACACGTCCGGGCCGCAGGCAAACTGAAAGCGGTCGTCGCGCGCCAGGGGAATCCAATCGTTTTCCATGAAAGTTCCTTTACGTCGACGGCGTTTACAAGGCCCCCTGAACAAGCCTGGGCACAGGTCGTCCATACCATATCTAGTGGCGAAATGATACCCGGTTTCCACATCTGGCATCGACGGCGCAAACCCCCGCCAACAGGCGCCCGGAGCGCGTTTCTTTCAATGAAAATTCTTGACAAGTATAGGGGCCGGTGATATTTAAACTATCTCGTTTACACTATATCCTCTTGAAATTTTTATTATTTTCGCATTAGCGGCACTTCATGACGAACCACCAGGGACAACCCCTGTTTCAAGCGATTCACCCCAAGGAACGACCGGAAGGTTCGCCTGTCCGGATCATAAAAATGAAGGGAGGTGTTACGCTCGGCGCAGTACGCAACACTACCGGCGGAGATTCCACCGGTACAACTTTTATGAATTTATTTCTAGGAGGAGCCTAAATGCCAAGCTTTGTAATTGATGAGAAATGTGACGGCTGCAAAGGCGGTGACAAGACGGCTTGCATGTACATCTGCCCCAACGACCTGATGGTTCTGGATCCCAACGCC
>CAYMQN010000365.1:0-2153 GCA_964392545.1 uncultured Desulfobacteraceae bacterium
GGTTGTTCTTGGTGCGGCGGGAAAGCACCTGGACGATGCGGCGGATCTCCTCGTCGCGGCCGATCACCGGATCGAGCTTGCCCTGGCGGGCCAGCTCGGTGAGGTCGCGGCTGAACTTCTCGAGGGCCTGGTATTTCTCCTCCGGATTGGGATCGGTGATGCGTTGGGAGCCGCGGATCTCCATGAGCACCTTGAGCAGATGGTCGCGGGTCACCCCGTGACGCTTGAGGATCGCGGCCGCTTCGCCGCCCTTGGCGTCGGCCAGCACGAGCAGCAGGTGCTCGATGCTCACGAATTCGTCCTTCATCTTGGCGGCCTCGTCGAAGGCCTTTTCGAGCACGGCCCGGGTGTCCGTCGACAGGTAGACTTCCGCCGCCCCGCTCACCTTGGGCAGGCGGTCCACCGCACTGCGCACCTCCTCGCGCACGGTATCCGGGGATACCCCCAGTTTGCGCAGGACCGAGCGGGCAATGCCCTCCTTTTCCTCCAGCATGGCCAGCAGCAGGTGTTCGTTGACGATCTGCTGGTTGCCGTAGCGCGATGCCAGAGACTGGGCGTTCTGGATCAGCTCCTGGGATTTGATGGTCAGCTTGTCAAAGCGCATCTATTCCTCCTGTTCGTCATCGATAGCGATGCACTGGAAATTGGCAAACTTAACTTAGCTATTATTGATAGCCTGTCAACCGAATCATTAGCATTATTTTTTATGTTTTTTAGTTTTCAGTAATGTTTAACCAGGCATGCCAGCGTGGCGCCTGACGCAGACTTTCATAGAGCGCGATGCCCACGGTGGTGGACAGGTTGAGGCTGCGAACCGCGCGGCTGATGGGAATGTGATAGTGGGCCGCGGGAAACCGCTGCAAAATCTCGGGGGCAAGGCCGCCGGTCTCGGAACCGAACACCAGAAACAGGCGCTCCCGCAGCGGCATATGCCGGAAGGAGCGGGCCGCCTGCTTGGTGAAGAGGCACACCTCCCCGGGTTCGGGCGTCATGGCGTCCAGGAAGGCCGCGAAATCGTCCCATACCTGAAGCTCGACCCGGGGCCAGTAGTCCAATCCGGCCCGCTTGACCTGGCGGCTGTCCAGGGAAAACCCCAGGGGCCGCACGAGATGGAGCCGCGCGTGGGCCCCGAGGCAGGTGCGCCCCACGTTGCCGGTGTTCCAGTGCACCTCCGGCGCCACCAGCACCACGTGGCGTTCGGGGAATCGTGGAGGCTGAATGGTGGGCGGACTATGGTCGTCGGATGCCATGGCACTCCCTTGTTTCACTGCAAAGGCCGCTGGATTCCCGGGTCAAGCCCGGGAATGACGCACAATCATCCTTAGCATTCTTTCATTGTACGGGGAGGAAGTGGTCATGCCGCGTCGCCGTGCGCTGTTTGAACGCCTTAGGGATCGTTGCAACAGCACCAAACCAGCGGCCAAGGCTTGTGGATGCCGTCGGTGAGCCGAAGAGGCCTCCCTTTCCACGGGCAGGCGCTGTTGTTACGAGCCCTTCGGCGTGAGTTCGGGCGGCGACGCGGCATGCCCGCTTCCGGACCATTTCCATTTCATAACGCGCAAGGATTAAAAATCTCTTGGTTTGCAAATAACTTCCCTGATCCGCAAATCGAAAAAGGACGCCGCGTGGGCCGGTGCGATCACCAGGGCCGCATCGGCCCCCTTGGAGGAGCCCCCCACGGCGACCACGTCCCCGCCGGCCAGCGCCCCGGCGTCGGCCGCCATGACGGCGACCTCCACGGCCACCTTGACCCCCTGGCCGAAAAGCTTGAGGGTGTCGGCCATGAGCAGCACCGGGCAGACCCCGCCGTGCTTTTTGGCCACACCCCGCTCCACGCCCGAGAGGGCATGGGTGGCGGCCACCACCCGCACCCCCTTGTCATTCAGGTCCTGGCGCACGGCTTCGGGCATCACCGGCTGGAAGGGTTCCTTGAATCCGTAATGGTAAGTAACGGCCGTGATCCGGAAGCCCTCGCAGTGCTCCAGCGCGGCGTAGGCCGTGTCCCCGCTGGTGGTGGCCAGCACGATCTCCGCAAGCCCCAGCTCCCGCCCGCGGCGGGCGGCCTCGGTGAGGGTGGCCGTCGTGTTGACTTTTCCCGGTTGATCGAAATACATAGGTTTCTCCTTATCCTTGTCGTTGTCAGTTGCGCGCAG
>CAYMQN010000366.1:0-2153 GCA_964392545.1 uncultured Desulfobacteraceae bacterium
AAGAGCGCCACAGCCTACGGCGGGGTCAACATCAACCCGCAGATCACCCGCCTGCGGCAGGGCCTCGACATCCTGGTGGCCTGCCCCGGGCGTTTGCTGGACCACGTGGGCCGCAACACCATCAATCTTAAAAAAATTGAAGTCCTGGTGCTGGACGAGGCCGACCAGATGTTCGACATGGGCTTCCTGCCGGACATCCGGCGCATCATCGCCCAGGTGCCCCGTGAGCGGCAGACCCTGCTCTTTTCGGCCACCATGCCGCCGGAGATCGCCCGCCTGGCCAAGGACACCCTCCAGCGGCCGGTCACGGTCCAGGTGGGTCACACGGCCCCGGCCGAAACCGTGCGCCACGCGCTCTACCCGGTGGCCCCGCACCTCAAGACGCCCATGCTGATGACGCTGCTCAAGGGCACCGGGCCCGGTTCGGTGCTGATCTTCACCCGCACCAAGCACCGCGCCAAGCGCCTGGGCCGCCAGCTCGACCAGGCCGGCTACCCGTCGGCCTCCCTGCAGGGCAACCTCTCCCAGAACCAGCGCCGCAAGGCCATGGACGGTTTCCGGGACGGCACCTTTCAGATCCTGGTGGCCACCGACATCGCCGCCCGGGGGATCGACGTGACCCAGGTGTCGCATGTCATCAACTACGACATCCCCAACACGCCCGAGGCCTACATCCACCGCATCGGCCGCACCGGCCGGGCCACCCGCAACGGCGACGCCTTCACCTTCGCCACGGACGAGGACCACGGCATGGTGCGCAGCATCGAGCGGCTCCTGGGCGAGCCCATCGAACGCCGCCGCCTCGACGGCTTCGACTACCAGGTGCCGACGCCCCAGCGGGATACGGAATTCGCCCGGCCACCGCGCCCCGCCGTCCGCAGCCGCCGCCCCTCCGGGGCCGCCAAGACACGCCAAGCCTGGCCCAAGCAAAAGACATCCAATGCGTCCACCGGCAACCGCCGATCGAACCCGCGCCGCCGATCGAGCGCCGCCGCCTGACAGAACCCATTGCCTGTAAATTGGATTGACGAAGGGCGGTCTGCGGACCGCCCTTTTTACGTTAGGCGAGAAGTGGATTCCTCACCGCAGAGCAGCCCGGTATAGCCCTTGAAAAAACTCCGAAATGGCTTTCCGCTTTGGGTGTTCAGATTTCCCTTTGTCCCGCGCCGAGCATCGTCGATGCGGCCGGATCAAAGCGCGCGGACCTGTCTGAGTCCCGCTGAAAGCGGGGCGAGTTTCCGCGTGCTCCGGTCGTGTCGACGACGCGCAGGGCAGCGCGAAGCGCCGCGGGACACGGGCGTTTTCTTGTGCTTCGTTTTCTTTTCAGGTGAAAGAAAATGAAGTGATTTAAACATGATATTTCAGGATTAGAAGCCCGGTCAGGGCTCTTCAAGAGAGGCGGTGGGAGTACATATGCAAGAGATTCCCATCGGCGTCGGGGTCGCCCTCTGAATCTGGGGCGTCCGTTATTTTCTGGAGTTCTTTGGACAGACCAGCCGCGGATCGACTGATTTTGGCGTCGTCATCCTCCCCGGAAATAAAAATCGCGTGGCTTCTCTAAGTCGGAAAGTAATTCACACCTACGATATCCTGAAAATCTGCATCCTGCGTCCAGATGGTGCACCGAAAAGACCGCGCCGTTGCCAGAATGATGGCGTCGGCCATGGGAAGGTCGTGACGAAGGCTCAACTTCGAAGCTTCCATGGCGAGATTGGCGGTAAGGTCGACCACCCGGCCCTTTTGCATCGCGGCAACCGCTTGCAGCGCATTGTTCTCGGAGGACTCCCTGAGAACGATCTTGAAAACTTCGTAGATGGTTATGACCGGAACGATTAACGAGGACGGATCATTCAGGGGCGGCAGATACCGGCTGGCGTTGGGTCCGTCTGAAAAATATTCCAGCCAGCCGGATGAATCGATGATGTTCATAACCGGTCTTTCTCACGCTCCAACCGCGTGTCGATGCCCTTGATGAAGCCTCTGAGTTCCGCGATGTCCCGGTCCGGTATCAGCTCGATGCGCCCGTCATATTCAATCACGCGCATTTTCTGCCCGGGCTGAAGTTTCAAAGCCTCTCTTATATTTTTGGGTATCACCACTTGATACTTTGGGGATACGATAACCGTCTGCATACCACACCTCCATCGATTAGG
>CAYMQN010000367.1:0-2146 GCA_964392545.1 uncultured Desulfobacteraceae bacterium
CTCAAGATCATCGACCTGTCGCGGCTGCTGCCCGGACCCTACTGCTCCATGATTCTGGCGGACCACGGCGCCCGGGTCATCAATATCGAAAATCGCCGCTATGAGGCCGAGGGGCTCATGGTGAGCACCGTCATGCGCAACAAGGAGCACATGGCCCTCGATCTGAAGTCTCCCGAAGGGCTGAAGATTTTCTACGCCCTGGTCAAGGATGCCGACGTGGTGCTCGAAGGGTTCCGTCCCGGCGTGGTCGAGCGCCTGGGCGTGGACTATGCAAGCGTGGCGGCCGCCAACCCCCGTATCGTCTACTGCTCCCTGACCGGCTACGGGCAAACCGGCCCCATGAAAAACCGGGCGGGGCACGACGTCAACTATCTCAGCCGGGCCGGGGTCCTCGACCTCCTGGGGTATCCGGACAGGCCGCCGGCCATCCCCGGCATCCAGGTGGCCGACATGGTGGGCGCCATGAACGGTGTCATCGGCATCCTGCTGGCCCTCTATCATCGCGAGCGCACCGGCCGCGGGCAACATATCGACATTTCGCTTACCGACAGTGTTCTGGCCCTGATGCCGGTGGCCCTGTTGATGCAGCAACTTCTTGGGGCTCCTCCGGAACGGGGCGACGCCATGCTCTCCCACCGCTACGCCTGCTACAATACCTATGCCACCCGCGACGGCCGCACCATCGCCGTGGGATGCGTCGAAGCCCGCTTCTGGGAAAGGTTGTGCCGCTTTCTCGACTTGCCCGACTACATCCCGCTGCAATACGATGAATCCCGGCGGGAGGAGCTGGTCGCCGGTCTCCGGGCCGTATTCCGCACCAAGACCCTGGAGGAATGGGAGGCCGCCATGGAAGACATCGATGTCTGCTGCAGCGGCGTACGCCGCCTGGACGAGGCCTTGGAAGACGATCTGTTCAAAAAGCGGGAGATGGTGCAGTGCATCCCAGGGGCCGACGGCGCCCCGGTTTTGACCATCGGCACACCGGTTCGCCTGTCGGAAACCCCCGGAGGGGTGCGCTCGCGGCCGGTGGGGTTCGGCGAAAATACCGTCCCGATCCTGAAGGAACTTGGGTATTCGGACGAGGCGATCACGCAACTCGGGCAAAAAGGCATTATATAGGCCCCGGTTGTTAAAAACCGGCCATTGGTTACGACAAAACCAAGCTCCAATATAGGGATGCCCGCGCCGGTCGGGCATCCAGGTAGTCAGGGTGGCAATTCCCTCGGTCTGGACTGGATTCCCGGGTCACGCCCGGGAATGACGGAAAGCGGGAGCTGTTGTCGTTTTCGTAATCGGATTTTTTATTCGAGAAAAGGCGATTGCGATTACGACAAAGAACACGGCCTGAGGCTACACGGTTTTTCCAAATCGCTATCGGGTCGGGAGTTTGGCAGAAAGGACGAAATACGATTAGGATTCCAAGAAAAGCCTCTTTTCCGTCATTCCCGGGCTTGACCCGGGAATCCAGCACCACCCTCGGGCTGTGTGCGCAGCTGCCTGGATGCCCGCGTGCGCGGGCATGACGGCATTGCGGATCTATTTTGCCATCGGCACACTGCCCTATCCCGTGTTTGCCGTAACCAATGACCAATGACCTCAAAAACATCCGAGCGCTTCTCTTCGATCTGGGCAACGTCCTCATCGACGTGGATTTCGAGCGTTGCGCGCGCATGTGGAGCGAACACGCCGGTGTGCCTGTGGAAACCCTGGTTGATCGATTTCGGGTCGATGCCGCCTATGAGGCTTTCGAACGCGGCCGCCTAACGGGAGAGGCTTATTTCGCTGCCCTGCGTCGACAATTGCAAGTCGATCTGCCGGATGAAATCCTGCGCCAGGGGTGGCAGTCCATCATCCGGGGTGAAAAACCCGGCATCCGCCATTGTCTCACCCGTTTGAAAGGGCGGTTCCCGCTCTATGTCATGACCAATACCAACCCTGAACACGAACGGATCTGGGCTGAGGTCCACCAAGAGCTGCTGGCGCATTTCGATGGCGTCTTCGTTTCTTCGCGCATGGGCTGCCGCAAGCCCGAGGCCCGGGCCTACCGTAAGGTCGCCCAGGCCACCGGGCAGCCCTGTTCCCGAATTTTGTTTTTCGACGATTCCGAGGAGAATATCGAGGGGGCCGTGAAATGCGGCATGGCCGG
>CAYMQN010000368.1:0-2127 GCA_964392545.1 uncultured Desulfobacteraceae bacterium
TTTAATATCATCACTGCCGACCCGTTGTCAATTCCCGCTCCGCGCCTATCCGAACGGAAATGTAAAGCCGGTTGACCTTTGCCGCACCATTCATTAGTGTCCACTTATGGACATCACCAGCCTTCTCCAGGATTTCGCCTTTTCCAAATACGAATCCTCCTGCTATCTGGCCCTCCTCCAGCAGCACCCCAGCAACGGCTCGCAGCTCAGCAAAATGTCCGGCATCGCCCGCTCCAGAATCTACGACGTGCTGCGCAGCCTGACCCGCAAGGGCATCGTGTTCGAAATCGAAAAAGGCCAATTTGTCCCCCTGCCCTTCGAAGAACTCAAAAAGCGGCTGCAGCATCAATTCGAGGCCAATCTGACCTTGCTGGAAGAACAGGTCGCGCGGCTTACGCCGGACACCGACTTCGACTACCTGCTCACCCTTCGGGGACGCGAGGAGGCCCTCGCCAAAGCGGTCGACATCATCGATGCGGCCCGTCGCGAGATCTACATCCGCCTCTTTCCGGACACCTGGCAGCGGCTCGAAAAAGCCTTGCGGAAAGCCCATCAACGCGGGGTGGGCCTGCGATTGATCGGCATGGGACGCCTGCCGGAGATCTGCGAAATCCAGGTGACCCATCCCGAGGTGGCAGCCCTGCCTGAAAAACTGGGCGGCGAGTCCATCGATATCATCGTCGACCGGGCGGAGGCCCTCGTGGGAATCTTCGAAACCCGGCAGGAGGCGACCTCCCCGGTCATCTGGACCCGCAACCGCTGGTTCGTGATCGCCAACCGTGACAGCCTGCGCCACGATTTCTACCATTATTTCCTGGACAAGCTCTACGATCGCGGAGAACCCCTGTCGCCGCGCGACAAGGCGATTTACGAGCGTATCAAGGCCGACGATTAGGGTGCGATCCCAAACGGCGGCCGTCCGATCGGGGAAAGGGGATGACATTGATGGGGGGCGGCGGTGCTTTGGAGTTCTTCGGCGGACCGGATCAGGAGCGATCGGCAGGATGCTCGCCCAGGATGCTCGCCGGGGAGGTGGGGCGATCGGGTCGTGATCGTGCTAAAATACAGGTCACTGGCCTGCCTGAACAAGGCGTCTTCCTTCTCGGTCTTTAGGATGATGTTCAGGCAGCAGGTTTGAACGCCAAACCGATCACGACCGTCAAGGGCGCCAGGGGGGGCGCAGGTTGTCGTCGGCATCAAAGACCAGGCTGTCCCGCGAGAGGATCTTCGCTTCGGGGATTGCGAGCAGTTCCGGCCCCAGGGCGGCACTGGCCAGGAATTCATGCACGTGCAGGGTGTCGCGGATGATCACCGCCCGAATCGCGGCGGCGGGCTTGGGGCCGATAGTGGTGAAGCAGGCCTGCAGTGCCTTGCGGTCATTGGGCAGGCGCACCGGAATGAAGGCCTTGTGGAGCGACATGCTGGTCAGGGCATTCATCAGGGTGGCCTCGTAATCCATGGCCCGGAACACCTTCTCGGTGATGATATCGGCGTTGCCGAGCCCGATGGCGTTGCCGCCGGTCGTCGCGGAGAGGTTCAACACGGCCACCCGGGTGGCCTCCAACGCTTCTGAAAAATCGCTTTCCCTCAGGTCGAAGGCCCTGCCCGTAACGTTGGGGTCCATGCCGGCGCCGCTGATCTCCTTGCCGATGGTCTCGACGGCCAGCACATCCAACCGGCGGAACGGCAGGCGGGGAAATCGGCCCTTGGCAATTTCAAGCAGCTCCGGCTCCCGTTCCAGCAGCTTCCCGGCCGGCACCGCCTCGACGAGGCTGGTCTCGTCCCGCTGGTTTTCCACCACGGCCAGGGCGAAGCGGAAGTTGCTGCGCTCCAGGATGGCCTGCGCCATTTCCCTCAGCAGCGGAAAAAAACCGTATTGCAGGGCCCAGCGGTGATAGGCCAGGGCCCCCGCGTGCTTGCCCATGCCCACACAGAGCATCTTGGCCAATCCGCTTTCCAGGGGTCCCTTGAACTTGGTGTGGGGCTTGATGCGATTGAGACAGACGGTGTGATCCGCCGTCAGAATGTCCCGGGCCAGGTAGACCGGCACCCCGTCGAACACCTCGGCGACGGGATCGGCCGCCATGGCGGCGCGCACCGGCACCCCGCAGCTCGCTTCGCTGACGC
>CAYMQN010000369.1:0-2089 GCA_964392545.1 uncultured Desulfobacteraceae bacterium
AGAAGAGCGAGAACGCCGTCCGGGGCCGAAAGATGCCATTTATGGATGGGCACTAGGTAAAAACGCGGAGGGCGGCATGGGAAACACGGGCGGCAATCCCGTAACCAATCACGACAACCACGAAAACAGGCTTGCCAAATTTTGCCTGGACAACGCATCGGTGTGCGCCCTCAGGATCGACCGGGACGGCCGCATTCTTTATGCCAACCGGAAGGCCTGCGAATCCCTCGGCTATTCAATGGAAGAGCTGCTGGAGATGTCGGTATTCGATATCGATCTCATGGTTGCACCGGACATGTGGCCCGATGCGTGGCGGCGGCTAACCGCCGAGCAAGCCGTCACCGTCGAGGGCGCCCATCGGAGAAAGGACGGCACGGTCTTCCCGGTTGAAGTGACGGCCACCTACCTCGAGTTCGAGGGGCAGCACTGCTCCGTGGCCTTCATAAAGGACATCACGGAACGCCGCCGCGTTTCCGAGTCGTTGCGCCTTGCGCAATTCATGTTCGAGAAAGCCTCATTCGGTATTTTCCTGACCAGGGACGGCGGGCATATCGCCGATGTCAACGACCATGCCTGCCGCTATCTCGGATACACCAAGGAAGCGCTTTGCCGGATGAATATCCTGGATATCGACAGGGGCTATACCGAAGAGGGAATCGGGCAGTTGTGGCGCCAGGTACAGCAGGACGGCCTTGTCCAGTTCGAGACTGTCCACCGCCGCAAGGATGGCACCGACGTTCCCGTGGCAATCACCGGAAATCTATTTGAATATGGCAATGAACGCTACAGCGTCTCCTTCGTTCAGGACATTACCGAGCGCAAAGAGGCTGAAAAGCAACGGCTCAAAATGGAAGCGCAAATGCACGAGGCCCAGAAAATGGAGTCGCTGGGAACGCTTGCCGGCGGTATCGCCCACGATTTCAATAATATTCTGGCCGCCATTTTAGGATATGCCGATCTGGCACAGCTCGAATGCCCGACGGGTTCCACCTCGAATCAATATGTCTCCCAGATCTCCCAGGCCGGCCTCCGCGCCAAGGAACTGGTAAACCAGATCCTCACTTTCAGCCGCCAGGGGCGTACCGAAAAGGGACCGCTGGATATCGGCCGAGCGATAAAGGACGCTTTGAAACTGATCAAGGCGACCCTGCCGGCCAACATTGAAATCCGGGAAAACATCCCGCCGAATCTCATACCGGTATTCGCGGATGAAATTCAGATCCATCAAATCGTCATGAACATTTGCACCAATGCCTACCATGCCATGAAAAACACCGGGGGCTTGTTGGATGTGACCCTGGCCGCCGCAATCATTCAAGAGCAGGATGCGCGGAGCTATCCTGGCGTAAAGCCGGGGAGCTACCTCAAACTATCCATTTCCGACACCGGCCACGGCATCACGCCGGAATCGATCAACCGGATTTTCGACCCCTATTTCACCACCAAGCCCACCGGCGAAGGCACGGGCCTGGGCCTTGCCACCGTGCACGGCATCGTCAAGGACCACGGCGGCCGCATCAAGGTCTACAGCGAGCCAGGAGCGGGCACGACCTTCCACGTCTTTTTGCCGGTTGCCGACGTCCCCTTCGAGGCTGCGGCCGAACAAGCGGAAAAGCTCCCCACCGGTCGTGAACGCATCCTTTTTGTCGACGACGAGAAAGCGTTGATCGACCTCGGGCGGGATCTGTTGGAACGGTTGGGCTACACGGTAGAGACCAGGGCCAGCTCGATCGACGCCATCGCGGCCTTCCGGGCCGATCCGCAAAAATATGACCTGGTCATCAGCGACATGTCCATGCCGAGGATGAGCGGTGACGAGCTGGCCCGGCAAATCAAAGCCCTCCGATCCGATATCCCGATCATCCTCTGCAGCGGTTTCAGCGACCGGATCGATGCCCGTCTCAAGGAGGCCATCGGCTTCAGTGCCGTGCTCATGAAGCCGGTGACCTATGCGGATCTGGCCCATACGGTACGGCAGGTGCTGGAAACAAATATATGAGCGAAAAGATCGGCCAAGCACGGTTTCGGACGCTGGTTCAAATCCAATCGTGCCCATCAAAAACAAGGCGGGGGCTTTATCAATGTGTAC
>CAYMQN010000370.1:0-1989 GCA_964392545.1 uncultured Desulfobacteraceae bacterium
AGCTCATCAAGATTCATAAGCCCGAAAAAAAATGAGCCTGGTTATCCACTAAACAAAAGCTTTTGATCCACAGCTGACGCACATTAACGCAGATTAAAAGATCGTTCATTGACCGTGTATATGCGGTTATGCCGTTATCGTCGTTCATCTGCGTAATCTGTGGATAGAATGGTTTTTGCTCGTTCACGGTAGCTGACCTATCGAAAAAGCCACTTTCACTTTATTGATAACCAGGAAAATGAATCTGCGGCTTGACCTTTTTTTTATCCGCGGCCGGTTAACCGGCCGCGGATAAAGTCAGGTTCACCTTCGCGATGTGGGATTTGAAAAAGCGCATGCCGCCCCCTTCGCTGACGATGCGCAGGATCGCCGCAGGGTCCGTCACCCGAATCCCGGAAAGGCGGGTCACCGGAGTGTCCGCAAAAACCTCGGGCACAAGGGGTGTCGAGGCGCCCAGGAAAACAACCTCGCGGCAATTTTGGGCAAGGTTGAGAAGGTGGTCGGCGGTCTGGTTGATGAGGGCGGTGGCGGTGATTAGCGCGAGGTCGCATTCGGGCAGCAGGCGTTCGGCCTCGGCCACCGGCAGCAGGCTGCCCTGGGGCAAATCGATGCGCTCGAAAATATACAGCTCCCGGGCCTGTTTGCGAATGGCCGGCACGAGGGGTCCGAAATGCCCCACCATACCCACCCGATCCTGGGAGCCGATGTGCAGATGCCCCAGGATGTCCCCCTGCGCATAGCTTTTGTCCGGCCGGTTGAAAAGGGCGTTGGCCGTGGCCAGACCCAGGGTCGCTTCGATGAGGCCGCCGGACCCGAAAAGCTGGAGAAGGGCTGCGGCCGGCTGACCGGCCAGGGGCCGAATGTTGCGATAGACGGAGCAGCCCCCTTCCGCCTCGCGAAAGGTGTAGGCCACCCCGGCGTGGCCGTCGTCCAGCAGAACAGCCGTATAGCCCAGACCGATGCGCACATCGGATACCCGCCGCCCTGCGGCCAGAGGGTGGGCCGCTGTCAGGATCGCTTCTTTCAGGCTCATGGCTGCATCCCGGCCGATAAAATGTTAAAAGGGGCTTCGCGCCCGCTCTCCACGAGACAATTATTTTCAGGCTCAACCACGCCTAGTGTTCGGCAGTCGGCTTTTCGGACGGTGCCGAATCTTCCCTGGCGAGGTCTTTGGCCTTGACCGGCATGGTGTTGGTCAGCTTGATGAGCAGGGCGATCAAGACCACCGCAAAGACCCCCATGGTGAGCAAGCCGATCAGCAGGCTGTCCGTCTTGACCGTAATCACGCCGAAGACGACGAAGCTCCCGATGATCAGCAGCCACAGGAGCGTGGTGTGGGCAAGGGCCGTCAGCAGGCACTTGCGCGGCGGAAACCCACTGGCCTTGGCGTCGTTCCAGGCCTCCTTGAAAAAATCGTGCGATTTCCAGACAAAGGCGATCAGGAAAAGTGCCCCGCCGATCCAGGCGATGATGGTGGCGACTGAAGCGTTCATGGGAGTTAAGCGGCCCTCCTTTCGTGACGCGGCCATGCCGGATCCGGCGCGGACGGACGATCAAAAATGCCATGCCCGGCAATGCCGGCCCTTTCTCTCAGGGCAACCGGGCTAGAACCCGAATAGCATGGTGGCAGCAAACCCTATGGTGAGCACCCCCGTCCTGTCAAGGGCGCCAATTGCTGATCGGTGCTAAAAAAACTTAAGTATCTGAAATAGCGGGAAGTCTAGTTACGGTCGCGCCCAAGAAGGGGCTCAACCTCGCCACGATTGAACACCAAGCTCGAGCTTTTATCCACTGGCACTTTTTGAACGGTTGTTTTCCTTCGAGCAATCAGTCCCATGCATAGCAGGCGGATAACCCTGCGCAGGGGCTTCGTACTCGCTATGGGGTGGCGGCTGTCGGTGATGACACTGTTATCGTTGGCGGCAACGACATGATTGCCCTGGCCGGTGTGGAAAGTAAAACTATTGATGCATGCCCGCCGGGAAGGGG
>CAYMQN010000371.1:0-1988 GCA_964392545.1 uncultured Desulfobacteraceae bacterium
CGGTCGTCTCGGGCAACGTCTCGCTCTACAATGAAACGAACGAGATCGGCATCCTCCGTGACACGTGCGGTTTCCGCAAAACCGCTGGCGATGACGGCTTTCTGCTCCGGTACAAGCGAAAGCACCCGGTGATAGGTTTCCAGCCCGTCGATGCCCGGATCCATGATCATATCCAGGATGAGCAGGTCGGCCGTGTGATGCCGCAGCCATTCGACGGCCGCCTCGCCGCTGGACACCGTTTGAACCTCGTAACCCAGACGGCCGAGCATGTCGGCGGCGATCTGACGCTGCTCGGCAACGTCGTCCACCACCAGAATCCGTTCGCTTCCCAGGTAATCCTCGATGGGCGTATGGGACGGCTTGGGGGCCGATTTCTCGCGTGTCGCCGGAAAATAAATGTCGAAACGCGCACCACGCCCTTCTTCACTTTCCACGTCGACGAAGCCGCCGTGATCCTTGATCATGGCCCACACGACGGACATCCCCAGTCCGGTGCCGCTGCGCCCCATCCGCTTCTTCGTATAGAACGGTTCGAAGATATTGCGCATGTCTTCCCGTGAAATGCCGATCCCGGAATCGATGACGCTCAAGAGCGTGTATTCGCCCTCCGGTATGGTTTCATACCCCGCAAGGGCTTTGTCCACATAACGATTGGCGGTCTGGATCTGCAGAAGGCCCCCGGCCGGCATGGCTTCCATGGCATTCGAAACGAGATTCATAAGCCCTTTGGACAGATGGTGCGCCGAAGCCCGCACGTTCATCACGTCCCGTGCCAGCTCCCGCGTCACTTGAATATTGGCATGATACTGCTTGAGTTGCTGGAATTCCGGCGCGTCGAGATAATCGCTGACGATGTCGTTCACATTGACGATCTGCAATTGGGAAATGTTGCGTCGGGCCAGGGTCAGCAGATCCTGTACCACCGCGGCCGCCTTTTGCCCGGTGGATTTGATCGCCTCCACCGGTGCGCGCATGGGGCTTTCCGCCGGCAGGTCGAGGAGCAGCAAGTCGGGATAGCCGATCAATCCGCTCAGAATATTGTTCAAATCGTGGGCCACGCCGGCCGCCAGATTGCCGATGGCCTCCATGCGATTCGCCTTGCGCAGGCGTTCTTCGAGATCTTTCTTTTCAGAGACGTCGATCACAAAACCGCGTACGCCGACGATGCGGCCCGCTTTGCGGATGGCGCTGGAACTGACCATGGTCGGAAACGATCGGCCCTCCTTGTGCAAGGCGCGGTATTCCTTGAGACGCGTGGCATCGCCGTCCGCCAGGGCCCGGATATTTCGCTGGAGGCGCGGCCGTTCGGTCTCCTCGAACATATCATAGGCACATAACCCGCGGCGCAGGTCCTCGCTGGTATAGCCGAACTGATGGAGGCCGTTGCGATTGACGTAGCTCAAAATGCCCGCGAGATCCATTTCGAAGATGGTCTCCGGCAGCATCTCCGCCATTTCCCGAAAGCGCTCTTCGCTGCGCAGCAGCATTTCCCGCGCGCGGGTGGATTCGATGAAGCGGACGATGATCCGCACCGCCGTTTCCAGCAACGGCTGGATATCATCCGTGTCGAGCCGTGCGGATGGTTCGCCGAACAGAACCCCTCCGTAAAAGGACCCATCGACGAACAGGGGAACCGCCGTCAGGGAACTCGGCGCGGCACCGAAATCCGTCTGAAGCGGCCCGCCACCGGCGTTTCGATCGCTCAAATCGAAGCGGGTGGTGCGGTCGTCACGCAGGGCGGCGAAAATCGTCCCGGCCAACGCATCTTTCTCCGCAACCAGGCGTGCGGGACCGAGCGCGGCCTCGTTTTCCGGCCAGTGGGAGAACCGTTCCAGGGCACCCTCTTCCGAAGATTGCCGGTAGAGGGCGATCCAGCAGGGTGCAAAGGCTTCCCCAATGAGGCTAAGACTCTCTTCGGCAAATCGGGCCAGTTCCATGGGGGTGGCGGCACGCGCCGAGACTTCGGCCAGCATCTGTTCGTACCGGGT
>CAYMQN010000372.1:0-1969 GCA_964392545.1 uncultured Desulfobacteraceae bacterium
ATTAGTATATTTTTTCCTCCTCCACAAACGCGCTCTGGGCATCGTCTTCCGGCAGGCGGGCCAGGTCGGTGGGGGATTTGGCGAGCTGCTCCCGGTACCACTCGTTGGCGATGATCATGGCCATGACCTCGTTGCTGCCGGTCCAGATCGATGCCAAACGCAGGTCGCGCAGGATTCGTTCCACCGGGAAAATATCCGTGTAGCCGATGCCACCCATGACCTGCATGGCATGATGGGCCACCTTCTGGCAGGACTCGGTGACGAATTTTTTGGTCTCGGAAACCTGGCGGCGGATGTAGCGGGACGGACAGCCGTCGTCCACGCTGCGGCAGGTGGTGTAGACCAGGGCCCGGGCGGCATCCAGCAGCATGGCGGCTTCGGCCACCTGAAAACTGACCCCCTGGAACTGGTTGATGACCTGGCCGAAGGCCCGGCGCCGGCTCGTATAGCGGGTGGCCACCTCGAGGGCCGGCCGCGCCGCCCCCACGGTCATGGCGGCGGTGCCCAGGCGTTCGGGAATCATCATGGTGTTGAAGACGGCGTAGGCGCCGTTGAGCTTGCCGACAATGTTCTCCGCCGGGACCCGTACATCCTTGAACACCAGGCGGCCGGCGCCGCCTCCCCGGCAGCCCATGAGATTGTAGAGATATTTGGTTTCGACCCCGGGGCCCCGGTCCACCACGAAACAGGTCAAGGCCTTGTGCGGCTCGGCGTCCGGATCGGTGCGGGCGTATACCAGGAAAAAATCGGCGCCTTCGGCCCCCACGATGAAGCGTTTCTGTCCGTTGAGGATATAGTCGCCGCCCTGCCGCACGGCGGTGGTGGTGGTCCCGAAGAAATCGGATCCGCCGCGCGGCTCGGTGAGGCATTCGGCTGCGAAGCGATCGCCCTTGAGCAAGGGCTTGACATATTTTTCGCGTTGCCTGTCCGTGCCGTGCAGCACGATGGCGTCGCACACCAGTTCGGCGCCGACCCCGAAAACACAGGCGAAAATATAGCCCAGGGTGCCCACTTCCTCCATGACCATGGCCGTGGTGACCCAGTCCAGCCCGCGCCCGCCCCACTGCACCGGATAGCGGCAGCCCATCAGATTGCGGCGCCCGGCCTCCTGGAGGAATTCCTTGGGAAACTGAATGCGGTCGTGATCCATGTCGAGAATCATGTCCCGCGGCACCCACTTGACCAGATCGCGCACTTCCGCGCGCAGTGCCAGGGCCTCTTTGGAAAGTAAATGTTCAAACATGACGGCCTCTTGTTGGATAAATATTAATATTATTGTTGAGGTATTGACATAAGCTCAAAGCTGAAAGCTCAAAGCTCAAAGGGAACGGCGGAAAAACAAGCTGGAAGCTCAAAGCTGAAAGGAAAAGAGAGGGCGCCCGAGTGATGGAGGAATCGGTTCGATCCCTATGCCTTATGCCAAAAGCTGCCCAATATTTGTTTCATATAGCTTTCCCTTCAAGCTTTCAGCTTGTTTTGAAGGTCTTCTTATTTCCCTTTTAGCTTTGAGCTTTCAGCGTTCGGCTTCTTCCGGGTTGTCTTTCTGCCGTTCCTTTCAGCTTTGAGCTTTCAGCTTTCAGCTTCTTCTATCTCCCGCAGTCTGCGGCGCAATTTCTCCCGCAGGTCCGTCAATTCGATTTCCATTTCCTGCAATTCGGTGATGCGCTCACGGATTTCCGTCAATTTTTTATTGCCGTAGACCAGGCTTTTGTGAATCTGTTCCCGCTCCCCCATATCGACGTCGGTCAGGCCGATCATTTCGGCGATCTCGTCCAGGCTGTAGCCGAAACGCTTGCCGCGCAGGATCAATTTCAGGCGGGCCCGGTCGCGTTTGCCGTAGATACGCTGGTTGCCGCGGGTGCGTTGGGGGGAAATCAGACCTTTTTCTTCATAGTAGCGAATGGAACGCGTACTGATGTCCAGTTCCCGGGCCAACTGGGAAATGGTGAAGCCGCTGGTGCGGGTGGAC
>CAYMQN010000373.1:0-1950 GCA_964392545.1 uncultured Desulfobacteraceae bacterium
AAAATGGCGCACAAGGCAGCGATAAGCCCCCCGATCCCAAGGACCACAAACGCCCATCCCCAGGTTTCCGGTGGGGTGCCGGGCGGGTTGGTCAAATCCAGAACGGCGCCGAACACGATGGGCGCAATACCGCCGGCGCCGAACCCCAGCAGACTGCGCACGGCGAGGATGGATCCGAGACGGCCCGGCTCGACCACTTCGGTCAATGCCGTCGACAGCACGGGCGAGTCTCCGATGGCGAAAAAATAATAAGCCAGGCCGATCACCACCAGCAGCGCAATGGGCAGCATGATCAGCCAACCCATCACCATCGACAGGCCGGCGCCGATCGCCGCAACCAGAATCAGCACCTCCCGCCTTCCCCATAAATCCGCCAGACGGCCCATGGATACGGAGGCCATGGCGCCGATGAGATGCATCAGCGCCACAAGGTAGGCGCCGAACTGGGCCGTCTCGCCAAAATGATGGCCGCCGATGGCGATCGCGGCGGCGAAGAACGCCGGCGTCCACGACCACATGCCCAGCAATTCCCAGCAATGGAAGGTGTAGCCGGCGATCAGAAAGCGTGCGCTGCGATTGTGCCGCAGGATCGATGCCAGGTGAAGATGGTCTTCGCGGGGATGGATGCGATTGGGGGTTGTTCGCAATGCATACCAGGATAAGGTCAGGCCAACCAGGGGCAGACAGCCCGTTGTAATGAACGCCGCACGGTATCCTCCCCAGGCCAGACAGATGCCCGTTACGACCAGCGAAAAGGCATATCCGACCGAAGTGCTGGCAATCAGGTAGCCCACCGCCGCACCCCGTCGGGAGACATCGTAGCGGTCCGAAAACAGCATGATCGCCGGCGTGTAGAGGCCCCCCTGGGTGAACGCGGCCAAGCCGTACAGGAAGAGGCCCGACAGGTAGGAACGCGCAAAAAAGGCGAACAACAGGGCCGAGAAGGCACTCAGGAACGCGGATAGCATGAACAGGCGCCTGGCCCCGTAATAATCGGAAAGCCAGGCGAACACGAAGAGGGACGCGGCATAGCCGAACATAAAGGCCGACGAAACACTGCCGGCCTGGGTGGCCGTCATATCCCATTCGGTGAGCAGGATCGGCAGGCAGGCGGCATAGACCATGAAATTGGCATACAACGTGATGCGGGAAAGGAAAATAAGCCCAAGCCAGCTATCGAATCGTCGGCCGCCACCCACGGGTCTCAAATACTCACCACCTTGTCCGCCAACTGCATGGCCGTTACGATGTCCAGCATGTTGGTGGTCACCCCCACCTGCTTGCGCGCCAGCAGATCGAAATGTTCCAGGCAGGTGCCGCAGACCAGGATGGTCAGGCCGTCTTCCTCCATGGCCCGCAGGTCGTCGAGCACCTCGGCGCCGTCGATGGTGAGCTTGACGCCGTTGTTCACGAAGACCAGCTGCCAGAGCTCCGGACCCATCTCGTTCAGGGTGCGCACGAAATTGACCATGAGTTTCTTTCCCAACGCGTCATCCCCGAAGCCCATGCGATCGGTGGCGCACATGACCATGATCTTCCGGGGCTGAACGCCGGCCTCCGGTGCGGGGCCTTCATCTTCCACGGGCTGCGGGGCCTCCCCCCGGGTGCCGATGACCCGGAAGTCTTCCCCGTCCGCCTCGAGCGCCGTCGCGTAGCCCTGGGATTCCAGGAAGCGCTGCACGTTCTGCTGGGAGGCGGCGTTGTCCAGCACCACCCTCAGGCTCGCGAGGTCTTCCTCCTGCAGCGCCGCCTTGGTCTGCAGCACGGGGGCCGGGCAGGCCAGCCCGCGGGCATCGATTTCTTTCATGATGATTCCCTTCTTCTTTCCGTCTTCACCGGCCGCAGATTCAGCCAGTTTTATTCTTCAAAACGGAGGGGGAGGCAAAGAGATCCCAGCTTTCGAGGCTGGGTCGCAATTCAATAGAGCGTTCAATTTAGACCTGTCATGCC
>CAYMQN010000374.1:0-1914 GCA_964392545.1 uncultured Desulfobacteraceae bacterium
GCGCGATGAGCAGGGCACGCCCATGGGCGCGGTGGAGATTTTCCGGGACCTTACCGAAATCAACGCGCTGCGGCAGGCCTACCGCAAGCGTCACCGCTTCGAGGACATCGTCAGCAAAAACCACCGCATGTTGGAATTGTTTGCGCTGCTGCCGCTGGTGGCTTCGAGCCGCAGCACGGTCCTGATCGAAGGGGCCAGCGGAACCGGCAAGGAACTGGTGGCCAAAGCCATCCACAATCAAGGCCCCGAGCGCGGGGCCCCTTTCGTGGCCGTCAACTGCGGCGCCCTGCCCGAATCCCTGATCGAAGCCGAGCTTTTCGGCTATCGCGCCGGGGCTTTCACGGACGCCCGCCGGGACAAAGCGGGCCTTTTTGCGGAAGCCGGCGAGGGCACGATTTTCCTGGATGAGATCGGTGACATCTCGCTATCCACCCAGGTTCGCCTGCTGCGCGTACTGCAGAACAGGACCTTCCGGCCGCTGGGTGCGAACACCTCCTGCCAGATGAAGGCCCGGGTCGTTGCCGCCACCCATCACAGCCTGCAAGCCCTGGTGGCGGCCAAGCGTTTCCGGGAAGATCTTTTCTATCGGATCAACGTCATCCGCCTGTCCCTGCCCAGGCTGGCCGAGCGCAAGGAGGACATTCCGCTGCTGGTGGACCATTTCGTGGTGCGCTTCAATTCACTGACCGGCAAACACATCATCGGCGTTTCGGACGAGGTGTTGGCCGCTTTTGCCTTGCATGATTGGCCCGGGAACATCCGGGAACTTGAAAACGCCATCGAGCACGCCTTCATTCTCTGCAAGGATCGCATCATCGATCTCCCCCACCTGCCGGAAACCATCGCCCCCCGGCCCGTCAGCCTGACTGCCGGGGGTGCCGCGACACTGAAGGACATCGAGAAACGGGCCATTGCCGACGCGCTGCTGCGCAACGGCGGGCGCCGGATGGCCACCGCCCGCGAGCTCGGCATCCACAAAAATACGCTGCGGCGCAAAATAGCGGGCTACGGCCTTGATGGGGCGAGGCCATCGCCATTTTGAGAGGGTTTCCAATCGATGCCCACCCGAGCAGGTCCGACCCTGAGGCAGGGGCCGACTCAGCGGGCCAGGCGGATGACCGGGTGGCAGGCGGCCATCAGGCGCTCGGTGAGGCGGCGCTCGCGTCGGGAGAGCCGGTAATCCGGGAAGCTGTCGCCGTAATAGGCATTGATCAGGGCGGTTTGGCAGGTGTCGAGCGCTGCGATAAGCTCGGCGTAGCTTCCGGCCTGCAGGAAGAGGGTGGCGTCGTTTACGATCAGAATGGGGCGGGGGGCCCGGCGGATTGCGTCCAGGAGGGGTGCGATGGCGGTGGCGTTGGCCGCGGCCAGGTCTTCGGCCGCTTCCTCGCTGTCGGCCTGCAGGCGTGGCGGCACGAGGGTTGCTGTCCGGTAAACCCCCTGGAAGGCCGGCGGCAGTGCAAGACGCCCACCGATGCCCCGACGCATTTCCGGGGCCAGATCCAGGACGGCGATCTCCCGCGAGCGGCCCTGGACGGTCCAGGCGGTGAGAACCGCCTGGGTCAGGCGCGTTTTTCCGGTGTTCACGTCCCCCACGATCAGGGTGCGGCGGCCGTCGTAATCCGCCGTGTCGATGGGTGCTGCGGGCATGGCCGGCTCGTCTCCAAGTGTAACCCCTGGCGTTGTCGTCAACGCCATCGTCCTTGCGGTATGCAACCTCCCCTTGGCTTCGGCGATCCAGTTGGCCGTAGCACATTTCGCATTAGATACCATCTTGGATGGAACCGTAGAAAGGCCCTAAGGCGTCCCGCCTGCGATTGCGGGCCTGTCCACCATAGCGGCCGCACAGGCGGAAGTCCAGAACCCATTGAAATGCCTGGATCCCCGCTTTCGAGGCTGTGTCGCAATATACACGAA
>CAYMQN010000375.1:0-1907 GCA_964392545.1 uncultured Desulfobacteraceae bacterium
TGGCGGCCGACGATGGCGATGGAGCAGATGTTCATCTGGGGAAAGCCGCCCAGGTTGTGGGTCAGGCCGAACCGGGGGTCTTCCAGTTGTCGCTCGCCGGCGCGGCCGTTGAACTGGAGGTACATCTCGTAGAGCATGCGCAGCCCCGAGGCCCCGATGGGGTGGCCGAAGCATTTCAGGCCCCCGTCCACCTGGCAGGGCACCCGGCCGTCCCGGTCGTAGAAACCGTCCATGATGTCGAAAACCGCCCGGCCGCGCTCGGAGATGTGCAGATCCTCCATGGTGACCAGCTCGGTGATCGAGAAGCAGTCGTGGACTTCCATCATGCTGATCTCTTCCCGGGGGTTTTCGATGCCGGCTTCCTGGTAGGCCTTGACGCTGGCCTTGCTGGTGGTCACAAAGTGTTCCCCGTCCCAGTCGTTGTAGCCCATCTCCTCGCCGTTGCTCAAAGCGAGCTGCAGCGCCTTGACGGAAACCAGATCCTTCTTCCCCAGTTTGCGGGCCACCGCGGGCGTCGTGACGATGGCGCAGGCCGCCCCGTCGCTCACGCCGCAGCAGTCGAAGAGGCCCAGGGGGTGGGCGATGATGGGGGCCGCCATGATCTGCTCTTCGGTGACCGCCTTGCGCAGGTGGGCCTTGGGGTTGAGCACCCCGTTGGCGTGGCTCTTGGCGGAAACATGGGCCATGGCGCGTTTGAGGTCCTGGTCCGCGATGCGGTATTTGGCCGCATAGGCCGAGGCCAACTGGGCGAAGGTGCCCGGGGCGGTCATGTTGGGGAACCACTGCCAGTTGAGACTGCCCGAGTTGGAGCCCACGAAGCTGGGCAGGCCGCCGTAGCCCGTATCCTTGAGCTTTTCGACCCCCATGGCCAGACAGATGTCGTAGGCACCCGAGGCCACGGCATAGACCGCCCCCCGAAAGGCCTCGGTGCCGGTGGCGCAGAAATTTTCCACCCGGGTCACCGGGATGAAGGGCAGACGCAGGCTGATGGAAAGCGGCAAAGCGCTCTTGCCCACGCTGATCTCATCGAAGCAGGTGCCCATCCAGGCGGCTTCGATGTCGTTTTTCGCGATGCCCGCATCGTCCAGGCATTCCTCGAAGGCCTCCACCATCAATTCCTCGGCGCCCACGTCCCAGCGCTCGCCGAATTTGGTGCAGCCCATACCGATGATGGCAACTTTGTCCTTGATGCCTGTAGCCATGTAACACCTCCCTTTACGCGATCTTGAAAAGCTGGCCGATGAGCTGCGACTTCATGATGTCGCCTTCGATTTTAAGCTTGCCCGAAGAGAAGGCCTGCATGGGATCGAGACGTCCGGCGATCATGTCGACGAAATCCCCGGCGCCGATGATCAGGGTGCAGGTGGGCTTTTCCGCCTTTCCGCCCGTTACCCGGCACTGCTGGTCCTTGACCGCGACCTGCCAGTCGCCGCCCCCGGCACCGGTAATGCAATACTGGAATACCGCCGCCACGCCGGCGGCCTTGTCGGCCTGGAAGGCTTCCGGCATGCGCTCGAAAATAGCGGCCACGTCCGGCGTGTCGGCCGCCTCGCTTGCGGGCTCGGCAGCAGGGGGCGGCGCCAGGAGATCCATCAGGGCCGCCGTGGCATCGTTGATCTCCTTGCCGTTTGCAAGACTGTCGATGACCTCCCAATTGGCCTCGATGTCTTCCAGGGTGGGCGGCGCCTCGGCGGATCCCAGCGAAAGGCCGGGGCCGGTGGCGACGGCCGCGCGGTTGAAATAGCCCATCCCGGCGTTGAAGATCTGGCCGCTGCCCCGGCAGGCCTCGCTGCTCAGGTAGACCACCATGGGCACCACGAATTCGGGCTTCATCTTCGCAAAAATGTCCGGCGGCATGACATCCTCGGTCAACCGGGAAGCCGCCAGGGGCGCCACCGTGTTCACCT
>CAYMQN010000376.1:0-1904 GCA_964392545.1 uncultured Desulfobacteraceae bacterium
AATTGTGGCACAGCCCCTTCCGCCGGAATGACCGCCTCGAACCAAAAGACCATTTCTTGCGTGGATGCTATAATCGCATGAATTTGGCCGCGATCCCCTTCATAATCTCGTTCGTCCCGGCAAAAATCGACATCACCCGCACGTCCCGGAAGGCCCGGGCAATGGGGTGATCGTCGCACATCCCGTGGGGGCCCAGCAAATCCATGCAGCGGTCCGCCACCCGTTTGACCATCTCGGTGGTCCAGTATTTGGCCATGGAGGTCTCCACCACCACATTCTGCCCTTCCATGTGGTCGGCCACGAGTTTGTCGATAAAGGTTCGGCCTAGTTTCACCTCGGTGAGCATCTCGACCATGGCAAATTGCACGGACTGATGTTTGGAGAGCGGTTTGGCGCCCTCCCTGTGCTGGGCACAGAAGGCCATCGTCCATTCCATGAGGCGCTCGGCGGCGGTCACCGCCCCGAGGGCGGCCACGATGCGCTCCTGCTGGAGCTTTTCCATGAGCATGACAAAGCCGTAGCCTTTACTGCCCAGACGATTGGCCGCCGGAATACGGCAATTGGTGAAAAAAAGTTCCGCGGTATCCTGGCTGTGCCAGCCCATCTTGTCCAGATGACGGCCCCGTTTGAATCCTTCGGTACCCGCTTCCACCAGATAAAGCGACAACCCCAAGTGGGGGTTGTCGAGATCGGCCTCCCGGGCCGCCACGATGACCAGATCGCTGAGGAGACCGTTGGAGATAAACGTCTTGGCACCGTTCAAGACCACGCTGTCGCCGTCTTCCTCGGCCAGGGTGCGTATCCCGGCCAGATCGCTGCCGGCATCCGGCTCCGTCATGGCCACGGCGGTGACGATAGCTCCGGAAACGCAGCCCGGCAGGTAGCGGCGCTTCTGGTCCTCGCTGCCGAAAGCGGTGATATAGGGCACCACGATGTCGCTGTGCAGGGCCGCGGCCAACCCCGTGATCCCGGTGCGCGACATCTCTTCGGTCAGGATCACGCTGTAGAGGAAGTCACCGCCGGCGCCGCCGTATTCGGGGGGCACGTCCATGCACAGAAAACCGGACCGTCCCATCTTGTGCCAAATCTCCCTGGGTACGGTGCGGTCCTGCTCCCACTGCGCGGCGTAAGGGGTCACTTCCGCGGCCAGAAAAGCGCCCAGTTGATCGCGGAAGGCATTATGATCAGCCGTATACTGCAGTATGTCCATGGAAACCTCGCAAAGGGTGTTGGGGCCCGTCGGCGGTTGGGGCAACCCGGCCGCGGCAGGATCTTCCACGCCTGGAAAAGACCTTGGCCTCGTCGGGTATCCGCAGGGTCATGGATCTTTTCCTTGGCTTGAGGTATGCGTCACGACCGCAAGCGGGAACCGGTGGGCCCCGCTGTCACCGTCGAACAGCACCAGAACGCGGAACCGCGCCAAAAGGGCCGGATCCAGATCGGCATACAGGGCGGCCACGTCCCCGGGCGCGATCCGCCGACCGCCGGCCGGACAGACCGCCCGCCAGTCGAGAACCTCATCGCCCTCCAGCCGGAACCGGCTCTGGAGGGTGACTTCGGACGTGCCGCGATTCGTGATGCGGATCTCCAGGTTCTGATCCGGCAGCCCGCTCCCGCAGCATTTGCAGGCGAAAATGTCCGCCACGGGGGAATCCGGTATGACCGTCACTTCGAGCACTGTAAAACCCTTTTAGCCACAGATGAACACTGATCGACACGGATTTATCTTCTTTTTCGCCAACTTCGTTGGTGAAAAAGAAACCTCATTTTTTCTTATCCGTGTTCATCTGTGTCGATCTGTGGCTATTCATTTCATTGATGCATCTGTGGTCTTGTTCATTACTCCCCATGGCGGCCGACGATGGCGATGGAGCAGATGTTCATCTGGGGAAAGCCGCCCAGGT
>CAYMQN010000377.1:0-1852 GCA_964392545.1 uncultured Desulfobacteraceae bacterium
CGCTATGGAAGCCGAAGGCCTGCTCTAGTATTGCTATGAATTCACCGCCTCCCCCCAAGGACGACCATATCCGGCAGCTTGAAACCCAGATCCGTCACCTGAAGAACGAACTCGCGCTGACCCAGACGGAATACCAAAACCTGATCAACAATTATTTCAACATTTTTTCCAATATGGAAAAAATGGTCGAGGAACGCACGCACGAGCTGCATCAGGTCAAGTCCCAACTGGAAATCAAAACCCGCGAACTCGAAATCATGCTCGACGCATCCCCGGCCTTGATCTTTTACAAGGACACCGCCGGGAAATATATCCGTGCCAATCGCAAGTTCGCCGATTTTCTCAACCATCCGATCACGGAGATTATCGGCAAGTCCCATCGCGAGCTCTTCCCCGAAAGCGACGACCCCGTCTTTTTGGAAGATGCCGCCATCATCCATTCCGGGGAGCCGGTGCTCGGCAAATACGGGCAGATCAACACCCCGGAAGGGCGCAAACCCATGCTGATCGACAAAATCCCCATCAAGGACGCCCGGGGCGAGGTGATCGGCGTGATCGGGTTCGCCACCGACATGACCGACCATGAAAAAGCCCAGAAGGAAAAGCTGGAGCTGCAGGAGAAACTGGCGCGGTCCCAAAAAATGGAATCCATCGGTCTCCTGGCCGGCGGGGTGGCCCACGACCTCAACAATGTCCTTACCGGATTCGTCAGCTACCCGGACTATCTTCTCATGGAGATTCCCGAAGACAGCCCCTTGCGGGCCCCCATCCTGACCATTCAGGAATCCGGCCAAAAGGCGGCGGCCATCGTCCAGGATCTGTTGACCCTGGCCCGGCGGGGCGTGACCCACACCGAAGTCCTCAACCTGAACGAAATCATTGCCGGTTACGTGGCCTCCTCCGAGCACCAGCGCCTGGCATCCGAAAATTGCCGCGTCCGTCTTGAAATGCAACTCGAGGGCGACCTTCTGAACGTCAAGGGCTCCAGTGTCCATCTGCGCAAAACGCTCATGAACCTGGTCTTGAATGCCTTCGAAGCCCAGCCCGACGGGGGACGCATCGTCATTCGGACCTTCAACCGCTATGTGGACCAGGCCCTCAGGGGGTATGACGATGTCCAGGAGGGCGACTATGCCGTTCTGGAAATCCAGGATGAGGGCGTCGGCATACCGGCCGAGGCCCTCAACCGCATCTTCGAACCCTTCTACACCCGCAAAGTGATGGGGCGCAGCGGAACGGGTCTGGGCATGGCCGTGGTCTGGGGAACGGTTCAGGATCACGAGGGCTATATCGACGTGGAAAGCACCCTCGATCAGGGCAGCATTTTTCGCCTCTATTTTCCGGCCACCCGCGAAACCCCCAGCCGGCAAGACAAACCCCTGCCCGTTGACGCCTACATGGGACGCGGCGAACACATCCTTGTGGTGGACGACGTCAGGGAACAGCGTGAAATCGCCAAAAGCCTCCTCGGGCGGTTGAATTATTCCGTCGCCAGCGTGTCGAGCGGGTTGGAAGCCGTGGAATATCTGCGCCGGCAGCCCTCCGATCTCGTGATCCTGGATATGATCATGGACCCGGGCATCGACGGGCTGGAAACCTACCGCCGGATTCTGGATGTCCGCCCGCATCAGCGGGCCATTATCGCCAGCGGCTATTCCGAGAACCAGCGCGTGCGCGAAGCCCAGCGCCTGGGTGCCGGCAGCTATGTGCGCAAACCGTACATGCTGGAGAAAATCGGACTCGCGATACGGCGGGAGTTGGACCGGCCCGCTGCATAATGTGCCGTGTCCTTACAGGAAGGGCATCTTTCGGCCCAGGCCGGCGTTCTCACTCTTCGGAAATCCTCGCCGTA
>CAYMQN010000378.1:0-1847 GCA_964392545.1 uncultured Desulfobacteraceae bacterium
CGGCGCTATTTCCTCAATCTGATCGACACCCCGGGCCATGTGGATTTCACCTACGAGGTCTCGCGGGCCCTGGCCTCCTGCGAAGGCGCCCTGCTGCTCATCGACGCCAGCCAGGGTGTCGAAGCCCAGACCCTGGCCAACCTCTATCTGGCCATGGAGCACGATCTGGACATCATCCCGGTGATCAACAAAATCGACCTGCCCTCGGCCGAAATCGAACGCGTCAAGGAAGAAATCGAAGAGGATCTCGGTCTCGACCCCGAAACCGCGCTCCTGGTCTCGGCCAAGGAAGGCATCGGCATCGAGGCGGTCCTGGAGGGCATCGTCGAGCGTTTGAAGCCCCCCACGGGCGATCCCGCGGCGCCGCTGCAGGCCCTGATCTTCGATTCCCACTACGATGCCTACCGGGGCACCGTCGTGCATTTCCGTGTTTTCGAGGGGCGCATCCGGCCCGGCGACACCATCCAGTTCATGTCCAACAAGGCCGCCTACAAGGTCGAGGAGGTGGGCGTCTTTCAGATCGTGCGCAAACCCCGCAAGGAACTGTCGGCCGGCGAGGTGGGCTATCTCATCGCGGGCATCAAGACCGTCAGCGACACGAGCTGCGGTGACACCATCACCCACAAACAGCGGCCTTGCGAGCGGCCCAGGCCGGGCTTCAAGGAAACCAAGCCGGTGGTCTTCTCCTCCATCTACCCGGTGGCCTCGGACGGCTACGAAGACCTGGCCGCCGGCCTGGAAAAGCTCAAGCTCAACGACGCCTCGCTGATCTACGAGAAAGATACCTCCGCCGCCTTGGGCTTCGGTTTCCGTTGCGGTTTTCTGGGACTCCTGCACCTTGAGGTGGTCCAGGAGCGCCTGGAACGCGAGTTCGATCTGTCCCTCATTCTGACCGCCCCTTCCGTGAGCTACGAACTGGTCATGCAGGACGGCAGCACCCATATCATCGACAACCCGGCGCTCTATCCGGATCCAACCCTGATCGAATATGCCAAGGAGCCCTTCATCCGGGCCTCGATCATGGTGCCCGACCGCTACATGGGCGCCGTGATGAAGCTCTGTCTCGACCGCCGGGGCATCAACAAGAACTACCAGTACTTGACCAGCAACCGCCTGGAGATGATCTTCGAGATGCCCTTGGCCGAAGTGGTCTACGATTTCTACGACAAGCTCAAGTCGGTCACCCAGGGGTACGGCTCTTTCGACTACGATGTGCTGGAGTACCGGCAGACCGATCTGGTGAAAGTGGATATCCTGATCAACGGCGAGCGCGTGGATGCCCTGAGCCAGCTCGTACACCGCGACCGGGCGGTGTCGCGGGCACGCATGTCCTGCGAGAAGCTGCGCGACGAGATCCCGCGGCAGATGTTCAAGATCGCCATCCAGGGCGCCATCGGCGGCAACATCATCGCCCGCAAAACCGTTTCCGCCTATCGCAAGGATGTGACCGCCAAGTGCTATGGCGGGGATATTACCCGCAAGCGCAAACTGCTCGAAAAACAGAAAAAAGGTAAAAAGCGCATGAAAATGGTCGGCCAGGTCGAAATCCCCCAGGCGGCCTTTCTGTCCGTTCTCAAATCCGACAGCGATTAAGGCCCAATTTGGGGTATCCGTTAACCGACAAAACACGTTGTAAGGGACTCCTGGTCCCGCCTCAAGCTGCGGGATATTATCCCGCTAGACGGGATTTCACGCCAAGCCTGTAACACCAGCGGTGTTCAACAAACCGCCACCGACGGACGCCGGACAGTGAAGCCATGCGAGTGGCAGCGATGCTCAACCCGGCTGCGTTGAGGACCGACCGGAGGCGAGAACGCCGCCAGGGGCCAAAAGATGCCCCTTCTGAA
>CAYMQN010000379.1:0-1825 GCA_964392545.1 uncultured Desulfobacteraceae bacterium
GCCGTGCGCAAAATCCGACCCCCGGTAGGGCCGTTGGGGGCGACCAGGCGTTCCATCATCATGTTGGTGATGACATTGGGCACCTTACCGAATCCCAATCGGTCCATCTTGGTGGCGTCGTAGGGTTTCCAGCCGGTGGCAAAGACCACCGCCCCCACCTTGAGGTCCAGGGTTCGGGAGGTCATGTCGAGCTCCACCGCGTCATACTGGCAGGCTTCCTTGCAGCGGGTTGCATCGTCGGTACCGATGATTTCGGGCGCGATCAGGTAGCGGGCCGGAAAGGCCGCTTCGAACGGCAGGTAGGCCCCCTTGATTTTTTTCATGCCGAAATCGAAGTCGCTCTCGATTTCCTTCTGGCAGGCCTTGGCGCATTCACCACAGCAGGTGCAGTTTTCATTGACATAGCGCGGGCTTATCTTGACCTGAACGTCATAATCGCCCGGCGCGCCGGCGACTTTGGTGACCTCGGCCATGGTCAACACCTTGATCAGGGGGTTGTCCTTGATGCGGCGGAAATTGATCTCGAGACCGCAGGTGGGCGGGCACAATTTGGGGAAATATTGGTTGAGCTGGGCCACACGGCCGCCCAGGTAGGGATTTTTTTCAACGAGAAACACCTCGTATCCCACCTCGGCTGCTTCGAGCGCGGTCGTCAAACCGCTGATGCCGCCGCCCACGACGAGAATGCTTCCACTAGCAGGGGCTTTGTTCTCTGTCATCCTGTCCCTCCGTACTTACAGCGTTTGGTTGTTACCTCAACGATTTTTATTGCGGATCGGTTCGCCTTCAATCGTCTCAGGCGATATCCGTTCGGACTGTGCACACACGTCGGCGCGGGTCGCTGACCGGGACAGCGCGCCGGCGTGTGTCCAGAGGCCGCAAAACAGCGGATACCGCCGTGAGGAAAAGTGACATGGGTTCGGCTGCGCTTAATAAAAACCTCCAGGTACCCGGTTTCCCGAGCACCTGGAGGTCACGTATTCGACTAAGCTAACGCCAAGTCTTCATTTCCATTAATCCGGGATGATCTTGATGTAGTCCTTCTTGAAGACATCCCATTGCTTCGCTTTGGGATCGAACTTGGAGTTGACGAAACAGAACCAGTTTTCGTCATCCTGTCCCGGGTAGTCGGCCTGATAGTAGAAACCCGGATAGCGGGTTTCCTTGCGGTACTGAATGTGGCGCAGGTGGGCTTCCACCGTCCAGATGCGGTGTTCGATCTCCCAGGCGCGCATCAGTTCGTGCAGGTCGCCGGCGGCCAGTTTTTCACAGTCCTCGCGCATGGTCTGCAGCAGATCCATGACGATTTCCAGGTTTTTGCTGGTCGTCTGATAGAAGGTCGCCGTTCCGGCGCCATACTCGTGGGTGGCTTTCATCAGGCGGTACATCATGCCTTCCGGCTTGATGTAGTTGGGGTTGATGTCGATGGCCGTGGTGTAGTCCTTGTGATCCAGGAAGGTGCGCACCGGCTTGTAGATGAGATCCACCAGCTCGTCCTTGCTCTGGGCCAGGGCCGGTTTGTAGTCCGCGAAATCCTTGGCGAAACGGACCATCTGTTTGGCGGCCATACGGCCTTCGGCATGGGAGCCGGAGGAGAACTTGTGGCCGGAGCAGCCCACGCCGTCGCCGGCGGTGAACAGACCTTCGACCGTGGTCATGCGGTTGTAGACCTTGCCGTTGCGGGCCTTGATTTTGTAGTCGTCCGGGACCCAGTCATAGTCCGGGCCGGAAGTCCACAGGCCGCAGCAGCCCGAGTGGGATCCGAGCAGGTACGGCTCGGTGGGCATGACCTCGGAGTTTTTCTTCTCCGGTTCGGTGTTGGTGG
>CAYMQN010000380.1:0-1820 GCA_964392545.1 uncultured Desulfobacteraceae bacterium
AGAGGCGGTCAGCTATTTCATCGATGAAGCGCGCCTGGCCGCCCTGCTGCAGCATCCCAACATCGTTCAGATCTACGATTTCGGACGGCTGGAAGACAGCTATTTCATCGCCATGGAGTATCTCTTCGGCAAGGATCTTAAAACGGTCCTGCACAGTGCCGAGCAGCGCAACATGCCCCTCGGTCTCGATAACGCGCTGCATATCGCCGTCAGTGTGTGCTCGGGCCTGGATTACGCCCACAACATGAAGGATCTCCAGGGCCATCTCCTCAACATCATCCATCGCGACGTCAGTCCCCAAAATATCTTTCTGACCTACGACGGCCAGGTCAAGATCATCGATTTCGGGATTGCCAAGGCCGCCAGCCGCATCACGAACACCCGCTCCGGGGTCATCAAGGGCAAGGTGGCCTACATGTCTCCCGAACAGGCCGAAGGCCGGGACGTCGACCACCGCTCCGACATCTTTTCCGTGGGCATTCTCCTCTATGAAATGGTGACCGGCCGCTACATGTACGAAGGGGATGCCATGGACATTCTGTCCCAGGCGCGGGAGGCCCGTTTCACCCGGGCGGAACGCGTGGTCAGGGATTTGCCGGAATGTCTCGTCGCGGTGCTGAACATGGCCCTGGCCAAGCATCCCGGGGACCGCTATGCCTCCTGCGGTGAAATGCTCTCCGATCTGGAGGACTGCATTTATCATCTGAGCTTTCGCCCCAACGGACAGAAGCTCTCGCAGTTCATGAAAGGCCTCTTCGAGGAGGAACTCAAAAGCGAAGAGCTCTCCATGGCCTGGTCCCTCAGGCGGCACGATCCAATGCCGCCCGTCAACGACCCCGTTCCGAAGCCCCCGCTGGATTATCAGGAGACCATGATTCTGACCCCGGATTCCATGGCGGCCGCCGGGCGAGGTGGCAAACGGCGTTGGATTTGGCTGCCGATCCTGATGCTCCTGCTGGTAGCGGCAGCCGGCATCCTCTATGCCATTTGGGGAACCCCCGAAGACCAGCCCGCAGTGGTCCGGGTGCCCATCCAAGCCGAAAGCGCCGCCGGGGCTCTGGCGCCCTCCAGGGAGACGCCGCAACCGCCGCCGGCCCCGGAGGCCGAGGCGCCGGAGGTGGATCCCTTGATTGCCGAATGGCTCCGGGAGGCCCGGCAGAATCTCGAAGCCTGGAATCTGACCGCCCCGCAGGATCGCAATGCCTACCATTTTTACCAGAGGGTTCTCGAGCGCGATCCGGACAATGCCGCGGCTCGAGAGGGCTTGGAGACCATCGCCGCGCGCTACGGCCAGTTGGCCGAGCGGGAACTGCGGCGCGACAATTTTCAGAAAGCCCTGGATTTCATCGCCACCGGCCTTTCCGTGGATGCCGATCACCGTCGGTTATGGGATCTCAAGACCCAAATCAACCAGCAGGCCGAGGAGGGCCGCCAGCGCCAAATTCAGCGCCTGTTGGTCCAGGCCAACGACGCCCTCAACGCCTACAAGCTGACCAGGCCCAGGGAAGACAGCGCCCTCTACTATTATCGCCAGGTTGAAAAAATCGATCCGGGCAACGGCGAAGCCCGCCGCGGCCGCGAGAAAATCGCCGACCGATATGCCGTGTTGGCCGATAAGGAGATGAACCGCTTCGACTACGACAATGCGCGCCGCTACATCGCGACGGGCCTCGACGTCGACCCGGACAATCCCCGGCTGCTGGCCTTGCGGATCGAGGTGAACAAGCGTCTGGACCAGCGCGTCCTGCGCAGCATCAAAAATCTTTTCGACTGATCCCCCCGCCGCCGGGTATCCCCAGTAGTCCCTTGCCGTATCGGTC
>CAYMQN010000381.1:0-1781 GCA_964392545.1 uncultured Desulfobacteraceae bacterium
GCTGCTGGCCGCCCGAAAGCTGGGAGGGGTAGGCGTTGGCCTTGTCGTGGATGCCCACCTTGGCCAAAAGGTCCAGGCCGGCCTCGCGGGCCTGTTTCGGCGGGAGTCTGCGCACTTTCATGGGCGCCAATGTCACGTTTTCAAGGGCCGTCATGTGCGGGTAGAGGTTGAACTGCTGGAAGACGAAACCGATCTCGGTCCGCAAGCGGATGAGATCCGCGGAGCGGTCGTGCACCGCGAGGCCGTCCACGAAAATCTCGCCGGACTGGATCGTCTCCAGGCGGTTGACACAGCGAATCAGCGTGCTCTTGCCCGAGCCGCTGGGCCCGCAGACCACGGCCACCTCGCTGGGGGCGATGTTCAAGCTCACATCCCGCAACACGTGCAGGGATCCGAACCACTTGTTCACGTCGCTGAAGCGAATCATGCGCGATCCTTCTCCGCCGTCGTCCCACCGGCTACAGGGACTGGTCCTCCACCGTCAGCCGGCCTTCCAGCCGGTTGGACAGCCACACCAGCGGATAGCAAATCAGAAAGTACATCAGGCCCACCAGGCCGAACACCAGGATCCCGTTGGGAATGCGCTGCACGGTAAACCAGCCCACGCGGGTCACGTCGGTCAGGCCGATCACCGAAACCACAGCCGTGTCCTTGATCAACAGCACGTACTGGCCCACCAGGGGCGGCAGGATCGGCCGCAGGGCCTGGGGCACCACCACCCAGCGCATCTGCTGGACCCAGGTCAACCCGCTGGCCGCGGCCGCCTCGCGCTGGCCGCCGGGCACGGCCTGGACGGCGCCGCAGACGATTTCACAAATGTAGGCCGTGCCGTAGATCGATAGACTCAAGACCGCCGAGCTGAAGGCCTCCAGATGGATGCCCCACTCGGGCAGGATGAAAAAAACGATGAAAATCTGGACCAGGAAGGGGGTGCCGCGGATCAGGTCCACGTAGCCGGCCAGGACCAGGTCCAGGGCCCGGAAGCGGGCCGCGCGGACGATGCCCAGGAGAAAGCCGCAGACCGTGCCGATCGATAGACTCAGCCCGGCCACCTGAACCGTGACCCAGAGGCCCTTGAAGAAAAACGGCAGCGAATCGAGAAGACTTTCGAGGTAAAAGCCCCACATGGCTCAGGCCCCTCCTGCAGGGCGGAAGATCAGCCGCTTCTGCCACTGGCCGGAAGCGTATTTCAGCACGAAATAGATGAGAAGGTAGAAGGCCGCCGTCGTGAAAAAGCCCTCGGCCGGCATGAAACGCTCCGAGGCCATCAGCTGCCCGGCCCGGGTCAGTTCGAATACCGAAATCAGGGCCAGCAGGCTGCTGTCTTTGACCAGGACGATCATCTGCCCCAGCAGGGCCGGGATAGAGACGCCGATGGCCTGGGGCAGGATAATGTAGCGCAGGCGCTGGACCAAGTTCAGCCCGGAGGCGGCGGCCGCCTCGGTCTGTCCCTTGGGGATCGACATCACCCCGGCGCGGATGATTTCGGCCACGTAAGCGCCGCTGTTCAGCGAGAGGGCCATGATGCCGGTGTGGGTCTCGCTCAGGCGCAGCCCCAAGGACGGCAGGCCGAAGTAGAAGAAGTAGAGCTGGGCCAGAAGCGGGGTCGACCGGATCGCTTCGATGAAGACCACGGCCGGCAGCACGAACAGGCGCCGTCCCGAAAGCCGCATCACACAGGCCAGGATCCCCACCAGCATGGCACCCAGCAGGGCGGCCAGGGAGATCCAGGCGGTGGCCCCCAGCCCGTGCAGAAACTGGGGCATGGTGGCCCAGATGAC
>CAYMQN010000382.1:0-1760 GCA_964392545.1 uncultured Desulfobacteraceae bacterium
GACGGTACTCATTGACTTTGAAAAGGCCATCAAGATACTTAAGTGAACAGTATTGGGGTTAAAGCAGACGCGTGGCCAGATCCGACAGCTCCGAGCGCTCGCCTTTTTCGAGGGTGATGTGGGCGTAGAGGCGCTCGCCTTTCATCTTTTCGATCAGGAAGCTCAGCCCGTTGGAGTTGCTGTCCAGGTAGGGGTGGTCGATCTGGAAGATGTCGCCCGTGAACACGACCTTGGTGCCCTCCCCGGCCCGGGTGATGATGGTCTTGACCTCGTGGGGGGTCAGGTTCTGGGCTTCGTCCACGATGAAAAAGGCCTTCACGATGCTGCGGCCGCGGATGTAGGACAGCGGCGTGATGACGATCTTTTCCTCGTCGATCAGCTCCTTGATGCGCTTGTTGCGGGCATTGTCCGCCGAAAGCTGATTCTGGATCACCGAGAGATTGTCGTAAAGCGGCTGCATGTAAGGGTCGAGCTTGGAGTTCACGTCCCCGGGCAGGTACCCCAGATCCTTGTTGCTCAGCGGCACCACGGGACGCGCCACGAAAATCTGCCGGAAATACCGTTTGGTTTCCAGGGCGGCGGCCAGGGCCAGGAGCGTCTTGCCGGTGCCGGCCTTGCCGCTCATGGTGACCAGGGGAATGTTGCGGTCGAGCAGGGCGCTCAAGGCAAAGGACTGCTCGGCGTTGCGCGGACGGATGCCGAAGCAGCTCTGGCTCTCGATGCGCTGGACGGTCTCCGAAGCGATGTCGTAAACCCCTAATGCCGATTTGCGCCCGTTGCGCAGAATCAGAAATTCATTGGCCAGAAGCGACGGTGCCGGTTTGAGCTCGGCCAGGGGGACCTCGTAGGGCGGCTGGAAGAGCAGATCGATCAGGGTGCTGTCGATATTTTCAAGGATGCTGCGCCCCTTGTAAATCTCGGCCGGGTTCTGCACATGGTCGGAGCGGTAGTTTTCCGCCGTCAGGCCGATGGATTTGGCCTTCATGCGCAGGTTCACGTCCTTGGTGACCAAAACCGCCCGATCGAAACCCTTTTCAGCGGCGATGCGGTAGGCCGTGTTGAGAATACGGTGATCCGGTTGGGTGCTGGCGAAATTGTCCCGCAGTTTTTCGTGCAGGGCGGACTCCAGATGAACGGATATCCTGCCCCGGCCCTCGCCCATGGAAATGCCGCCGTTGAAGATGTGATGGCCGGTGAGATCGTCCAGGGCGCGCAGGAACTCCCGGGCATTGCAGTTGAGGATCTCCTTGCCTTTCTTGAACCGGTCCAGTTCCTCGATAACCGTGATGGGGATAACGATGTCGTGCTCGTCGAAGTGGTAGATGCAGGTGCTGTCATGCAGGATGACGTTGGTGTCCAGCACAAAGGTCTTCTTGACGTCAATCATACCCAACTCCTTGCTAAAGCCACAAGATATGGTATTGAAACCCATAAAACATACCATATCATGAAATCAACCCAAATCAAACGATCCACAAGAATAGTCGGCCTCGTGCCGATCGTGCCTGCTGTGGTGTCCGTCCGGAGATGGTGGCAAGGGAAGGTTAAGGTTGCGTTAGCCCCTACGCGGATCGGGATCCGTCCAAAGCACACAAGTTGACTTCGGGGTTGCATCGGTTTTATATGCCGGTAAACCTTTTTCCATCGAACAGGCCAAGCGAGGTCGACCTTGCCAACCGAACCATCTCTCCAGGCTTACCTGACACCCTCCGCCACCATCGACAGCGACCACCCGGCGGTGCGGCGCTTTGCCGATGATA
>CAYMQN010000383.1:0-1754 GCA_964392545.1 uncultured Desulfobacteraceae bacterium
GCCCGCCGGGCTGGCCCCCTAAAGAAATGGCTTCCAGTTTCTCCCTGTAGGCTTTGCTGTGGTGATCCCGGAAAAACAGCATCACGAAACGGATGTGCAGCCGCATGGCGCTCAAGGCCATATCGCCGTCCCGGCGCCGGATGGCCTCGGCAATGTTGCGGTGCTGGTCGATCACGGCTTCGATGTTGCGGGGCTCTTCGTAAAGCATCCGCAAATTTTCCTTGATCCCCAGGAACAGGAAATCGTGGAAATGCTTCATCAGATAAATCTGGACCGGGTTCTTGGTGGCGTAGGCGATGGCCATGTGGAAGGCCGAGTCCACGACCGGATCGATGTTGTTGCCCCTCTCCCGGAAAGCCGCCTCCATCTTTTGCAGGCTCTCCTGCAGGACGCTGATGTCGTCCTCGGTGGCGCGGCGGGCGGCCAGGGCCGCCGCATTGCACTCCAGGCCCATGCGGACTTCCAGTAGATCTTCAAGGGTGGCGCCTTCGGTTTCAAGGGCGAACGCCAGGGGATTGCCCTCGCGCACCTCCGGGGGGCGCACGAAGGTCCCCTGGCCCTGTTTGTGTTCGAGGAGGCCCAGCACCACCAGCTTGTTGATCGCGTTGCGCACCGTGGTGCGGCTGACCCCGAGGGCCAGGGACAGTTCCCGTTCGGGCATCACCTGATCACCCGGCCTGAGTTCGCCGCGGTAAATGAGCTCCCGCAGCTGCTCGAAGACCTGGTCGGAAATCCGTTTGGCTTGGATGGGCTTCAATACGGTTTTCATCTGGCTTTCAGCGACTCCGCATAGAGTTCCAGCGTGTGTTTCACCCGGACATCGGCGCCGGCCTTGGACAGCACGTCGGAGATTTGCAGCATGCAGGCCGGGCAGCCGGTGGCCACGGTGGCGCACCCGCTGGACAGGATGTTGTCTCGCTTGCGTTCCCCGATGCGGCCCGAAAGGTCATAATGTTGAAGGTTGAAGCTGCCGCCCATGCCGCAGCAACGGTCGGCTTCGGGCATTTCCTGCAAGCGGTAGCCCCGGCTGGCCTCGATGACGACCCGGGGTTCGCGCCATACGTTCAGTGATTTTTTCAAGTGACAGGGATCGTGATAGGTCACGCACGCGTCCCCTTCCCTCTCGGGCAACGCCGCGACGCCGACTCTGGATACCAGAAATTGGCTGATGTCGAAAGTCCTATCCGCCAGCTGCCGCACCCGCGCGTGCAACCGCTCGTCCGAAGCGGTCATCATGGGCCAGATCTCCCTGATCGTGGCGGTGCAGGTGGCGCAGGCCGTCACCAGGCCATCGAACCGTTGGCCCTCGAACAGGCGGAGATTGTGGCGCACCAGGCGCTCGAACGTTTCGGTGTCGCCTGACGAGACCGCTGGAATGCCGCAGCACGCCTGGTTTTCCGGCATGAAGACGCCCACCCCGTGATGGGTGAGGACATCCACCACGGCCTGGGCCAGGTCGGGAAAAATCTTGTCCGCCAGGCATCCGACGTAGAAGGCGACCTTGAGCCCGGAAGCCCCGGCCGGGGTATCCAGGCGAGGCAGCCGATGATGAAAGGGCGTTCGCGCCAGGGGGCGAAAATGGCGGTCGCCGATCAAGGGGGATACGAACCGGGCACAGGATGTCCCGATGACATCGCTGGCCGGTTTGGTGAACAATTTCTGGAAGCGGGCCCCCCACTCGGCGATTTTGTCGAACAGCGCGGGGTGGGCCAGCATCCCCCGGAAGATGGCCCTTTTGGCCGGAGCCAGGCCCT
>CAYMQN010000384.1:0-1752 GCA_964392545.1 uncultured Desulfobacteraceae bacterium
AACACCTTGAAATCAATAGATTCCGGCGTTCGCCGGAATGACGTTTGGACGGTAAGACAGACTTATTACGGGCTCATCAACGTTGGGGTAAACGCTCCCACAGGCCCAACGGCACCCAATCCCGCGACCGCCCATTCGTGTTCTTATCATTCATTTTCCTTCGATCGAGGGAAAATGAATCAGGATTGACTTTTAAGCCGCCGACAATTACAAGGACCCCACACGGCCGCAGCGCGTGCGGCCCTGACGTAAAAAAGGACCCATCCACGTGTTTGCCTCGATGGCCATCTATATCACCGCCGTATTGGCTGCCAACTATACGGCCACCTGGTTCATGCCGCTGCCGGTTTTCGGCATGGTCTCCGTCGGCACCCTTATTTTCGGCATAACCTTCACCCAGCGCGACCGGGTGCATCGCTACGGACGCAAGGCCGTCTACACCATGATTCTGGTGGCCGCCGTGGGCATGGTCCTCGAATCGATCTTTCTGGGCGTGGAATGGCGCATCATTCTGGCCTCCTTCATCGCCATCGTGCTCAGCGAAGCCGCCGACACGGAGATTTATCACCAACTGCTCCACCGCAGCTGGCTTCAACGGGTGGCCGGCTCCAATCTGGTAAGCATCCCTCTGGACAGCGCGCTTTTCAATCTGATCGCCTTCCTGGGGGTGTTCGAGCCGGGGATGCTGGTGGCCGTCGTCTTCGGGGAGATCGTGTCCAAATTCACCACGGGTGCTCTGGCCGCCGTGTGGCGGGCGCCGCAGCAGGCCCGCGAGGTGCCGGTTTCACCCTAAAGGAGGATGCCGTGGGGCTTCGGGATCGATTCGGGGGGCAAAAGGATGCCGAAAGACGGCACACCCCCCGCGCGGACGTTGAACTTTGGGTGCAGGAGCAATGCGAGGCCGGCATCTACTATCACCGCGTGACCAATTTGAGTTCGGAGGGTTTTTTCGTCGAGAAGAAAATTCCGTTCCGGGTGGGCCAGGTTATGACGATGCGCTTGGAGCTTCCCGGTGCCGGAGGCCCGTTTCAGGCCCCCTCGCGCGTCGTGGACAACTATCGCGACCGCCAGGCCAATCTGTTGGGCGCCGGATTCCAGTTCCTGGAACTGGAGCGTGAGGCACGGCAGAGCATCCAGGCGCTGGTCGCGGAACATCTTGCCTGAAACAGGCCGCCGTTTTCAGGAGGAGCGGGGATGACGCTGACCAAGTTTTTGCAAAAAGCGGGTAAATTCGAGGTGCAAGCTTATCGCCGGCCCGCCGATCGCCGACGGATCGCCGAAACCCATATCGCCTATTCCGGATCGCCGTTCAAACACCCCGACAACCCGGCCAAGGTCCTCCTGGTGGCCGACCCCTTCAGCCAGAATACCTTCTATTACGAATTCAACAAAGAAGACATCACCCTCGCCGAGGACCTGCCGAATATCGTCAACCTGGAAAACGAATCCATCACCATGGTGCGCCTGTGGGTCAAAAAAGGCGTGCTGGCCGTGAGATGTACGCCGTTCAGGGTTGCCAACACCCTCGGCTAGTGTTGGGTCAGAACGGGCATCTTTCGGCCCCTGGCGGCGTTCTCACCTCCCGTCGGTCCTCGACGTAGCCAAGCTACGCCTGCGGGCGCCGGTCGGCTGCGGCCTTGCCAGGAACCGAAAGCTACCCGTTCTGACCCAACACTTTGTGTATAGTCCAGGATACAGGCATCTTTCGGCCCCTGGCGGCGTTCTCACCTCCCGTCGGTCCTCGACGTAGCC
>CAYMQN010000385.1:0-1692 GCA_964392545.1 uncultured Desulfobacteraceae bacterium
AACGAGACCCTTCAGGCCTTCCCGAAGCCGGCATCTTCGGCGCGCCGATAGGCGATGGCGTTGGGGATGTCGATCCGGCGGCCGTCGCGAAGACGGCCGCCGAATGTGGCGCGGAAGGCGATGGGAACCAACAGCAAGCGGATCCCCGATTCTAAAGAGCGGCCAGCAGATCGTCCTCGAAAAACGGCTTGAGCATGTAGATGATGTCGCTCTCCCGCGAAGGATAGGGCGTCATTACGCTGCGCCAGAAGAGATCCTCCACGTTGCGCGCATCGAGCATGGCCTGCTTGAAGATCTCGATCAGGCCGGCGGCGTTGTCGGAGATGACGTGCGCGCCCAGCACGCGGCTCTCCTCGTCCACCAGCACCTTGTAGGCGGCATGGCGCAGGCCCACCCGCCGGTAGGTGGGCCAGGACAGCCCCGCACCTGCATTCTTGTAGTATCGGACGCCCTCCTCCTTAAGCGCGTCTTCGGTGGCGCCCACCATGGCATATTGGGGATAGGTGAAGAGGATCGCGGGCACGGCCCGGTGGTCGACGGCCGCCCCTTCCCCGCCCTCCACCGCCGCCAGGATGTTCTTGGCGGCCACGTAGCCCTCGTAGTCCGCCACCCGGGCCAGCTGAACCGTCGCCGCGCAGTCGCCCACGGCGAAAACCCGCGGATTGGACGTGCGCATTTCGCGGTCCACCGCAATCCCCCGCCGGCTGTAATCCACCTGCCCCTGGTCCAGTTGCAGGCTTTCAATGGAAGGGGCCCGGCCGGCGCCGTGCACCACCAGGTCGGCATCGAAAACCTGCCCGTCCTTGGTGTGGACGGCAAATCCCGCGCCGCGCTTTGCCACCCCGGTCAGTTCCACTTCGGTATGAATGGCGATGCCTTCGTCCCGGGAAGCGGCCACCAGGTGATCCACCATCTCGGCGTCGAAGGGTCCCAGGGGGCGCGGGGCCACCTCCAGGATGGTGATCGCTTCGGCCGGCCCCAGGCGGGCGGCGAAGTGGGCGAATTCGAAGGAGATGAACCCGCCCCCCACGAAAACCAGGCGCGGAGGAAGGGCATCCAGTTCGAGGAAATCGCTGCTGGAAATCAGATGCTCGGTCCCCTCGAAGGGCAGCGGCATGGGATGGGCGCCGGTGGCCAGCACATAGAAGCGGGCTTCGATCGGCTCTCCGTCGACCGTAAGGGTTTCAGGATCACGGAAGGCGGCCGTGCCGTCGATGTAGGTAATGCCCGCTCCTTCCAGGTTCTTGACCGTGGACGCGGGGATCGGTTCGGTGAAACCCCTTTTTTGGTCGCGGATGGCACCCCAGTCCATCTGGGGCAGACGGGTCAGCCCCTTGCCGTTCAGGTGACGGGCCCGGGCCATGGTTTCGGTGGCCTCGTAATACCACTTCTTGGCCTGGCACCCGGCCAGGGCGCAGACCCCGCCCGGCCGCGGGCTGTTTTCGACCAGGGCCACGGAAAGTCCGTATTCCTTCAAGGTGTAGGCCGCCGTCTGGCCCCCCGATCCCGATCCCACGACCACCACATCGTATTGCGGCATGTCCAATCTCCTTTGGTACGCGTTGTTTGTCGACACGCGATGGCTGCTGAACCGGGCCGGCAAAAAGCAACCATACGCCATCGTCAGCCCGGCTTTGGAGACTGTGTCGCAACCGCTACCGCATTCCATTTTCGCCCGTCATGCCGGCGAAA
>CAYMQN010000386.1:0-1663 GCA_964392545.1 uncultured Desulfobacteraceae bacterium
ATATCCAGATCCCCGAGTAGGTGCATCCGACGACGCCGCAACATCAGATCGCCGAGCGGGGTCTGCCGGAAATCGAGTTCCTCATAGTTCAAGCTCATGGTGCCAGCTTACAACAAAACCACACGCCCGGCAAACATGCGTACTTGATAAATCCGGAACAAGTCTTATATTAATTAGTTTTACGGTTTTTTGAGCTCCTGTCTTTCGTGGGGCGAGACCACCGCATGTTGTTGTTATCGCGGCCCACATCCGGAGGAAAGGGAGATTGACCATGAAAAGGACTCTGTTGTTGATATTGTTGAATGTGGTGATTAGCGTGTCCATCCTCTTGGCCGGGACGTACCTGGCGACCACCTGGGTGATTGATCCCGCCGTTCAGGGTCTCGCCGACGCCGCCAGGGGACTGGATGCGGACGCTCGCAACGAGATCATACCCCATCTCGCCCGGCTGGACCAGCTGCGCCGCCAGGCCATCTTCTACGCTCCGGTGGGGTTTAGTGCAGCCGCGGTGATCGCTGCAATTCTGCTTTTGCCTCTCATCTTTTGGGCCAGACGCAAACCGCCGGTGCAAGATGACACAGGGGCGGAAAAACGTGCGGTTCCCAAAGCGCGCGATGTCCATGGGGACCGAAAAGCAGCGGAAACGGGGGCTATCCGATTGCTGTCGATTCTTCAGGACAAAGGACGATTGATCGACTTTCTGGAAGAGGACATCAAGGGATATCCGGACGCCCAAATCGGTGCGGCCGTGCGGCAGATTCATGAGCAGTGCGGAGAAGCGCTTCGGGAATACATCACTCTGGCACCGGTCGTATCGGAACCGGAAGGTGATCCGGTGACCGTGCCGGCGGATTTTGATGCCTCAGCGTTTCGGCTTACCGGTCGCGTTACCGGAGACCCCCCGTATCATGGTGTGCTGCAGCATTGTGGCTGGAAAGTCACGCAAATCGATCTTCCGGCCCAACCAAAAGGGCAGACCCCGACTATCATCGCGCCGGCCGAAGTGGCGCTCGGCGCTGACGAGCGGTAACGCCGAGTGCCCGGGACAAGATCGTTAGGAGGAAAAAGGTGGAATCGAGATATATCATCGGCATCGATCTAGGTACGACCAACTGTGCCGTGGCCTACGTGGACACGTACGAGGGAGGGGACGGGTCCATTCACTTTTTGCACATACCGCAGGTCGTAAGCCCCGGAAATGTGGAGAACCGCCCGTTGCTGCCGTCCTTTTCGTACCAGGTCAAGGAACAAGAATACCCGGAGGGGAGTTTCGATCTGCCATGGTGCCAGGGGCCAACGAACGTCGTCGGCGCGTATGCCCGCGAACGGGGGGCCCAGGTGCCGGATCGGGTCATCGCTTCTTCAAAGTCGTGGCTCAGCTATACGGCGGCGGACCGCACGGCGCCCTTGCTCCCGTGGGGTGCGCCCGAGGAGGTCCCGCATATTTCGCCGCTCGACGCCTCGGCCCGGTTACTGGAACACATCCGTCACGCCTGGAATCACGTGGTCGCGGCGGGAAATCCGGATCTGTTTTTGGAAGCGCAGGAAGTCCTGGTCACCGTCCCGGCGTCGTTCGATGCCACCGCGCGGGAGCTCACCGTGCAGGCGGCGCAACAGGCGGGGATCTCTCGGGTCACCTTGTTGGAGGAGCCCCAGGCGGCTT
>CAYMQN010000387.1:0-1654 GCA_964392545.1 uncultured Desulfobacteraceae bacterium
AGGCCGCCCGCCTGCTCAACCTCAACCGCACCACCCTGGTGGAAAAAATCAAACGCTACCACCTGGAAGCGCCCGAAAAGCCGGTGTCGGCGGCCGGACGCAAGGCGGGCCTCTAGCCGGACGTGGCGAAACGCCCCCAAGGTTTGAATCTCCCGCGGTCGGCGTACGGCCGCACAACGAAACGGTCCATGGCTTCTTTACGGGCTTGCGCCGGCCGCATCGGGCGGCGCCGTTTTTTCGCGCCTTTTACAATCCAAGGCCGGCCAGCCGGCCTTGGATAGGGTTTGACAAAATGCGTTGGCTGGGGATAGTAAGCCCCATCGGGTCATGAAAAAACGGGAGGCCCCCGGGTTTGGCGACGCGCTGCAACGCCTTCAACGGGGCTTCCGCCTCAACTGCAAATCTCCTGGAGACGTCTCGATGGATGTTCGCATACTGGTGGCCGACGACGAGGAAAGCATTCTCGACCTTCTCTCCCGGTTTTTGGAAAAAATCGGCTACCAAGCCGACATCGCCAAGGATGTGGCCAGCGCCATCGGGCTGATGCAGACCCACCGCTACGATGTCATTTTAACCGACAAAAATATGCCCGATTTGGATGGACGCATGGAAGGCGGCATGACCCTGGTCAAGTATGCCAAGGAGCATATGCCCTCCGCCGAAGTCATTATGATCACCGGCTACGCCACCATCGAAACGGCGGTGGAAGCCATGCGCATGGGCGCCTTCGACTACATCATGAAGCCCATTCCGCTGAACGAGCTGAAAACCAAAATCGAGCGCATTCTGGATTACCGCAGGTTTATCAATTCCGGCGACACCCTTCAGATCTATCGCGCGCTGCACAATCAAGCCTTGACCCTGATCGAAAACCGGGATGATTTGCCGGAGGAGCAGTTGGGAAAGATGCTGCGCACGCTGGGCGGCAAAATCGACCACCTGTTCGGCTTGCAAAAGGAATACGAGACCATCATCCAGACCCAGGCCGAAGCCCTGGAGCGTATCGAAACCGTTGCCGAGCATCTGAAAGAAGCCCTGCCGGCGGACAGCCCCTATATCGCCGCCCTCGAGCAGATCGAGGAAGAATCCCGCAAACGCATTTGACTTTCGACCATAAGGAACCCTCATGAATCCATCTGCTACGGACCCAATCGATTTCAATCTGGACCCTGATAATCTCTACCGTGAAGAATCCTACACCGATTTGAAAGCGGGCGCCGTTCGGCGCCTGATTCCGGTCAAACTTGACGGCTCTCCCGACGACGCGCGTGCCGAGATATACGTGGGTACCTCCCAGTTGTTGACGCCCGAAGGACCTTTACCGATCCAGGCGCACCTGCCGGCCAACAATATCAGGGAGGCTCTGCAATCTTTCCCCGCAGCCATGCGCCAGGCCACCGAGGAAATGATCGGTCAACTGGAAGAACTGCAGAAGAAGTATCAGGAGAAAGACGACTCGCGGATCATCGTGCCCGGCCGTTAGGCGTGTCCGTCCAGAAAGGGCATCTTTTGGCCCCTGGCGGCGTTCTCGCCTCCTGTGCGTCCTCGGCGTAGCGGGGCTACGCCTGCGGTTCCCAGTCGGCTGCGGCCTTGCCAGGGACCAAAATCTACCCTTTCTGGCCGGACACGCTTCAGCCTCTATCCCGCAATAGCA
>CAYMQN010000388.1:0-1596 GCA_964392545.1 uncultured Desulfobacteraceae bacterium
GCGGGGATCCAGGCATTTCAATGGGTTCTGGACTCCCGCATCCGCGGGAGTGACGACTCAGAAACTTTTTACGGTTCCATCAAGAAAACGTCTTCAAATCTTCTTTCTTGAGGCTAACTCGTGTCCATCCAGAGATGGTAGATTTTGGTTCCGGCCAAGGCCGCAGCGATGTGGAAACCGCAGGCGTAGCTGGGCTACGGCGAGGATTTCCACAGAGCGAGAACGCCGGCCGGGGCCGAAAGATGCCATTTATGGATGGGCACTAACTCAGGGCTTGTGCCTTATGGGAGGAGCCTCGCACTTAACTTTTCAAGGCTCGAAACTGGCTGAGCGAGAGGACCGCGGCATGCCCCATCCTGTTTTCGAATCCATGGAAGCACCCCAATTGCGGGAATATCTGGACTTTCTGCTCTGGCATTATCGGGTCGTGGACGCCTTCTGGTTTATATTCACCACCGAGCGTTTCGACCAGCCCACCGCCGAGAGCCTCAATGAAGCCGTCTGGGGGCGGGTATCGGCAATGGCGGCCAGGGATCTCAAGAGCCGTTTCGGCATCACGGCCGACGGCCTCGAAGGGTTCGTGCAGGTTCTGCGCCTGTTTCCCTGGACGCTTTTGGTCGGCTACCAGATCGACTGCCGGGACGATGAGGTGCTGATCAGCGTGCCGTCCTGCCCCACCCAGGTGGCGCGGCTGAACCGCGGCCTGGGGGAATACAACTGCAAGGAGATGCACCGCCGCGAATTCGAGGGCCTGGCGCGGGAAGTCGATCCGCGCATTGCGGTGAGCTGCCTTTTCGCGCCCCCGGACGATCATCCCGCGGACATGTTCTGTCGCTGGCGCTTCACCTTGCAGGAGCGGGAGGCCTGATCCGGGCCATAACGCCGATGATCCCTTCGACGCCGGAACGTCCCATGGCCGGCATCCACCAGGCGCCCTCCCGGACCTCGTCCGATTGCAGGGATCAGGAGCGGTCGATCTTCATGGTGCGGGCGAAATCCGATGCGCCACCCGGCTTGTCGGTCAACCGAATGTCCAGCATGTGCTTCCCGATGGTGATTTCCTGATGACCGCTCAGCCCCATGCGGCTGATTTGGCGTCCGTCCGCATAGGTGCCGTTGGTACTGCCCAGATCTTCGATGTAGTAGCCGCTCTTGTCCCGCACGATGCGTGCATGACGGTCGGATACCGCCAGGTTGTCGATGGTGATGTCATTGGCGCTGTTGCGGCCGATGGTGATTTCGTCCTTGTCGATTTTAAAGGTATCCAGAATCGTGTCTTTCAGCTCCAGGGTGATTTCCAACATTTGTCCTTCTCCTTGGCAGGCGAGGCGTTTTGAAGCCCCTTTCAGTGCGTTATGGCCTCGCGGCAGTGGCGAATGGCCTCGAGGGTCTGTTCGGCCGTTTTAAAACGCCGCGTCAGGCCCTTGTTCATTAGTTTGTTGACGATGGCGACACAGCACGGCGGAAGATCGGGCACGATTTCCACCAGGGGGCGGCAGGGTGCCTTGGCGATGGCGTACATGAGGGCCGTTAGATTCTCCCCCCCGAACGGTTTGTGCCCGGTGAGCATTTCATAGAACACGATGCCCAGCGAGA
>CAYMQN010000389.1:0-1542 GCA_964392545.1 uncultured Desulfobacteraceae bacterium
TCCGGAAGTGGCCGACGGGCCCTATTCCGTCATTCTGGATCAGGTGGCCAACGGCGTGGCCGTGCGCATGGCTTTGCTCTATCTCGTGCTGGGGGGCAGATAAGATGGATATCCTGATCCGGGGCGGGCGGGTGATCGATCCGGGGCATTGCGACGGCGTGGCCGACCTTTACATCCGCGACGGCAAGATCGCCGGCCTCACCCATGGCGGGGGCAACGAGCCGCCGCCGGAGGGCTGCCGTGTGGTGGAGGCGGCCGGCATGGTGGTGGTGCCGGGCCTGATCGATATGCACGTCCATCTGCGGGAGCCCGGCCACGAATACAAGGAGACCATCGCTAGCGGATGCCGGGCCGCCGCGGCCGGCGGGTTCACGGCGGTCTGCAGCATGCCCAACACCTCGCCGGTCAACGACTGCGCCCAGGTAACGGAGTTCATCCTGGCCCAGGCCCAGGCCGCCGGCGCGGCCCGCGTTTATCCGGTGGCGGCGGTCAGCCCGGGCTCGCGGGGGGAGGGACTTACCGAATTCGCCGAGCTCAAAGCGTGCGGGGCGGTGGCCTTCAGCGACGACGGCCGGCCCGTGGCCAACAGCCTGCTCATGCGCCGCGCCCTGGAATACGCCCGCGGCTTTGGCCTGCCGGTGATCGCCCACTGCGAGGACCCGGATCTGTCCGAGGGCGGCGCCATGAACGAAGGGGAAATGGCCACCCGGCTGGGGCTGGCCGGCATCCCCAATGCCGCCGAGTCCATCATGGCCCTGCGGGACATCGTCTTGTGTGAACTGACCGCTGGGGCGTTGCACATCGCCCATGTCAGCACCGCGGAAACCGTCCAGGCCATTCGCCTGGCCAAAGCCCGCGGGGTGCGGGTGACCGCGGAGACCGCGCCCCACTATGTCACCCTTACGGACGAGGTGGTGCGCGACTACGACACCAACACCAAGATGTATCCGCCGCTGCGCACGGCGGCCGACCGGGAGGCGGTGCGCGAAGGCTTGGCCGACGGCACCCTGGATGCCATTGCCAGCGATCACGCGCCCCATTCGAGTATTGAAAAACGGGTGGAATTCGACCAGGCCGCCAACGGGATCATCGGACTCGAGACATCCCTGCCCCTCATGTTGAAACTGGTCCACGAACGCACCATCACCATGCCCCGTCTGGTGGAGTTGATGGCCACCGGCCCGGCCCGCATCCTGGGCTTGGACCACGGATTGCGCACCGGCCTGCCCGCCGACGTGACGATCGTCGCGCCGGATCTGACCTTCACCGTCGATGCGGATCAATTCGTGTCCCTCAGCCGCAACACGCCCTTCAACGGATGGCAAATGAAGGGCAGGGCGGTGATGACGATCGTGGGCGGGCACGTCGTGTACGAGCATCAGGAAGCCTGGAAGTCGGCTTCCTGATGCTGGATGCTCGATGCTGGATGACGGATTCTGGATGCTATGCACTCATATGAAACTTCAATTTTTTGAAGTTCCTGGTTATCCATAAAACAAAAGCTTTTGATCCACAGATGACACAGATTAACGCAGATTAAAA